>JAFQTK010000004.1 GCA_017409065.1 bacterium
GAATGAAGATGGAACTAGGCAATATAGAGAAGCCTTTATATTCCTACCAAGAAAAAATGGTAAGACAGAACTTATAGCAGCGATGCTAGTGTACTTTTTATTTATGGATGATGAATATGGTGCAGAAATTTATTCGTGTGCCAACGATAGAGAACAAGCTTCTAAAGTATTTAGTGCGGCAGCCGCAATGATAAGAATGAATAAAGCGTTATTTAAAAAGTGTAAGATACTAGAATCTCAAAAAAAGATAGTAAGACTAGAAACCAATTCATTTTACAAAGCAATATCTGCTGATACAAATACAAAAGATGGTTTCAACGCTCACATAGTTATATACGATGAAATACACGCATCGAAGAATCGTAAGTTGTATGATTTAATGAAAACCAGTCAAGGTGCTCGTAGACAACCACTTTTCATATCAATAACAACAGCTGGTGTTGAAACAGGAACAGTGTGTCACGAATTATATGAATATTCAAAAAAAATAATAGAACACGTGGTAGAAGATAAAACATTCTATCCAGTAGTGTACGAAGCTCCAGAAGATGCAGATATATATGATGAGAAAACTTGGTATATAGCTAATCCTGCACTTGGAGTATTTAGAAAAATAGAAGAAATGCGACAGCTAGCAGTAAGAGCAAAAGAAATACCAACAGCCGAAGCAACTTTCAGAAGATTATACCTAAACCAATGGGTAAATGGAGAAATTGCTTGGATGGATATGAGAAAATGGAAAGCAAGTGACAGAGAATTTGACTTTGAAAGCATACGTGGGCATCCTTGCACAATTGGTGTGGATTTATCAAGTAAAATCGACCTTACAAGCGTAAATGCAGAGTTTCGCTTGGATAATGGAGAATATGTGATGCTTTCGCATAGTTTTATGCCCAAAAATAGGGTTTTAGAGCGAGAAAAACAAGATAGAGTTCCATACTCTTTGTGGATAAAACAAGGGTATATCACAGCTACAGAAGGAGATGTAGTCGATTATGATTACATAAAAAAATACATAAAAGACTTGCACCTTTTATACCCAGTCGCACAAATCGGCTACGATCCATATAATGCGACGCAATTTGCGACAGATATGGAGAAAGATGGGTTCGTAATGGTAGAAGTTAGACAAGGTATGTTGACTTTATCAGAACCAACGAAAGATGTTGAAGCATTAGTATTACAAAAAAGAATTATTACAAATAAGAATCCAGTCTTGACGTGGGCAATAAGTAATGCAATAGCAAAAACAGATGCCAATGAAAATAAAATGTTAGATAAGAGCAAAGCTAGGTTTAGGATAGACCCGGCAGCCGCAATGATAATCAGCCATACACTAGCTAGAATAGATAATGGAGAAATAGATATCAATCAACATATAATGAGTGAAGGCTTTGGATTTTAGAAAGGAGAAAACTATGGCAATTAAAAAAGTAAGTGAACGAACTAAAGATAGGTTCGTTTTTTTGTGTAGTTATTTAGAAGATATCCTGATCCTGTTTGGGCTGATATCAATAGTAATTGCATCATACTTGGTAGATATAAGACTAGGACTATTCGTGCAAGGAATAGTGTTAGTATGGCTCGGCTTTATATTCTCAAAAATACTGAAATGAGGTGGTATAAATGTTATTTAGAAAATTAGAAAAACGCGAAGAAGAAAGCGATACTAGTAACTTAACAACACCAAATAAATGGTTGATTAATTTAATAGGTGGCAATGAAACGTATTCAGGAGAAAGTGTAGATACAGCAACAGCAATGAATATCGCTGCGGTCTATGCTTGTATCAGAATTTTATCAAATCACGTTGCAATGTTACCACTTCAATTATACCAGGAAACAAGAGGTAAGAAGAAAAGAGTACATGATCATCCAATTACTAAATTAATAGAAACCAGACCAAATCCTTATATGACACCATTCCAGTTCAAACAAACGATGGAAGCTCATCGTCAGTTATATGGAAATGCATATGCGGAAATAGAGTGGAGCAAAACTGGATATCCTAAAGCCTTGTGGATTTTGAATCCATTGGTAACAAAAGTAGTAATGGAGAAAGACAGTCACGGTAATTTAAAAAGATATTTAGTACAAACCACGTTAGTAAATGGAAAAGTAGTAAATCTACCATACACTAGTGTGCTTCATATTAAAGGATTATCAACAAATGGAATTGTTGGGAAAAGCCCAATAGAAGTTGCTAGAGAAACAATAGGAATACAAATTGCAGGACAAAAGTTTACTGGTAAATTTTATGCCAATGGAACAATGAGTTCTGGAGTTTTAAAAGTTCCACAATCATTAAAACCAGAAGCTAAAGCCATCATCCGTCAAGAATGGGAAAAGTTCAACAATGGACTAGATAATAGTCACCGAGTTGCAATTCTTGATGCAGGATTAGATTATCAATCACTAGGAATTAAGCAATGTGATGCCCAGTATATCGAAACCCAGAAGTTTTCAATAGCAGAAATAGCTAGAATCTTCAATGTACCACCACATATGTTAGCGGATTTAGAAAGAGCAACATTCTCGAACATAGAACAACAATCACTAGAGTTTGTAAGAGATACCTTGTCACCACTTTTAATAAGTTGGGAACAAGAACTTCAATATCAGTTATTTACTGAAGAAGAAATTGAAATAAAAAAATACTATTTCAAATTTAATCTAAATTCACTACTACGTGGAGACAGTACAAATCGTGCTAGTTATTACAAAACAATGCACGAGTTAGGTGTTTATTCAATAAATGAAATCAGAGAATTAGAAGATAAAGACAAAATCAAAAATGGAGATAAACATTATATGTCACTAAATTATATTGATATTGATTTAATGAATGAATACCAAAAACAAAAAGTAAAACTGAAAGACAACCAGGAATCAAAACAAGAAGATGGAGATAAACCTCCAGACAATAATCAAGAGAATCCAAATGAAAATATAAATAAAGATGATGATGAAGGAGGTGGTAATGATGGGGAAGAAAGTCAAGGAAATTAGATATATCCCAGCGATGGAATTATCAATCAGAGAAGATACTGGCGAATCGGGAACAATGGCAATTAAAGGATATGTAGTCAAGTTCAACGAAAGAAGCCATCTATTATACGATGAATGGTATGAAAGAGTCGCTAAAGGTGCATTTGCTAAAAGTCTCGAAGAAAATACGATAAAAGCATTATGGAATCATAATTCGGACATCGTATTAGGAAGTACAAAATCAAGAACATTGCAATTAGTAGAAGATGACATTGGTCTTCGCTTTGATTTAGAACTACCAAATAGTAGTCAAGCCAAAGATATCTATGAATCAATAAAAAGAGGCGATGTTGATGGAGTGTCATTTGGATTTTATATTCGTGACAATGGCGATAAATGGGAATATCTAAAAGAGGAAGATGTGTACGAGAGAACATTACTCGATATTGATTTGATCGAGATATCTCCAACACCATTTCCAGCATATCCAACAAGTGAAGTTGGAAAAAGGTCTTTGGCAGAACATAATCTAAAGACTAAAGAAGAAAGAGTTCTTGAAGAACTAAGAAAAGCTCAAGTCAATGCAATGATTGAGTTATTAAAAATATAGAATAGGAGAATAGAATATGAATAAAAAATTAATTGAATTAAGAAGAAAACTTACAGAAAAATTGAAAGAAGCAAGAGAGTTAATCGATGCAGGAAAAGTAGAAGAAGGACAAAAAGCTACACAAGAGGCTCAAGAAATTAAAGACCAAATTGTATTAGAAGAACAAATGCAAGAGTTAGAAGATACAGTTGCAGATGATAATGAAGTAGTAGAAGTAAAAGAAGTAGAAGAAACAAGAACTACTAAAAAGAAAACAGAAACTAGAACAGCATTAGTAAAATTCTTACAAGGTAGAAAATTATCTAAAGAAGAAAGAGATGTGTTAGTAGAAACTACTACACCAGGAGAGGATCAAAATAGTGTAGCAGTAATTATTCCACAAGACATTTACACAGAAATCAATGAGTTAAAAAGACAATACAAACCATTGAAACAATTCGTAGATGTTCAAGCTACAAGTACAACAAGTGGTTCATTTGTTTATGAAAACGGAGATACAATTGAACCATTCGTAGACATAACAGAAGCTACAGAAATTGGAGAATTAATGTCACCAACATTAAAACAACAAAAATTCGCTATCACAGATAAAGGTGGAATCTTACCAATTTCAAATACATTATTAGCAGATGAAAAAGGTGGTCTTGTTAAATACATCAATAAATGGTTAGCAAGAAAATCAGTAGTAACTGATAACAGAAAGATTTTATCAATCTTAAAAGAAAATGGTATCAAGTTAAATGCTAGTACACACGCACAAATCAAGTCTGCGATTAATACTAAACTTGATCCTGAATTATTATCAGGTGCAGTAGTTATCACAAACCAAAATGGTTTTGATATTATGGATCAATGGGTAGATGCGACAGGAAAACCAATTCTGCAACCAAATCCAACAGATCCTACAAAGAAAATGTTATCAGGTATAACAATTGAAGTGTATGCCAACACTAACATTCCAGATGTAGATGGAGCATCACCAGTATACATTGGTAACCTTGAAGAAGCTATCAAGTTTATGGATAGAGAAGAAATGGCATTAGCTGTGTCTAAAGAAGCAGGATTCACAAAGAACTTAACATTAATTCGTGCAATCCAAAGAGATGATGTTGTAACTAAAGATACACAATCATACTTAAACATCAGTTTAACAGCACCAACAGAACAACCAGTTGTCTATGTTAAAAATGTAACAGAAGCAACAGCTGCATCAGTAGAACCTACTACTCCTGCATACAATCCTGAAACTCCAACTACAGGAGATGAAGGAACACAAAACCCAACAGAATAAGAGAGGCGAATAACCTCTCTTTAACCTTTTAAGGAGATGATAAAATGGTGGATTTAAAAAAAGCAAAGGATTATTTGCGAATCGATTATGAGGAAGATGATGAATTTATTCGTTCATTAATAGCAGCATCTAAAATTTATTTAGAAAACGCTTGTGGTAATTTTAAGTCAAGTGAATTAACTGACCTTGCCCAATTAATCCTAGTAGAACATTGGAATGATAATAGGACGTTAGTTGGAACAGTAAGCGATTCAGTAAAACATAGTGTAGATGCTATTATTTTTCAAATTAGATATTGCGAACAGGTAGAAAATAATGAATCCGGGCAAACTTAATAAGAAAATAGAAATCCAAAAGTTCGTGAAACATTTTGATAGTGAAGGTGTAGAAGAAAAGACGTGGAATACTCTTCGTACGATCTTTGCATCCATTGAAGATAAAATTGTAAGGACAACTAACGAAGATAATTCAGTAGTGACACAGGTAGAAACCAATATGACTATAAGAAAAAATTACAAGTCTCTATGTAGTAGTGACATCCGAATAGTGTACGAGAACAGGATATATGAAGTTCTTGATATCTATGAAGTAGATGATAATTACATCAAATTAATTACTAAAGGAGAAAAGTTATATGGCAACCAGGCTTGATTTTGATGGCTTGGATGCAATAGTCAATGATTTAAATAAAATGAGTCAAGTCCTTGATAGTTCAATGATAGATGATGCTTTGGAAGAAGCAATACAACCAGCCTATGAAACAGCTAAAAAGAATGCCCCAAGAAATAAAAAAGGGCATATAGGAAAATATGGAGATGGACATATGGCTGATAATATTCCATTAAAACTCGTAAGAGAAAATGGATTTAGAACAATCGAGTATGGATGGGAAAAATCAGATAATAGTGATTATTACTATGCGAAGTTCGTAGAATGGGGAACATCAAACGATAAATATCCAAAGCAACCTTTTATAAACAAATCAATGAGTAAAAATAAGAATAAATGTTTCAATGTTTTTTCAGAAAGAATACGAAAGGAACTTGGACTATGAATATAAGAGAGAAAACAAAAAAAGCGCTTGATATACTAACGATTCCGTGTGGCTATCAAGAAATAGTTAACCCACCAGAAACTTATATCACTTTTTTTGAATATGACTATGAATACGAATATTCAGAAGATGAGGTAATACCAGCATTATATATAATTCAAGTAGACTTGTGGACTAAAAACCCAAAATACAAAAGTCTAGAAAAGGAAATCATCGAAGCAATGAAAAATGAAGATTTTATGTTAGATGATGAAGAAGATTTGTATGAGAAAGATACAAAAATATATCATAAGGCATTTCGTTTCAAATTAGAAAATATAAAGGAGGTTGAATAAAATGTCTGTAGAAAATAAATCAGTAACCCCAAGACAAATTGGGTTAAAAGATGTACACGTAGCGCTAATCACTAGTGATGGATCAAGTGGAACAGTGTACGAGAAACCAATCAAAATCAGTAGAGCAATCACTGCTAAAATTACTCCAAGTGTTAATAGTGAAAATTTGTATAGTGATGATGGAGTAGAAGATGAATTAACTGCATTTGCAGGATGTGAAGTAGAAATAGAACAAAATGCATTAACTCTAGAACATAGAGCGTTAATTCTTGGAAAGAAATATGCTAATGGCGAGTTAGTCGAAAATAGTGGAGATAAACCACCAAAACTTGCTTTATTATTTAGAAGTGAAAAATCGAATAGTACAAAAGCAAATCCAGTATATCGTTATTGCGTTTTATACAAAGGTGCATTCAATGAAATTGAAGATGAGTATGAAACAAAAGGAGAAAAACCAAATAGCAAAACAACTAAAATAAAAGGTAAATTCTACGATAGGGAAAGTGATGGTAACTGGAGAATGATGTTAGATACAGATGCTACAGGTGTAGATACTACAAAAATAACAAACTTCTTCACAGAAGTGCAAGAACCAAGTAGTAATCAATAATAAATAGGAGGATAGAAAATGAGTAAAAAAAAGAAACATCATAATAACCATAATTATAATGGACAAAAAAGAGTGACTGGAAAAGACTTACAATTCCAAACTACTACTATTGAATTAAAAGGTCGTAAGTATGAAATGAACTTTGACTTAAATGCTATGGCAGAATTAGAAGATATCTTTGGAACTTTACAAATAGCCATTGCAGAATTAAAGAAAAAGAAACTAAAGGCTGTAAGGTCTTTTCTTTATGCCGTTTTAAAATCTACTGATGAAACTTTAACAGAATTTGAAGTAGGAAAATTAATTGATATGAATAATTTTACAAGCATAGAAAAGGCAATTACTAAACTTATAAATAATGCTTTTGAGGAGGACGAGGAAGATGATAAGGAAACATCACAAGTAAAAAACGAACAACCGGATCATCAGACTCGAGCATAGACTGGGAATGGCTTTATTATTTAGGTAAAGAGATTCTAAAAATGGATGATTATGAGTTTTGGAGAAGTACACCAAAACAATTAGTTATAAAATCTAGAATATATGCTAGATTTAAAAATAAAGAAAATGATGATCCGGTAGAGGATGTACAGTTCGGTTACATTGATGATGTCTTCTGATAAGAAAGGAAGATACGAATGGCGAATTGGAAACTGAAAGTCGGAATGCTTTTCGATTCCAAGGAATTCGAACAAGGAGTCCAAAGAATTGATAAGCAATTAAAAGTTTTGGATAGCGAATTAAAAGTATCACAAAGCTCGGTTAAAAACTTTGGTAATACCACAGAACAACTTAAAACCAAGGCGTCATCTCTATCGGAAAAAATCGAACTTCAAAAGAAGAAAGTAGAGGGATTACGCAAGGCATATGATGAATCGGTTCAAGCCAAAGGAGAAGATGCCAACGCTACCCAAAATTTATTGATAAAAGTAAACAATGCAATAACTGCATTGAATAAGATGGAACAGGAACTAAAAGAAGTCAAAGATGAGATAAAACAACAACCATCTCTACTTGATAATTTTAGTAAGAAAGTGGATTCTTTGAATTCGAAGTTATATACATTTGGAGATAGAGTAGAAAGATTAGGAAATAACCTAACAACAAAACTAACTGGTCCAATTTTAGCTGCAACATTAGCTGGTGTAAAAATGGCATCGGATTTAGAAGAAACGATTAGTAAAACAGAAGTTGTATTTGGAGAATGCACAGATACAATTATGAAATGGAGTGAAACATCACTAACAGCGATGGGACTCTCAAAACAAAGTGCATTAGATGGTGCCGCATTATATGGAGATATGGCAACAGCACTAGGTTTAACAGAAGATAAAGCTGCAGATGTGTCGATGCAATTAGTACAATTAAGTGCGGATATGGCATCATTTAAAAATACATCTCAAGAAATGGCACAAACTGCATTAGCCGCTATATTCACAGGAGAAACAGAAGCACTAAAGAAATATGGTATCGTAATGACAGAAACCAACCTTGAAGAATTTGCAAGAACACAAGGGATCAAAAAAAGTATATCTGCAATGAACCAACAAGAAAAAGTAATGTTGCGACTTGCTTATGTACAAGAAGTTACTAAAAATGCCAGTGGAGACTTCCAAAGAACTAATCAAGGGTTCGCTAACCAAACTAGAATACTAACAGAAGGCATAAAAGAATTAGCGACAATTTTAGGAAATAATCTATTGCCACAAGCGACAAAAATATTACAGGTTGTTAACCAAATGATCGCTAAATTTGCAACGATGGACGCTGAAACACAGAAATCTGTAATTAAGATGGGAGCATTCATTACAGCCATTGGTCCAGGACTTATTGCAATAGGGAAACTTACTAAAGGTGTATCTTCGGCATATAGTGGAATCAATTTATTAACTCAAAAGATAGGTGCTGCAAGTACCGGACTCAAAACATTTGCTACACATATGGGAACAACGTGTACAAGTGCAATTGATAAATTTATTTCAAAGATTCCTTTTTTAGGTTCAATTGGAGATGCAATCTCAAATAAGATAGCCCCTTTAACGAACAAAATAAGCGGTTTTTTCAAGCCTTTGACAGCTAAGATAGGAACAGCCCTATCTCCAATGATTACAAAGGTACAACAGGCTTTTGGACGTTTAGGAACAATTGCAAGTGCTGGGGCTAATAAACTACAAAAAATTGCAGTGTTGGCGATGAAACTTGTAGGACCATTTGCCATAGTGGGATTACTACTAGCAGGGTTAGGATTAGCACAAAGTCAGTTTGGTGCTCAATTGGATCAATTCCTTACAATAGCTATAGAAAAAGTACCAACAATTATATCTGGTTTTGTTGAAATGATAACTGCAGAAATCCCAAGATTAATTCCTTTGGGATTAGATGTATTGATGACATTGCTAGATGTTATTCTATCGAATGTCCCTGTTTTAATTGATGGGGCAATTTCAATAATTGTTACTTTGGCTCAAGGCATCGGCGATAACGTAGAAATACTACTATCAAAAATTTTAGATGTAGTTTTTATGCTTGTAGACAAAATAATCGATAACTTACCTCTTATTTTAAAAACCGGATTAGAGCTACTTTTAGCATTGACTCAAGGGATAGTCAATAATATCGATAAAATTATTGATGGGATTTTATCAGTAATTTTACAATTGATTGATTTTATTGCATCAAATCTACCATTGATTATTGATATGGGAATCAAGATAATCATTGCTCTGGCGGAAGGGCTAGTCAAGGCAATTCCAAAAATAATCGATTCGATCCCAATTATTATCTCCGCAATTTTTGATGCTTTCAAAAAGATAGACTGGGGAAGTATAGGAAAATCAATTATAGATGGACTAGTAAAAGGTCTGAAAGCAGCTAAAGATTTAGTTGTTAATACATTGAAAAGTATAGCGACAGGCGCTATTGATGCATTTAAGAAATTCTTTGGAATAAAAAGTCCGTCTCGTGTTTTTATGGGCTTTGGGGAGAATATCGACCAAGGTCTTGCAATTGGACTTGATGACAATCTAGATAAAGTAGAAGATTCTATGGATAACCTGATGAACACTATTAATTTTGTACCTGATGGTTTAGACTATGAATTAACTGGATTAAATCCTATGAGAAAAGGAAATGTATCTCAAGTAAATAATAGTACAAGTAGTACCACAAACAAAAACGTTAATATTTATTTAACAATAGAAAGGTTCGAAAATAACAGGGAACAGGATGTAGAAGAATTAATGTCTGAAATGGAATATATTGCTAGAAAAGAATTGCTTGGAAATGGAGGTAATGCTTAATGAAACCATACTTTATTTATAATGGAATCAATTCACGTGATATGGGTATTTCAATTTTAAAATTGCCTCCAAGGATTAAACCAGAACGCAGGGGCGAAATAATAAATGTCCCTGGTAGAAATGGCTTTTTATTTGAAAGTGATGATGCATATAATAATAAAACATTGGAAATTGAGTGTACTTTCTTACCACCAGAAGGAAAGAGTAAAGAAGAAATAGATAAGATGATAATGGAAATATTAGTGTGGCTAGATGGACAAGGAAAACTTGTATTCTCTGATTATCCAGACTATTATTATGAAGCAACAATAATAAATGCTATACCAATTGAACGCCTTTTTAAAAGGTATCGTAGGTTTATTGTAGCATTTGAAGTCCAGCCTTTCTCTAAATCGATGAGTCCGCAAATTGTGGACTTGTCAACTTCAAGTGAACAAATTATAAGTGTATCTACTTATTATGAAACACCAGTAAAAATTAACTTGCAGTCAACTGGTAATATTGAAATACATATCAATGATACAATTATGCATCTTAATAATTTAGAAAGCCCTATAGTTATAGATGGAGAACTTTTGAATGTAAGTGATGGCAATGGAACAAATATGAATAGTCATATGGTTGGAGATTATCCAAAACTTAAACCAGGCAATAATACAATAAGTGTTATATGCGAAGAACCATCGACTTTCACGAGTATGCAAATTGAGTATAGGAGTCTTTGGCTATGATTAGAATATATGATAAGTTGGAAACTGATTTCACACATAATGGATTAGGTATATTAAAAGATGTAATAAATTGCACTTGTTGTGAAGTTTTGAATGGTAAATATGATTTAGAGTTTGAATATCCTGTAAATGGTTTTTTAATAGAAAGTATAGTAGAAGAAAATATAATAAAAGCCCCGGTTGGAAATCAGAGCGGAGAAGATCAATTATTTAGAATTAAATTGATAACAAAACAATTAAAAAGAATACGAGTATATGCTACTCATATTTTTTATGATTTATCAGATAACTTTTTGGAGAATGTTGCACCAACAGATAAAGATGGAGATGCAGCAATAAAATGGATGACACAAAGGACAGTGTATGCCAATGATTTTGTTGCATCTTCTGATATTCTCAAAATAGCTTCTGCTAGATATGTTAGAAGGAACTTTGTAGAAGCACTTATAGGCAGTGATAATGCTTTCATAAATACTTGGGGTGGAGAATTACATAGAAATAATAAAAAGTTTTCTATCAATGCCAATAAAGGATTAGATAGAGGTGTTCAAATTAGGTACGGAAAAAATATGAAAGAAATAACCTGGGATATCGACATAACCGGTGTAGTTACTAGAATATATCCAGTTGGCTTTGATGGATTATTACTTCCGGAACTATTTATAGATAGTCCAATAATAGAAAATTATATTCATCCTAAAATTCAAAAATTAGAGTTTTCAGAAATACAAATAGATGAAGAAAATGGTATTACGCAAGAAATGGCAGTGGAACAATTGCGACAAGCTGTGTATGAACAATTTAATCTTGGAATAGATAAACCTGTAATCACGGTACAAGTTGATTTTTTAGAGTTATCAAGAACACAAGAATACAAGAATTTATATTCATCTATGGAAAAGATTTATTTAGGAGATTACGTAGAAGCAATCGTGCCACACCTAAATTTAAATGAAAAATTAAAAGTTATATCAACAACATATGATGTACTTGCACAAAAGTACATTGAATTTGAGTTGTCGAATGTGGATAGAAAAGAAAGTAATTTCATTAATAGTACAAATCAATTAATTAAGAAATTAGAAAAAATAGATATAAATGTTTTAAATAACGCAAAGCAAAATGCTACTAGCCAAATAGTAAATGCGATGGGTGGTTATGTTTATAAAACCAGAAACGAATTATTCATAATGGACAATGAAAATCCAAATGAAGCTCAAAAAGTATGGAGATGGAATCTAAATGGTTTAGGTTATTCATCCACAGGAATAGGTGGTCCTTATGGACTAGCAATAACGTCTGATGGGCAAATAGTAGCAGATTTTATAACAACAGGACAAATGGCTATTGAAAGAATAGTAGGATTAGCGGATACGCTAAATAGCTTGGCTCTTGATATAGAAGGATTTAAATTTGATGTTCAACATTCAGGCGGTTCAAATTTAATATTAAATAGTGTAGGATTTGCAGGATTTCAAAGTTGGGAATACGAAGGTGGAGTTGCACATATAAGCAATGCAGAACTCACATTAAATGGATCACAAAGTGGTGGAGCATTTGTATTAAATGAAGGAAAAATAATTCAAAAAATCATTGTAAAAGCAGATGATGAAACAATTCCACAGGCACAAAAGACTTATTATACTTTTTCTACTATGATAAAAAAAGGATTACAAGGAACTTGTTATTTCAAAGTTTATAATGACGTAGAAAGCTACATCATAGAACTAGGAGAAAATGAAGAATCATTTTATAAAGAATATCAATTAAAAGGGTTGCTACCAAAACAACCTTTTTATTATGTAGAACTTTATGGTTCACAAGATAGCAATGCTACGTTCACAGATAATATGTGTAACATTGGAGTTATTAAAACACCATATCAACAAGCATATGGAGAAATACTTAATACACAAGTAAACATTACATCGAGTGGTGTAATTGTTAAATCTAACGTGTACGATGGAAGTTATACAGTAATGAGTCCACTAGAGTTTAGTGGATATGCAAAAGTTGAAAATATCATAACAAGAGTATTTTCATTGAATGGAGATACAACCGAAGTTGAAAAATTGAAGTCAAGGACTCAAATATCTATGAATCCAATAAAAATAGTTGCATTAAAAAGTGGAGCTAATGAAGGTTGGGCTTTTGTACCGAGTGGAGGCGATGAATAATGGAAACTTTATATAGTGGTAGAGTTTATAGTGGATCGCCATATCCAAGTGTTTTATTACAATATGAATACCAACGTTCTGGTGCGGATATGAAATATCGTTTTTACTGGAAAGTTTATTTGGAAAATAGTAGTGGATGGTATTATAACAACATTAATTTTAAAATTTATTTAAATGGAACTAATGTATTTGCAAAGGATTGTAAATCATCAAGTACAGGTTGGTCTTTTTCTGGAACAACAGATTGGTATACAGTAAGCAACAAAACAAGTGGAACAACACCTTGTTATTTTACAGCGAAAGATACTCAAAATAGTGGATGGTGTAATTACACATCAAGTACTTTTAATTTAACAGTTGCCCCAGCTTACACATCAATAAGTAGTTTCACAGTATCTAAGAAATCTGGATATTTAGGAATTACTCAAGTATCAGTTTCGTGGAGTGCCGCACATACTTGTAGTACAATACAATATAGTACGGATAATGGTAGTAGTTGGGCAACAGCAAACAGCGATGTTAATGCAAGTAGTGGTAGTTTTACAATAAGTGGACTATCGGCTGGAACAGGTTATAATTTCAAACTGCGAGTCAAACGAAGGGATAGTGGATTAACAACAGATAGTAGTGCTTATTATCAAAGTACATATCAGATAAATACAATATCAAGTAATACTCCAAATGTGAGTAATGGTTCTTCGTTGAATGCAACAGCTAGTAATCCTAGTGGAGCTAGTTGTCGCATTAGAATAGAATGTGGAGGAGCGTCTAGACTCTCAAAGAGTGGAACTAATGTGACTTTTAGTGTGTCAGAAATAAACTCTTTGATGCAATATTTTACTACTAGTAAAACTTTTACTATAAGAGTAGTTGCTTGTACGTTGAATGACGCAGGAGAAGAAATATACTGGCACTGGATAGATGGAACATATACGATCATAAATAGTAATCCAATATTTAGTGATTTTCAATATTGCGATAGTAACAGTTCGATGGTAGCAATAACTGGAAGCGATGCTTATATAGTAAAAGGAAAATCAAAACTTAAAGTAACAATTCCAGCATCGAATAAAATGTCTACCCAGAATTACGCGACGCCTGTTTCATATCGAATAGAAGCATCAAACCTAACAGGAAACATTGCTTATTCTGAAAATGAAGTTTCATTAGAATTGGGAGTACTAGATGTGTCAGGAGCGATAAATCTTAATGTATCTGCTATTGATAGTAGAGGGAATATCACTACAAAAACAAAAGTAATTTATGTAATAGATTATGCAACGCCAAGTCAATCTGTATCAATACGAAGAATAAATGAATTTGAAAATACCACAAGAATAAATGTTAGTGGTGTTTTTTCATTAATAACTTGTGGAACAGCTAATAAAAATACAATATCAAGTGTTAGATTTAGATACAAAGAATCAACAGCAACAACTTGGAGTTCGTGGCAAAATCTAACTTATAGTATTACAGATAATAGTTATTTGTGTACTCAACAAGCAATAGATTTGGATAATGAAAAATCATTCAATTTTGAAATAGAAGTCGTAGATAAATTGGAAACAGTAATCTTGCCATACTTTGTAGCACAAGGGATACCTATAGAATTCATAAATGCAACAAAAAAGAATGTAGGAATCGGATGTATAAATGATAAAGAAGAATATTCACTTGCAATGCGAGGAAATATTTATTTAAAAAGTGGAAATGCAGTACTTGATTATGAAGTAATAGCGGAGTGGGATTAGATGAGTAATATTGGAATCCAAATGAAGGATCAAAACAATAATAATATTTATCCCAATCCATTCCCAGTAGGAGCAATTTATATGAGTGTTGATAGTAGAAATCCATCTAAAATATTTGGTGGTCAATGGGAACAAATAAAAGATAGATTTATTTTAAGTGCAGGCGACAGCTATGTAGTTAAAAGTACTGGTGGTTCTAAAACTCATTATCATTCCACTGGTAATCATACATTAACAGTAAACGAAATACCATCACACACTCATACATATTTCAGAACAAGAGCAATATGGGCAGAAGAAGCCGCGGATGAATCAACAGCAGTAGGATGTAATAATACTTGGTCGTATGGTAAAACTTATCCATCTACTTATGCTACAGGTGGAGGCCAGGCACATAATCACGGAAATACTGGTAGTGCATCAAACTTACCACCTTATTATGTAGTTTATGTTTGGAGGCGAATATCATAATGAGTCAAGCAATAAGATTATTTAATTCAAATAAAGAACCAGTTTATCCTTGTCCTTATTTCCCTGTTGGTTACATTTATTTATCTACAACAAACATAAGCCCAGCCACTTATTTTGGTGGTGTCTGGGAACAAATAAAAGATAGGTTTTTATTAACTGCAGGTAGTACATATAAAGCTGGTGCAACAGGTGGTTCTGCCACAGTATCACTAGCAACAAAACATCTCCCATCTCATAATCATTCATTTTCGACTGGAAGTTCGGGTGCCCATACTCACGATGTAAAGACATTTCCATATAGCGGAAGTAGTCAACAATATTATTGTATTGCTCCAAGCCCTGGTGGAAATGTTAATGAGGGAACACAATGGCGGGGTGGTTATGCTACAAGTGCAGGTTCACACACACACTCGGGAACAACTAATAGTACAGGAAGTGGAACAGCACACGATAATATGCCACCATATTTAGTTGTGTATGCTTGGAAGCGAGTATCATAATGAGTCAAGCAATAAGACTTTTTAATTCAAATAAAGAGCCTGTGTATCCTTGCCCATATTATCCAATAGGAGCAATTTATATGAGTGTGACAAACCATAATCCCACAACCATATTTGGTGGTACTTGGGAAAGAATCAAAGGGAGATTTTTATTAGGAGCAGATGACAGTACTTACAAATTAGGAAATACTGGTGGAGAAGCGAATCATACTTTGACAATAGCAGAAATGCCCCAACACGCTCATTCGTTTACAACGGGAGCATCTGGATACCATGATCATCAGGTAGCCTTAAATGGAGATAGTGGATTTAATATTTTTTATAGATTAACTTGGGGTGCAACAAATACTGGGTATTGTATAAGCGGTAATAATACGAATGGACAATCAAGTGGCGCAAGTTTCCCATCAATAGCAAAAGGCAACGGAACTCATTCACATACTGGAAATACTGATAATAATGGAAGTGGAGCATCTCATAATAATATGCCACCATACATTGTAGTTTATATTTGGAAAAGGGTTAAATGATGAGTCAAGCAATTAGATTTTTTAATGAAAATAACGAGCCATTATATCCTTGTCCGTATTATCCAGTGGGTTCAATTTATATGAGTGTTAATAGTGTGAATCCTGCAAATATATTTGGAGGTAAGTGGGAACAAATAAAAGATGTATTTTTATTAGGTTGTGGATCAAAGTTTAGTAATGGTTCTACAGGTGGAGAAATCAACCACACCTTAACAACAGAAGAAATGCCAAGTCATAGACACACATTGGGATATAGAGTTGGTGGTGGTTCTGGAACAACTTGGTACATAGATGGTGGTACAGTTGATACTTGGGGTCCGGATACTGCAGTTGGTAGTACTGGTGGAAATCAAGCCCATAATAATATGCCACCATATCTTGCAGTTTATATTTGGAAAAGAATTTCATAGGAGGAAAAAATGGATGACATAACATTAAGGGAAATTTATAATTTTGTTTTATTAATCGCCGGAATAGGTGGTCCTCTCTTGGCGGTTTATAGTTGGTATAAAAGAAAAATAGAAGATAGAATTGATAAACTAGAAACTAGAGTAGAAAAATTAGAAAAATCAAATGTTACTCAATTTGAAGAATTAACAATTTTATTAAAAGGTCAATTAGCTTGTTTACAAGGTCTAAAAGAACAAGGATGTAATGGACCAGTAACACAAGCAATAGATGACATAAATGATTATTTACAAACAAAAATAAATAGTTAGGAGAAGAATATGAAAGAAAAATTAATCAATGCATTGGTTTCATTATTGAAAGTGAAATCAATTATAACGCTACTATCATTTGGAGCGTTTTTTTATTTGTCAGTAACCGAAAAAATAAATGTAGATAACTTTATGTTGATACTAGGTATGATAGCTACTTATTTTTTCAATAAAGATACAAATACGAAAGGAGGTGTCAACAATGAGTAATGAAGAAAAAGTTGTTGAAGAAAATGTTGAAGTAATAGAAAAAGAAGAAGCAATTTCAATAGAGGAAGATTGCGAAGGATTTGGAGAGGAGAAATAATATGGGATATACATTAAATAATATTAAAAAGTGTCCATTTGGTGGTTTATCATCATCTTGGATAAGTTCAGATTTTGGTAATAGAAAGTTTTGGAATGATGTTACACAACAATGGAATAGTGGATTCCATAATGGAATTGATATGACATCTGGAAGTAAAATAGTAGCGACAGCAAGAGGAAAGGTAACTGCTTGTAGAAACAATATTCAAGGTTATACAGAAAGCCAAGCATCAGGAAACTACGTAACCTTATATCACGGAAATAATGTTTATACTACATATTGTCATATGGCATATGGTAGTGTAAAAGTTAAAGTAGGAGATATCGTTGAATGTGGTCAAGAAATAGGAACTAAAGGCACTACTGGTTATTCAACCGGTCCGCATTTACATTATGGTGTTAAGGTAAATGGTTCTTGGGTAGATCCTAAACCATATTTGCTTGGAACAAGTGCATTACCACAATATCAAAGTGTAGCACCATCAACAAATAGTGGCTCTGCGACTACATATAAAGTAGGAGATAAAGTAAGATTTACAGGAGTATTATATCGTGATAGCTATGGTAATGGAGCAGGACAATCACGAACAAATCTTGAAGCTACGATTTATTTAGTAAACCCAGGAAGCAAGTGTCCATATAATATAAATAATGGATTAGGATGGGTAAGAGCTGAAGATTTAAGCCCTATAACTGCAAGTGGCGGAAGATACTATACAGTAGTAAAAGGCGATACTCTATGGGGTATAGCACAAAGATTCTATGGCAATGGTAGTAGATATCCAGAAATCGCCAGAGCAAATAATATAAGTAATCCAAATATAATAAACGTAGGACAAAAACTTTTAATACCATAAGAAAAAGGATCAGCAATCGCTGGTCCCTTTTTTTGTTTCTTTAAACATTAGTGGATTTTCATTAATAATAGTTAAATTATATTTTTTAGATAATATTTTCTTTAATTTTGTTGAATCAAAGTTGTCTTTAAAAATAACACAAGACAATGATTCGATAGCTGCATTCACGTGACCTATTAAGCTACCTTCCCATAATGCATCCATTTGATATCCACTAGCGATATAGAAAGCCACAAATTGAAATAGCACCTCATTATAGATATGATCATTGATAAGTTTATTGTGTGGATTTACTACATCTGCGAATTCATCTTCGCTTATGTCAAAGTCAGTTCTAAACATATTCCCTCCTATCATCTTTGACATAGTAGCGTAAAATAAAAAACAATACAAGAAAGTTGAATCAAAAAAATGTTTTTTATGTTATAATAGAAACATAGATAATTAAGAACAACTCTAATTCAAAAAAAATATATATGAAAAAATTTAGATGGTAATTGTAGTTATCATTTTTTTATTTAATTTAGGTTAAAAAGATCGTAAGGTCTTTTTAATATATAGGGCGGAGAAAGGAGGGTAGAACAAACCTTTTTGGTATTATGTTCACACGGGCAAAAAAGCAGTATTCTTTGCTCTTTTTTTATGTTATAATGATTATAGAAAGGTAGGTAGTTTTGATGAAAAACAAAAAATGGGTTAATAGTATTCTTTTGATTTTAGGATTAGTAGTCATTTTAGCAGGTATAATGTTTTTGTTACCAAAAAATGATAAATCAATTTATTGTGTAATGGAAGATGCAACAAAAGAAAATAAAATGGAAATTTATTATGATTTTAAGGATGGAGAAGTATATAGATATTCAATAGTTAATACAAATAAATTGACTGACAATATCAATGTTGATGCATACAAAGAAATGATTCAAAAATCTAATGATAAATATAAAGGTGCAACAAGTAAGTTTTGGAAAGATGACAATACTTATATGACAACAGAAATATATAATTTAGATTTATTAACAGAAAATGAATTTAAAGAAATAACAGGTATGTCATTAAAAGATATAAAATCTAAAACGAGAAAAGAAATAATAGAGTCTATTATCCCAATGAGTGAAGATGGAAGTTTCAAATGTAATTAATTTCAAATTACAATTTATAGAGCAAAACAATGCTCTTTTTTATTGGTGTAGTGATAAAAAGTACTGATGGAAATGAAACGGAAATTAATCGGAAATTGAACAGGTAGTGAGTGATGAGAGTTATTTTTCTAAAAAAACAACATAGAATATTTTGAGAACAAAAAAAATTAAAAAAAATTTTTCTGAAAATTCACAAACCCTTATAAAACCTAGGAAAATGCTATTTTTATTCAGAAATCAACCGGAAATCAATCAGGTAGTGAGTCAGGTAGTGAGCCGGAAATTATTCGGAAATTAATCGGAAATTACTCGAATAGCGATTTTTGGTATAGGAGTTTCAAAAGACTTGTGATATACTGAAAATGTCAACGAGGGACAGTTCATATAAGGTACGAGTATCGCACCAAAATAAAAAAATAGCTAAAGAAAATCGCTTTAATATATATAAAAAAGGTTAATTTACGTTAACCTTTTTTTGTTGTGTTGCAGATAAAGACACCCATATGATATAATAAATTTATTAAACAATATAGTGTTGGAGGTGTAGTATGAATTTGAATGTTGATTTAAATTTATATAAAACATTTTATATAGTAGGAAAGTACAAAAGTTTTACTAAAGCTTCACATGAGTTATATATTTCACAACCTGCAGTAACTCAAGCAATAAAGAAATTAGAAGAACAGTTAAATTTAGAACTTTTTAAAAGGACTTCTAAAGGGATTGAGTTAACACCGGCTGGTGAAGTAGTTTATTATTATTCTGAAAAACTTTGTGAACTTGCACTCGCAAATCAAGAGATGTTAGATAAAGCAAAAGAGGCTTCTTTTGATATTATTAATATTGGGGTGCCTACTCATATAGGGACATTTTATTTTGTTAATTATTTGAAAATTTTTAATGAAAAATACCCCAATATAAGAATTAATATTGTTAATAAGAAATCTGAAGAAATGTTAAAGATGCTAACTAAAAGAGAACTTGATATTGTTATTGATACTGATATGCCTGATTTAGATGGTTCTCCTTTATCTAAATATGATATTCTTAATTTGGAAAGTTGTTTTGTATGTAGTGAGCAATTTAAGAGTGTTGCAGAAAAAGAGATAGTAAAGGCTTCTGAATTAGTAAATTATCCATTAATTTTACCTGGACCACATACCGCCAATAGAAAAATGATAGATATGTATTTTAAGAAAAAACAAATAGTATTAAATCCTTTAATTGAAGCTAATTCATCTTCTGTTTCAAAAGGCATAATCAGTAAAGGAATTGGAATTGGCTGGATGATTAAAAATTTTGTTTTAGAAGATATTGAAAATGGTAAATTATTTGAAGTTAATGTTGATATTGATAAAGTATTTATCCCTGTTAGTGTAGCATACAATAAAAAATTTAATCATGATATTGTCAAAGATTTTGTAAATATATTTAAAAAAGGAAATAATTAAAGTTTCCTTTTTTTGTTATAATTATAACTTATAACATATAAGATTTAGGTATTGGTCAAATTACAGATAAGTCTATATAATTATAATTAGAGGTGATACTTATGAGTAAATACATTGATTTGCATGTTCATTCAAATAATTCAGACGGATATTTTACTCCGACAGAAATTATTGAACTAGCAAATGATAACAGTACTAAAATTTTATCAATTGCTGATCATGATACAATTGAAGGTTTGAATGAATTTAAAAAAAGTATTAAAAAGGGTTTAGTTGGCATAAATGGAGTTGAGTTTTCTTCTTATATAGTAATTAACAATAAGAAAATAAAACTACATATTCTAGGTTATGGTTTTAATGAAAATAACCATAAATTAGAAGAGTTATTAAATGAAATGAAAGATAAAAGAATAGATGCTCATATGAGCGTAGTAAAAAAGGTAAAAGAAATGGTAAAAGTATTACCAGAAGAGGAAATTGGCTATTTAAATTTTAGCCGTTATTGTTGGTTTGATAGAGAGATTATTAAATGTTTTGAAGAGGGTAATTATTCAAAAGAATCAATAGATAAGTTAAGAGTTTATTATAAAGCTAATAGATTTAGTTATGGCGAAGATTATGAAGTTTCTGTTAGACATGTAATTGATGCTATACATTCTGCTGGAGGATATGTTGTTTTTGCTCATCCTATGGCTTATAAATTAGATAAAGCAGAAGTTGAAGTTATTACTCACAAACTTATTTCTATGGGAATAGATGGAATAGAAATATATCAATCAGATTGCTTAAAAAAAGATACTATTTGGTTATATGATATTGCTAAAAAACATGATTTATTAACTTCTGTTGGAAGTGATTTTCACCGTTTAGTAAATACTGATGGAAGATTTATTGCAACCGGAATTAATAATAATTTATGCATAAGTGAAACATCATTAACAGATAAATTATTAACAAAGAAAAAATATTTTAGAAGGTAGGAAAAAAATGAAAGTATTTATATCTTGTCCATTTACTGGATTATGTGAAGAAGAAAATTATGTTGTAAAAAAAGAATATCAGCCGTTTTTTGAAAACTTAATTAATTTGATTACTAATAAGGGTTTTGATTATTATTTAGCTATAAAAAGAGAAAATTGGGGAGTAGATCATAAGGGACCTCAAGAGTGTACTTTAAGTGATTATGAAGGAATTAAATCTAGTGATGCTATTATAGTAATACCTGGTAATCATTTATCTAAAGGAATAAGTGGTGGAGTTCATATTGAGTTAGGTTGGGCATCCGCTTTAAAAAAAGATTTACACATTTTAGTAGAAGATAATTTTATGTATTCTCCAGTTGTTATGGGATTAGATACTTTAACTAATACTAAATATTATAAATGTAATGATTTTTTAAATGATTCAATGTTACAAACAATAAGTGGAATATTGGATGGTTTAAATGAGGTGTAACTATGTATTTGAAATTACTAAAAGAAAAAAAACAAGACTTACTAAAGTTTTATGACAAACCATATTATGCTTATTTATCTTTAAGTAATCTTTGTAATGCTAATTGTGTTTTTTGTGATGTAAGGGAGAATAAAGAAAACAATTGTTCTATAGATGTATTTAAATTAATAGATGAATTAAGCTTACTTGGGACTAAATATATTCATTTTACAGGTGGTGGAGAGCCTTTTATTAATGATGATATATTTAAATATATTGAATATGCTACTAAAAAAGGTATTCATATAAATGTTATTTCAAATGGTTTAAATTTGGATGAAGAAAAAATAAAAAAAATAGCTACTTATGATATAAATGCAGTGTTTTTTTCAATTGATAGTTTTAATGCAGAAATA
>JAFQTK010000037.1 GCA_017409065.1 bacterium
ATTGGTACTATTATTTGTTCATCGAATCTTGCCCAAACTAGGACATAACTTAGTCCAATGCCATGTATCGGGTCATAATCTCTATTGAATAACCATAAAATTGATTGAAGTGAAATTATTGCACCTGCCCATTTTATTGTGAAAATATCAATTTTGTTTTCAATGTATTCCTTATAAAAATATCCCAAATAAACAAAAAATAAAGAAAACATTGTTCTTATAATTATTAGCGTAACAGGAGTCATTTCAATAAATTTAGACAAAGGTATTGCCAAAATCCCAAAAATGGAAAAAATCAAAAGATGAAAATATTTATTATCTTTAGTTTTTTTCAAAGATTTGAAAATGAACAGGAAAACAATCATAGTCATAAAAAGTTGGGTTACAAACCATAATGGACATGCCAAATCCCATTGATGTCCATTTAAAAATGGGGTTATAAAAAAGTTTTTAAGTGAAATTGAATCACCCCAAAATTTACCAGTAAGTTTTTCGATTAAAATTGTTACTAATAAATAAAATGCATTGTATAAAAAATATGGGACTAAAAGACTTTGAAATCGTCTTGTTACAAACGTTTGGACATCATTGAGATATTTATCTTTAAACAAATAACCGGAAATAAAAAAGAATAAAGCTAATTGAAATGAATATGGTGTAAAAATACCCAAAAGTGAAAATTCTAAATGACCGGAAACTACTAGCATGATGGCAAGTGCCTTAAGCATAGTTACTTTGTTAGCAAATTCATTTAAAGTTTGTGTCATAAAATTTTCTCCTAAAATTAAATTTTAGAGAGTGCGTTTTCTATATCTTCAATAATGTCTTCTACATCTTCTAAGCCAACGGAAAGACGCATAAAATCATTTGTTACTCCACAAGCTTCGAGTTGTTCATCATTAAGCTGTCTGTGTGTTGTTAACGCAGGATAAGTAATTATTGAACGAGAATCGCCCAAGTTTGTTGCGTGGATAAGCATTTTTAAATTTTCTATAAATTTAGTACCCGCTTCACGACCGCCTTTTACTCTGAATCCAATTAGGGAAGACCCGCCTTTTGGTAGGTATTTTTTTGCTAATTCGTAGTAATCTGTCCCTTCAAGTTTGGGATAAGTTACCCACGAAATTTTAGAGTGATTATTCAAATATTTTGCGACAGTCAAAGCTGTTTCACTAACTCGTTGCATTCTTAAATGTAAAGTTTCCAACCCTAATAATGTTAGATATGCGTTCATTGGGCTTATGCAAGTGCCGAGGTCCCTCAATAATTGAACTCTTGCTTTTACAATGAAAGCTTGATTTCCAAAAGATTCAGTATAAGAAATTCCGTGATAGCTTGAATCCGGTTCGACCATTTCAGGGAATTTGCCACTCTTAGCCCAATCGAAAGTTCCGCAATCAACAATAATACCGCCCATTGAATTGCCGTGACCGTTAATATATTTTGTAATGGAATGAACAATAATATCAGCTCCAAAATCGATTGGGTTTAGTAGATATGGGCTGGGTACAGTATTGTCTACAATTAAAGGAATATTGTGGCGATGTGCAACTTGTGCAATAGCTTCAATATCTGCCACGTTTAACTTAGGATTGCCTAAACATTCGATAAATATAGCTTTTGTTTTATCTGTGATTGCAGCTTCATAGGCATCAGCTGTTTCTTCCTTGATAAAAGTTGTTTTTATTCCAAATTTTTCCAAAGTGCAAGCTAAAAGGTTAACTGTTCCACCATATAATTGAGCAGCTGCAACAATTTCATCTCCGGCTTTTGTAATATTCATAACCGCCAAAGTCGATGCTGATTGTCCGGATGAAACGGCTAATGCTCCAACACCTTTTTCCAGATTGGCAATTCGTGTTTCTAACACTTGGGTTGTAGGATTGGAGATTCTGGTGTATATATCTCCACCAACTTTCAAATCAAACAAATCTGCCGCATATTGAACATCATTAAAATTAAATGCTGTTGTCATATATAATGGTGTAGGAATACAGTTTTTACTTTCTACCGGATTATGTCCGCCATGCAAGGTTTTTGTATCGAATCTCATTGTTCCTCCAGATAATTACATACGAAGATTTGCTTTTATTATCCCTGAAACCCAAGGGATTTGAGTATATTTCCCCATAAAAGAAGTTATGATTGCATAAATCATTAATAGACCAACTAAAAGGTTAATTAATGAAAAAGATGCAATTATTGGGGTTGATAAGAAAAATGTCAGAACTGATATTATATCTCCAATAAATGGAATTATGCTGAGAATACCAAGTAACAAGGTTAATCCTGTTGAAATGATAAAAAATAGAAAAGAGAGAAATATTGATTGATAAATGTGATATGCCAAAAATGGTCTAAGTCCCAGTTTTAAAATTGCTCCTAAAAGCAACCAAACAAAACCGACCAGTCCGGCAGTCAAGTAACTTAACGGTGCAATTATTTTTTCAAGTGGTAATGGTTCAAATCTATGCTGCATTTAAATTCTCTTTTCTATTAATAAATTCGTCTACAATTTCGTAATATATCAATTTTAATTCGTCACTATCATTATCAAGTTCAACGGCTTTACGATAGTTTAAAATCGCTAAATCTAAATTTTCTAAAATAGCATGAGTGTTGCCAATAAGTTTGTATGTGTCTGCATCATCAGGAAGTATGGAAATAACTTTATTGTAGTAATCCAGAGCTTCATCATATCTGCAATCACCGACAAGTAAATTAGCTAACAATAAATATGCATTTGGCTTTTCAGCATCAAGTGTTATTGCTTTTCTGTACATTTCAATCGCTTCTTGCATTTTCCCTTCATCAGAAAGTGAAATCGCAAGGCAAACATAAGCTTGATAAAAATCAGGAGCCATTTCTAATGTTTTGTCAAAATATATCTGTGCGGCTTCAAAATTTTTCATCGCAGAATAAGCATTTGCAACGCACAAATAAGCTTTAAAATTATCAGGCTCAATGTTTATTGCTTCTTTGAAATTTTTAACGGCTTCGTCAAATTTTAAAACTTTCATTAGAACATTTGCTTTGTTCATATAGTTTTCAGGATCAAATTTATCAAGTTCGATTGCTTTGTCGTAATATTTTTCCGCAGTTTCGAAATCATCATTGTCTTGATATAACAAACCAATCGCTGCATAAATCATAGATTTTTCCGGCTGTAATGCAAGTGCTTTTTCATAATATTTCATGGCAGACTTAAACTCGTTCATTTCGGCATAAGCATTTGCCAAATTGAAATATATTGAGTAACTTTCCGGTTCAAATTCAGAGGCAATCAAATAATGCTTGACAGCACATCTGTAATCTTCGAAGAAGAAATACAAACTACCTGCATTGACCAGTGCTTGTACATCACTAGGATTGATTTTTAATATTTCTTCGTACGTCCGAAGTGCCTTGTCGTATTCGTTTTGAACTATGTACAACTTTCCCAACAAGAAATAGTTTTCTATGTTTGTAGGGTCGTTCTTTATTGTTTCCAATGTGTTTTCAATTAAAGTTTGATTGTATGTAAAATCTTCCATAAGTATTCTTCCTAATGTCCAGAATATATTTTACAACAATAATAAAAAAAACGGTACTTTGAAATACCGTTTTTAGTTGAATTTTGAAACAAAAAATGCTATGTCTTCGAATGATTCTTTTATGAAATCTATTGCCAATTTTTTCAAAGGCTGTTTTTCAAGATACTCAAAGGCTATGTAGACTGGGTCCCTCGAGTTTTTGAACCTCATTCTTATATCTTTTTTATCAAGCATATCCATTTCTTCGGTTGCTGATTTTTTATTACCTTTTTTTCTTTTAAGCGGGGTAAAATTTCCGTTTCCGGTTTTGTCGTTAGCCGCACCTGTTGTTGCCATTAGTGTCATTTTTCTATTCTCTCTTTAAATAATAAACGGGTTGGTATATCTCTCATATATATAAAGTTATATAACTAAGAAAAATTGCTTAAAATTATGCCTTTTGTAAAGTTTTGTAATATAATGTTTATGGAGTGAAATATGAGATTAGCAATTTTAAGTGGAACTTTTAATCCGATTCATAAATCACATATAGCCATAGCAAATTATGTCAAAGATAAGTTTGATTATGATGAGGTTTTGCTTGTGCCGGCATGTCATCCTCCTCTTAAGCACAATACAGCATCTGCTATTGATAGATTAAATATGGTTAAGCTTGCGGCTGAAAATGAAAAGAATTTGACAGTCAGTGATGTGGAGTTCGAAATTAAGGGAAAATCTTATTCATATTTGACGGCTCGTAAATTGTATGAAAAATACGATATAGACGGTAAATTAGGCTTTATAATGGGAACAGATGCTTATGTCGGCTTGCCAAGTTGGTATGCGGCTGATAGTCTAAAATCCTTGGTTGAATTTGTTGTATTTGAGCGAGAAATACCTTTTTCTGATATTCAAGTAAAAGCTGTACAATCATTGGGGTTTAATATGTTGCAAGCCCAATTGCCATTTGTAAATATTTCATCATCTGCAATAAGAAACAAAATTAAAAATAATGAAGGCATTTCAAAATATGTAAAAAAAGAAGTTGAGGACTATATAAATGAACATGGCTTATACAAATAAAACATTTGAAGATATTGATAATTGGTTAAAAATAAATTTGAATGAAGAACGTTATATCCATAGTCTTGGGACAATGGAATGTGCAATTGAGCTTGCAAAAATGTTTGGTTTAGACGAAGAAAAAGCTCAAACAGCTGGGCTTTTACACGATTGTGCAAAATGTTTTTCTAATGAAAAATTATTAAACATAATTGAAGAAAAAATCAAAAATGTGCAAAAGAGTGAGCTATTGAATTATAAAACTTTGCATGCACCTGTAAGTGCATATATTTCGGCGGAAAATTTCGGAGTTACTGATACGGAAATATTGTCTGCTATTCGTTGGCATACTTTGGGGAAAGTTGAAATGACTGATTTTGAGAAAATAATATTTCTTGCGGATAAGATTGAGCCAAATACACGTCCCAGAGAATATAGAGAAGAAATTTTACATATACTGAAAGAAAACAATGGATTAGACAAAGCTCTTCTAAAATGTTTTTCCGAAACAATTAAGAGTTTGGTAAGACGAAAATTAGCTATTTGTCATATCACTATTGATGTTTATAATGAGTTATTAAATTGTGAAAAATAGTAGTTTTGTTATAAAATAGTAAAAAAGAAAGATGGGAGATTCCTTTTGAACAAGGTAAGAGAATATATTCTAGGTTATGGTGTTGACCTTCTGACAAAAAATGAAGGTTTGGACTATATAAGCAAAAAAATAATTAATAATGAAGGGGCTCAAGTTGTAACCATTAACCCTGAAATGATTGAAATGGGGGATAAAAATCAAGAATTGGGAGAAATCTTAAAAAATGCTGATTTGGTTATTCCTGATGGCTTTGGTATAAAACTTGCTTTGAAAATTAGAGGCATTCAACAAGAACAAGTTCCGGGGATAGAGTTTTCCAGAGAACTTATTAATATCTGTGCTGAAAATGATTATCCGGTTGCTTTTATTGGGGCGAAGGAAGAAGTTATTAATAAAGCAGTTGAAAATATCTCAAAACAAACTCCTAACTTAAAGGTTGTTTACAAACGTAATGGCTATTTTAATAATGAAGATGAGGTTGTAGACTCAGTTATAGCTGCAAACCCTAAGGTATTGTTAGTTGCATTAGGCGTTCCAAGACAAGAATTTTTTATAAATAAGATAAAATCTAAAAAAAATGATATAATTCTAATAGGTGTAGGTGGAAGTTTTGATGTTTGGTCGGGATTTACGCAAAGAGCACCTGAAAATTGGCAAAAAATGGGACTAGAATGGTTGTACCGAACAATAAAACAGCCTGAAAGATTTAAACGAATATTTCCAACTTTGCCTATGTTCTTATTAAAGGTTATAATGGAAACTACGCAGTTAAAAAGGATAGCTAATTAAATGACCGAGTTAAACGAAAAAGAAATTAGAGAGATTAGAGAATTTGCAAAAGAAATTAGAAAAAATATTGTAGAAATGATTTATACTGCAAAATCAGGGCATCCTGGCGGAAATCTTTCAGCTGTTGAAATTTTAAGTACTCTTTATCTCAAATGTATGAATCATTTTCCGGATTGGGATAAAAATCCTCAATTTAAAACTCGAGATAGATTGATTTTATCAAAAGGGCATGCTTCAGCTTGTTTGTATTCAGTTTTGGCTCATTGCGGATATTTTCCTGTTGAGGAGTTAAAAACTTTTCGTCAATTAGGTTCCAGATTGCAAGGTCACCCATCCGTTAAGCATCTTAAAGGAATTGAAGTTTCGACAGGTTCATTGGGGCAGGGGCTTTCAATAGCTTGCGGTGTAGCTTTAGGTTTAAAACTTGATAAAATTGATTCTAATGTTTTTGTTTATATCGGTGATGGAGAATTGCAAGAAGGTAGTGTGTGGGAAGGGGTTATGAATGCTTCTCATAATAAACTTGATAATTTAATTGCATTTATTGATAAAAATAATCTTCAAATTGATGGAAAGACAGATGATATTAAGTGCATGACTCCATTGGATTCAAAATTCTTATCGTTCGGATGGGATTGTATAGAGATTGATGGGCATAATCCGTCTGAAATATATGATGCTGTACAAAAGGCAAAACAAAATAATAAACCTACGGCAATTATAGCTAATACAGTTAAAGGTAAAGGCGTTTCTTTTATGGAAAACAATGCAGGGTGGCATGGTAAAGCCCCTAACAAAGACGAATTTGCGTTAGCTATGGAAGAATTAAACAAATAAAGGTGAGTATGTTGACAAATAATAGAGAAAGAAAATCAATAAGAGCTGAATATGGAAAAACGTTGGTAGAATTGGGAAGAATAAATCCTGATATTGTTGTTTTAGATGCGGATTTGTCTTGTTCGACACAGACAGCAATGTTTGGAAAAGAGTTTCCTGAACGATTTTTTAATATGGGGATTTCAGAACAAGATATGATGGCAACAGCAGTTGGGCTTTCTACTGTTGGTAAAATTCCGTTTGCTTCTACTTTTTCTATGTTCGCTGCGGGTAGAGCTTGGGACCAAATAAGAAATTCTATATGTTACCCAAAATTTAATGTGAAAATAGTTGCGACACATGGTGGTATTACAGTAGGTGAAGACGGTGCAAGCCATCAGGCTCTTGAAGATATTTCCATTATGCGTTCAATTCCTAACATGATGGTTGTTGTTCCTGCTGATTGTGCGGAAACGGCTGAGGTTATTAAGTTTGCTGCTGAATACAAAGGACCTATGTATATCCGTATTGCAAGAACTAATGTACCGGATGTATTTGACAGAGCAACATACAAATTTAATCCAACTAAGGCGGTTATTATATCAGAAGGTATGGATGTGACTTTAGTGACAAATGGTGAAACTTTGGCTGAAGCTATTGATTGTGTTGAAATATTAAAAGAGCAAGGAGTTTCTGCTGAATTAATCCACTTGCCTGTTGTAAAACCTTTGGATACAGAAACATTGGTTCAATCTGCTAAGAAAACAAAGAAAGTTGTAACTATTGAAAATCATTCAATAATTGGCGGTGTTGGAAGTGCTGTTTGTGAAACACTTTGTGAATATGCTCCAACTTCGGTTTTGAGAATAGGAACAAATGACGAGTTTGGTCAAAGTGGTGAACAACGTAAATTGATGGAATTTTACGGATTAACCGGTGAAAAATTAGCAGAAAAAGTTATGAATTTTTTAGGAAAAAAATAAAATGATACAACTTAGAGGTGTTACCAAAAAATATAAAAATAACGAATATGCACTTAAAAATATCAACTTGGATATTTTATCAGGTGAGTTTGTTTTTTTAACAGGTTCAAGCGGAGCAGGAAAATCTACGCTTATGAAGCTCTTATATAGGGAAGAAAAACCGACCAGAGGGCATGTTATGGTTGGTAATGTGGATATAGTAAATTTACCTGATGAAAGAGTTCCTGATTTGCGTCGTCGTATGGGCATTGTATTTCAAGACTATAAATTATTAGAAAAACACAGTGTTTATGATAACGTTGCATATGTAATCAGAACGCTGGGGATGAGTACTAAAGATATCAATACTCGTGTTATTGGTGCATTAAAAGTTGTTGGGTTGGCGGATAAGCTTAAATCAAAACCCTCAGAGTTATCCGGTGGAGAGCAACAAAGAGTGTCGATAGCTCGTGCTATTGTAAACGGACCGCCACTTTTGATTGCCGATGAACCTACCGGCAATTTAGACCCTAAAAATTCGCTTGAAGTTATGCATATATTAGAACAAATTAATCAAAAGGGGATTACGGTTCTTGTATCTACGCATGACCATGCTATGGTAAACTATTTTAGAAAAAGAGTTATCACTCTTGAAAACGGACAAATTATCAGGGATATACAAGCAGGTACATATGAATAAAGAGAATGCAAAAAGTATCATAAAACGTAAAGTTAAGTCGCATTTGCCGAAAAGTAGTATAACAGAGTTGAGAATCGTTTATAGACTTGCGATGGAAACTATAAACGGTATAAAAAGAACAGGTTTGATGAATATTGCCATTATAACAACAATGGCGGCAATTTTGACAATTTTTGGAGCTTTATTCCGTTCAACGTTGTCTGTTTCTTCTTTCGCAAAAGAATTTGGGAACGTTTTAGAAATATCAGCTTATTTGAGTCAAAATTCAAATAACAAGCATGTTATTTCAGAAATAGAATCAATAGAGCATGTTGAAAAAATAAATTTTATTCCTAAAGCTAAGTCTTGGCAAAAATTGAAGTCAGAGTTAGAGTTGGCTGATATGGATAATCCTTTGCCTGATACTTTGCATATTAAAGTGGATAAACCGGAAAATATTCCGGATGTTTATGAGAAAGTTAAAAAGGTTAAAGGTGTAGAAGATTTAAATTATGCCAAAGATATCGCACAAAAAGTGCAAGTGTTTAATAATGTTGTGAGTACAGTAACATTGCTTGTCATTGTAGTTATCGGCTTTTTGACAATTGCAATAATAAACAATACAATTCAATTTGTTATACAGTTACGAAAAGATGAAATTGAAATAATGCGTCTTATGGGGGTTAGTAACTGGTACATAAAAACTCCGTTGATTGCACAGGGTGCTATTTATGGTTTTATAGGTGCCGTTATTTCTTTAATACCTCTTAATGCACTCCAGAAGTGGCTTGTGCAAGTTCACCAATTTTTCATGACTCCTTCTCCGGTTTTAGCTACACATATTGTTATTTTTGTGTTATTTATAGTAGCAGTAGGATTTGGAGCTTTAGGAAGTTACTTATCAGTTAAAAAACATTTGCAGGTTTAATAAATGGATACACCAAATAAATTAATACTTAATTATAATGATATACCGGCAATGCCAAACGTTATGGTAAAGGCTCTAAACGTTATTAAAGACGAGGGTTCAGGTTTGAATGATTTGGCGGATGTAATGTGTTATGACCAAGCACTTACGACTCAAGTTCTTAAACTTGTAAACTCTGCTTATTATGGATTTGCACAACAAATAACTTCGATTGGCAAAGCGTTACCGTTGTTGGGTATGGACCAAGCTAAAAATATTATTATTACTTTTGCAATGAAACCAATGCTTACGGCTCGTGGCGGAAAAGCAATGTGGGAACATTCTATCCGGACTGCGGTTGGATGTGAACATTTGGCAAAAGAATTTAAGTTGATGGATTCTTCTGATGCTTTTGTTATCGGATTTTTGCATGATATTGGAAAAATAGTTTTGAATGTGAAAAACCCTGTTGTTTACAGAAAAATCGAAGAGTTTGTTAATAAAGGTGCAAACGTTTTAGATGTGGAAAATATGTTCTTTGGAACAAATCATAGTGATGTAGGCTTTTTGCTTGCTAAAAAATGGCAATTGCCTGTTGTTGTAAATAACGCTATAAAATATCACCATAATCCACAAAATTCTAGTATGGCTAATTTTGCGTATATTGTTTATGTTGCTGATAAGTTGGCACAAGACAAGAAAAAGCCTATTGAGTTGGATGAAGAAATTATGAAAAATTCAAATATCCAAATTGATAATCCTGAAGCTTATAAGGAAACTATTCATAACAAAGCTGCTGTATTGTTGGCAAGTTTGGCACGTTAATTTTTGCCGTTGTACATCATTTCTTTTTTCTTCGCATATTGTGGATTAGCCAAATAATCGTCATATTTGTCGTATGCGTTTATCCAACCGTTTGGAGAAATTTCTACGATTCGGTCTGCTACTGTTTGAATAAATTCGTGGTCTTGTGACGTAAATAAAATTGTACCGTTAAAGTCTATAAGAGAATTATTTAATGCTGTGATTGATTCCAAATCTAGGTGGTTTGTCGGTTCGTCGAAAATCAATACGTTAGATTCTGCTACCATCATTTTGGCTAACATACAACGAACTTTTTCCCCACCCGAAAGGACATTAGCACTTTTTTCAGATTCTTCACCGGTAAATAGCATCCGACCTAAAAAGCCTCTAATATAACTAATGTTCTGTTCTGCTGAATACTGACGCAACCAATCGATTAAATTAATTTTGGTATCAAAAAACTTTGTATTATCTTTTGGGAAGTATGAAACAGTTGATGTAACACCCCATTCAAATGAGCCGCTATCAGCTTGGGTTTCACCCATTAATATCTGAAATAATGTTGTAATAAGCAATGGGTCACGGCTGATGAATGCTATTTTATCGCCTTTTTGGACTTCTAACGAAAAGTTTTTAAATAATGTTTGTCCATCAACTGATTTACTCAAGCTTTTAATATGCAACATATCTCGTCCGGGCATTTTTTGGTAATTAAATCTTATGCGAGGATATTGGCGAGAAGATGGTTTTATGTCTTCCAACGTAAGTTTGTCCAACATATTTTTACGAGATGTAGCCTGCTTAGCTTTGGATGCATTCGCACTAAATCTTGCGATAAAAGCCTTTAACTCTTCCATTTTTTCTTCAGTTTTTTTGTTTTGTTCTTCTTTTTGCTTTTGGATTAACTGACTAGCTTGTGACCAGAAAGAATAATTCCCTGTATAAAGCTGAATATTACAGTAGTCAATATCTGCAATATGTGTGCAGACTTTGTCTAAGAATCTTCTATCGTGCGAAACCACAATGACCGTGTTTGGAAATTCAATAAGAAATTCTTCCAACCAAGCAATAGTATTGATATCCAAGTGGTTTGTAGGTTCGTCAAGAAGCAGGATGTCAGGGTTTCCAAATAGTGCTTGTGCTAATAGCACACGAACCTTTTCACTGCCTGAAAGTTCGCTCATTAGGTTGTAATGTTTGTCATTTGATATGCCTAAATCACTTAACAGTGAAGCCGCCATAGACTCAGCTTGCCAGCCGTCTAAATCTGCAAATTCAGTTTCTAATTGTGCGACCCTCATTCCGTCTTTGTCATCAAAATCGGGCTTCATGTAAAGAGCATCTTTTTCTTTCATAATGTCATAAAGTCGTTTATGACCCATGATAACTGTATCAATAACAGTAAAGGCATCAAATTCAAAATGGTTTTGTTTTAATACTGCAATACGTTGGTTTTTACCAATGTGAACTTCGCCGGAGGTAGGTTCCAATGCTCCTGACAAAACTCTTAATAGTGTACTTTTTCCGGCTCCGTTCGCCCCAATTACCCCATAACAATTCCCCGGAGAAAATTTTACGCTTACATTTTCAAAAAGGGTTTGGCTGCCAAATCTTACTGTTAATTTATCTGTTGTTATCATGTTTCTTAATTCCGCTCTTGTGTATGATTTTTGTATTTAATTAAATTCTACTACAAAAATAAGGATAAAAAAAATGCCGCCAAGCGGCATAAAGTCTGTCATGGAGAAAAGGAGTGGAGAAATATATTAAAGAGAATCGGCTACATGAGTATAATACCCATTTTTGAGTATATATAACGATATATACTCAAAATCTTTACAATATTTTACAAAAGTAAAATGGCGGCAACTGCCGCCATTTTGTGTGTTTATGGAGAAAGCTTTTAATCTTTTTTACAAGCCAACCAAATAACAGAATTAGGTCTGTTCTCTTCTCCGACTATTGCCATATCTGCTAAATATGGCATATTTGCAACTGTAATTTTTCGAGTAATTCCATTGGAAGTTGCCTCATAAGAAAATTCATTAGGATTGGCTCCAATATTTGGTGAGGGTTTACAAATGGCATTATTCTCATCTCTGTTAGGGCAAGTTTTAAAAGTGACAGCTTTGCCACCGGCAACTGATAAGGTTTCATCTCTATTCATACCGTCGCTGGTATACATATACCAGTTATTAGCATCTTCACCCGATGAACTATGTCCACGAATTAAATAAGCAGAACCTCCGGATTCAACATATTCGGTTTCTTTACCAAGCGAACCGTCACTTTTTACAGTAGCTTTTGCAGCTTCGAGTTCAGGATATTCTCCATCTCCATAAACGGGGATACCGTCTTTTCCACCGGCAGCTCTTGAATGAGAATTACGAAATGGTCCATAGCGAAAAGAGTTCGTAAAAGCAGATGAATCAATTGCTTGAATGTATGGAGAAACGTGCTTGTGTTTATGAACCATTTGCTCTAATTCGTTATTTACTCCAACACCGACATTA
>JAFQTK010000038.1 GCA_017409065.1 bacterium
TAACAGAAGGACCTCTTAAGAGCAATTCTCCCGTAGATTCATCAATTTTGGTTTCAAAATGCTTAAGTGGTCGACCAACAGAAGCCAAAACAGAACGTTTATCCGTATTAACAGATACAACAGGACTTGTTTCAGATAACCCATAACCTTGATAAACTTTTATACCGATACGTTCAAAGAATCGACCTACATTAACGTCAAGTGGAGCTCCACCCGAAATACATCCGATAAAATGACCACCAAATTTGTCATGTATCTTTTTAAATAACAATTTTTTAATTGAGTAAAACGGAATAAATTTTGCCAAATGATACATAGCTTTAAAAGCTATTTGCGTAATTTTAGGTGCATTATTCAATTCTGATTCAATACCGACTTTTAGAAGCTTTAAGAAAGCCGGAACAACAATCATAAATTCAACTTTTTTCTCAGTCATAATACCAAGAATATCCTTAGGTTTAAGACTTTGGGTATAATAAACTGAAAAACCATAATTTAAGAAAGTACAAAAACCAACAGTCATTTCAAACAAATGATTCATTGGTAATATTGATAAAACAGTCACTTTCTTATCACCCAAGATTTCGTTTAGTGCATATCCTAAATCTTCAAGTTGGCTTGTAATATTACGATATGTAATTTCCACACCCTTTGGGCTGCCAGTAGTTCCTGAAGTATAAATTATCATAGCCGTAGCTTTTGAAGAACGTCTTCTCCACTTTGCATTATACATATCAGGAAGCTCATATATATTAATAACATCCTCAACTTTTGAATACTGATCAAGTACAAAATATATTTCAAACTTGGAATTTCATTTTTAAGTAACATTGCAGTTTCTAAACAATACTGAGATGTAAACATGACAGTAGGTTGGGCATCCAACAATATAGATTTCAACTCATACTTCGTCAACTTGATATCCAACGGAACAACAACCAATCCTGATAAAACAGAAGCAAAAACTGCAGCCCCATACTCAGGCTTAGACTCTGACAAAATCGCCACTTTTTCCCCTTTGAGGACATCCAGTTCTTCAATAATAAATCTGCCTATTTTTCTGGAAAGCTGTCCAATACCCTTATACGAAAACTCTTTCCAACCAAAAGCATCTTTGGTTCCTAATGCTACTCTATTTTGATAATCACACGTTTTATCCTCTAATAGTGATAAAACATCTTTGCTTCTTACCCCCATTTTGTTCCCTCACAAATAAACAATGCACTATCATATTCTAATCGATAAAACTAAAAAGTCAAAAAAGTATACAATTCATCACATTAATTTTGACAATTTTTTTACTTTTTGTTATTTTGAGAGCTGAGTATTAGTTAGTTATTTAATTATGATGGGGAAGTATGAAATCTAAGAAAATTTTTGCATGCTTGCTATCTCTGATTTTACTAGGGATGAACGCAGGTCCTGTATTTGCAATTCAAGAAGCACCCGGTGCTACAAAAAAAATTCAAGCCGCACCAAATGCTAGAACTATTGAATTGGCATTCGTTTTTGACGGTCCGTCTGACAAAAACTCGCCTATTTTAAAAGTTTTTCAATCAACTATCGAAAAATCTTTGTTACCTGATTACAAAGCTTCATTCCCTAGTGATTTAGTTTTCACAGGTGATTGGACAGAAAAAGGAGTAGCAGCTGCATCTGAAAAAGCATTAGCATCAAAAGCTACAATGGTTATTTCAATGGGCTACATGTCCACAAACTACTACACAGCAAAGAAAAACAAAAATAAGTTTGTTGTAACAATTGACCAATATGGTCTAAGAGATTTGGGTGGCGATTTCTTCAACCCAATTCAACAGTATGTTAAAGACTTCGTTTTGTTCAAAAAACTTGTGCCAACACAACACAAGACCGCTATTTTAATGAACGATAAGTTCTATGCAACTCAAAAAGATTGGTATGGAATGATTAAAAATAAACTTAACGAAAAAGGAGTGAATACAGAATTTATAGTTGTACCTGTAAATGAAAACATTAGTGCATCTATGGCTAAAATTCCTTCAGATGTGGATTCCGTATTTATCACACCATTATTCAACTTATCCGTTGAAAAAAGAAAAGAATTGTACAACAACATTAATAAAAGAAAACTGCCATCATTCTCCGGTTTAGGACGAGAAGATGTTGATTTAGGGGCTTTGCTTGGAACATCAACAAGAGATTTAGACAAAAAACTTGCAGAAGCAACTTCATTTAACATTCATGGTGTTTTACACGGGAATGCAGTAAAGAATGAAAAATTGGCATTCTATGATGATGAAATAATTTTCTACAACGCTGATACCGGTGAAGATATTGGGTATTCTGCACCACTAAGATTGTTAAATAACTGTCAAATTATTTCACACAAACCTGTTCCTAAATATGATTTAACTTATATTATGAACACGTTAGAAGAAAACAACTTAGATATCGAAAGAAAAAGACAATTAGTTAATGCAGCTCGCAGATCTACAACGGCAGCATACTTAAGATATCTACCTACTTTGAGAATTGATTTAGGTCATCAAACATACAATAGTGATTATGCTTATTCTTACAACGATGTACCAACCAGAGTCGGTCAATTTGTAATCGGTATGGATCAAATGATTTATGCTCCTGATTTAGTTACAAATATTATCGTTAAACACAAAAAACTTAAATTTGATAAAGCTGAAAAAGATTTAAAAGTTGCAACAATGGGCTTTGAAATCGGTAATCTTTACATCGAATCATTGATGTTTGAGAACGTGATAAAAGTTCAAGAAGAATATTTACAAGAAACAAGAGAAAACTTAGCAATAGCTAAAGTTCGCCAACAAGCAGGAAAATGCGGAGCTGAAGAAGTTCTTCGTTGGGCAGGTGAAGTTAGCGAAGCTGAAAAGAAATTGTTAAGCATGAATGCTGATTATAGAAACATCAAAATTCATATCAATAAGATATTATTCAAAGACCAAAAAGAACAGTTTAATTTAAATCCGCTTACGGCAAAAGATCCTGCATTTTTCACATCAGATATACATATCATTGATCACGTAAGAACACCTGAAAAGCTTGCTAAATTTACTGATATGTTGGTTGAACAAGTTATCTACATGTCACCTGAAACAAGTAAGCTTAAAGCTGCTATTGCAATGAAAAAAGCTGAAATTGGAAATTACGCACAAAAATTTGTTATGCCAAATGCTAAGTTAACAGTAGAATATGGTTCACAATTTGACAGAAGCCTTCCTTATGGATTATATAACCAAGGTCAAATAGCATTACTTCAAAGAGGACATCGTTTATCAGGATATGACCAATTAGACAAAAACTCCGGCAGAGTAATGGTTGCGGCTCAATGGAAACCTATTGAAGGTGGTACAAAAATAGCTGAAATTGCACGTTGCAAATCTGAATTAAACGAGTTAAATGCTTACTTAGAACAAGTAAACACAGAACTTGAAATGAACGTAAGAAGCGTTGTAAACAGAGCAATTTCAAAATACTTTATGATTGAAAAATCGTACAAAGCAATGTTTGCTGAAGCTGAAAACTATCAAATGGTTAAAGCAAAATACTTAAAAGGTGAATCACCTATCAATCAAATAGTTGATGCTCAACACCTATACACAAAAGCTAAAATTGATGCTTTGAACTCTCAAAACGAATTTTTCAAAGAACTATTATGGGTTCAAAGAGGCTTAATTTCCATGAACTGGACAAAAGCTAATGATAGTGCAAAAGAATGGATTAAAAAACTTCCTGAAATCCTTCCTGCAGAAGCTGACTTTTCATTATAAGAAAGAAAAAGAAGCACCTAAAAGGGTGCTTCTTTTTTGCATCTTAAAGCTAGTTTGAATATAGAAAAGAATTGAATTATCATTAATATATGAAAACCGAAATGTTAAAAATGGTTCGAATCGAACGCTATATATTTGGGATATTAATGGCCCTTGTTATGGTGCTTATTGCCGAAATAAGCGGAGAAAGAGAAATTATTTTTCCTGAAATATGTGCCTTAACGATTGGTGCTTGGGTTGCAGAACAACAACCTTGGATGACAAATAAAAGAAGGATTTTTTCTCTAATGTCAGCTGCGGCTCTTTTTGGTGTCTTAATTGTCA
>JAFQTK010000039.1 GCA_017409065.1 bacterium
AATATAGGCTAAAATCCGGTGAGATTCTTCGCTTCGTTTCACTCGCTCAAAATGACGGGTAGGCTTGCGGTGGTGAGATTCTTCGGGGTTCACAAGTTCACCTCTCAGAATGACGTTAAGAAACATATTGCCTGAAAGTGTTAACTTATGATATATTGAAATGGTAATAAAATAATGGAGAAGTAGAATATGAAAAACCTTAATTTACTAGGGGGGGGGGAGATTAGAAGAAAACAAATTTCTAATTTTAACAAATTCCCTCGATTAAATAAAAAAATAGCATTCTCAATTGCGGAAGCATTGATTACTTTAGCCATTGTTGGAGTAGCGATGAGTTCAGCAGCTCCTTTAATTTCTAAAACCATGAAAAACAGTCAGGTCGGTAATTTTCAAATTATGCGAATCAATAGAGATTTAGACTCTATTCGCAAAGATATAACTAATATAAAAAATAATTATGTTTCAAAATCATACTTAACACAGGTATTAGCAAATTATGTAACAACGGCTACATTAAACTCAACATTAAGTAATTATGTTACAAATACTGCACTAAAGACAAGATTAAATAACTATGTAACAACGAATACTCTTGCAAATTATGCGACAATAAATGATATTGCAAATTTTTTAACAGCAGGTGATTTAAATGGTTATGCAACCACTGCCACATTAAATCAACAAGTGAGCAATTTAAGTGAACAAATAGCTGCTTTAAGAACTCAATTAGCAAATGCTCAAGGTGTACCAACCGGAACAATAGCATTTTTTGCTAGTGATCGTTGCCCGACAGGGTGGTCTAAAGTTTCTGATACATATAATGGTAGATTTCCACGCTTTGCAGGGCAATATACTATAAGTGGACATGGTGATACAGCTGCTATAACAACTACCTTAAATGTTGGTACTACGCAAGAAGATGCGATTAGGAATATTACCGGTACCGGTCCTGCATTTATAGTATATGGCGATCAGTATTATGTACACTGGCTTTTAGAATCAGGTGCAATGTATCATTTGCAAAGAACAGGTACTACAAAAATCCATGGAGCCGGTAATTTAGGAAACGGAACAGATCCGAATGTGTTATATTTTGATGCTTCTCGTGTTGTTCCAACCGCATCTGAAAACCGCCCAAAGTCAATTGCCTTGTTAGGGTGTAAAAAAGACCCAAATTAATACTAAACGGCTCAAATAATTGAGCCGTTTTTATTTTTGTGTTAAATTATTCTTGTAAGAAATTGGAATGTGTGAAATGGCTTTAGAAACAAATTTGATTAAAAATATACTGGAAGAAAAAGAAATCCAGAATTTGAGTCCATATGCAGCAAAAAGTAAATTTTCAAAAGGACGTAAAAAAGAAGAAACACCTTGTTCTATAAGAACAGAATTTCAACGTGACAGAGATAGAATACTTCATTCAAAAGCTTTTAGACGTTTGAAACACAAAACACAAGTGTTTTTTGCTCCAAATGATGACCATTACAGAACTCGTATGACTCATACACTTGAGGTGGCACAAGTTTCAAGAACTATCGCAAAAGCGTTAAACCTAAACGAAGATTTGGTTGAAGCTATTGCATTAGGACATGACTTAGGTCATACTCCTTTTGGACATAGCGGCGAAAGCGTTTTAGACAACATTATGATTAAAGGTTTTCATCATAATGAAAATAGTGTCCGTGTTGTCACGGTGATAGAAGATTTAAACCTCACTGAAGAAACTATTAACGGGATTCTATGCCATTCTTACGCATGGGAGCCTGCTTATACATTAGAAGGACAAATTGTTCAAATTGCAGATAAAATTGCATACATAAACCACGATATTGATGATTCCTTAAGAGCAGGAATAATTCGTGTTGAAGATATGCCGAAAGACTGTATGCAATATTTCTCACCTATTCGTCATAAACGTTTTTCCAAAATGGTTTACAACCTTGTTGAAAACAGTATGGACAAAGACAAAATTCAAATGGGAGAAGAGTGTTTAGGTTATATGAACAAACTTAGAAGTTGGATGTTTGAAAATGTATATCTAAACAACATTGCAAAAGCTGAAGAAGATAAAGCTCAACGAATTATAGAGGAACTTTTTGAACATTATATGCAGTTATTAAAAATTTATTCTGCAAATTATGATGAATTAAAAGCCCAACAAACTGTTTGCGATTATATTTCCGGCATGACAGACAGATATATTGTTCAAAAATATACTCAAAATTTCATCCCTAGATCAATGGCTCGTGTAGACGACGATGGATTTTTATTCAGATTTGCCAAATTAAACGGTTTAAATAATGTCAACGATTAATAATAGTGATATAGTTCAACAAATAAAAGACAAACTTGATATTCTTGACGTAATATCAAGGACTGTCATATTGAAAAAAAAGGGGCAAAATTATTGGGGTTTATGTCCGTTTCACAAAGAAAAAACTCCATCTTTTAGTGTAAATCCATCTAAGGGGATTTACAAATGCTTCTCCTGCGGCGAAGGCGGAGATGTTTTAAGTTTTTTAATGAAAACACAAAACAAATCGTTTATGGACGTTATCCGTGATGAAGCACAAGCATTAGGCATTGAATTACCTGCAAATTTTGGCGGTGCTTCTGCTGAAAAAAAAGAAATAAAACAACAAATTTTAAATGCCTTAAAAGATGCAGCTGAATTTTATAATCTAAACTTAGTTTCATCTTCCAGTGCAGAAAAAGCCTTAGATTATGTTAAAAACAATCGTGAGCTTGGAGATGACATTATTTCAACATACAAACTTGGATATGCCCCAAATAGTTATGATGATTTATATAAAAGATTTCAAGGTAAATATTCCAATAAAGTATTAGAAGATTCCGGATTAATCATTAAAAGGGAAAGAGAAGCCGGATATATCGACAGATTTAGACATAGACTAATTATCCCAATATTTGATGAAGGCGGGAATGTTGTCGGATTTGGGGCAAGAGCCTTGGAACAAGGACAAGAACCAAAATACCTTAATTCACCGGAAAGTATTGTTTATAATAAAAGTAAAACTCTTTACGGTCTTTATCATGCAAAAGAAACTATTAAAGAAGAAGACTCCGTAATTGTAATGGAAGGATATTTTGATGTTATTTCGGCACAAGCACACGGAATTAAAAATTGCGTAGCTTCTTGCGGAACCTCTTTGACTCAAGGTCATATCAACCTGATATCAAGATACAGTAAATCAAGAAAAATATTTTTGGCATTTGACACAGATTCAGCCGGTGTCAAAGCTACCCAAAGAGGTGCTGAAGTCATAAGAGAAGCATTTATGGGCTTAGGGGAAATAAAACAATTTGATGAAATTCAAAGTGCATTGAATGATGAAAAATATGCCTGTGAAATTCGTGTTATATCCCCACCAGAAGGCAAAGACCCTGACGAATTTATTCGCACAAACGGTGGTGCAGCTTACAAAAAATATCTTGAAAATGCTAAACTCTTATTAGATTTTGAAATTGATTTAGCACTAAAAAATTATTCTCGGAGCATGCCCGTTACTGAAAAATTGAAGGTTGTAAAAGGCGTTATTCCAATTTTAAGCAACATAAACAACACAATTGCCAGAAATGAATATGTTAAAATCGTCGCTGACAGACTCAATATGTCGGAATCAGATTTACTCAAAGAACTGCGTACAGCAAAGAGTTCAGCCATTACTCCTTATGTGAAACAAGAAGTAATTGTTAAGAAACGTATCAGTTTAATCGAAAAAGCGGAAAGAAATTTATTGTCCATGTATTTAATAAGCAGTGGTCAACTTCTTCCCTCTCAAATATCAAATATGCTAAAAAATGAAGAATTTGATGACGAAACGTTAAATTATATTAAAAGTACGATTGACAAACTCGCAGGTGAGGTAAATAATGTAGGAGAATTAATCGAATCTCTATACAATGCTTTTGCGGAAGATAATGATATTAAAAATATAATTACAGATTTAATAGAACTGGCGAAACCGTATGAAGGGCTTTCTGATGCGGATTTGCGACTTGCTATTGATGAGAATCTGCAAAATAAAAAAAGGTTTAAACTACGCCAAGAGCAAGAAAAGATTAGGCAATCATACAAGTATATTGACGACGATGATGTGCAAGCAGTACAGATTCAAATTGAATTAAAAGAAAAGTTAAAAAATAGGTTAAGAACTGGAGATAATTAATGAGCAGAAAAAGAATGTCAGACGATTCAGTGGTTAGTGTTTTGGACGAAACAGATGCAGCCGATGATATGATGGAAGTTGGTGCATACGGCACTGAAGACCACGAAATTACTACTGATAACATTGATGCTATTATCAGCACAAGAAAAGTAAGTAACCCTATTATCGATGATATTTATTCATCAGATGAAGATAGTGAGGAAGATGAGTCGCAAGAAATGATTATGCCAAAAGGGCTTGCGATTGACGATCCGGTTAGAATGTACTTAAGAGAAATCGGACGAATTAAATTATTAACTGCGGATGAAGAAATTAATCTTGCTCGTAAAATTATTGAAGGTGGTGCAGCAGGAGCAATTGCTAAAAGAAAATTAGTTCAAGCAAACTTACGTTTGGTTGTTAGTATTGCTAAAAAATATGTAGGAAGAGGCATGTTGTTCTTGGATTTGATTCAAGAAGGAAACCTCGGACTTATTCGTGCAGCAGAAAAATTTGACCACGAACGTGGATACAAATTCTCAACTTATGCAACATGGTGGATTAGACAAGCTATCACAAGAGCAATTGCTGACCAAGCCAGAACTATCAGAATCCCTGTTCACATGGTTGAAACTATCAATAAATTGAAAAAAGTTACAAGAAAACTTGCTCAAGAACTTTCAAGAAAACCGACAGAGGATGAACTTGCAGCAGAAATGAATATCTCCATCGGAAAACTTCGTGAAATTATTAAAGTTGCACAAGAACCGTTGTCTTTAGAAACCCCTATCGGTAAAGAAGAAGATTCAAGACTTGGTGATTTTATCGAAGACAAAGATGCAGATGCACCTGTTAAAACAGTAGCTCACGAGTTATTGAGAGAAGATTTGGCGGAAGTTCTTTCAGGTCTTTCTCCTCGTGAAAGAGATGTTTTGAGATTACGTTTCGGTATGGATGATGGTCGTCAAAGAACTTTGGAAGAAGTTGGACAATTGTTCGGAGTTACTCGTGAGCGTATCAGACAGATTGAAGCTAAAGCATTGCGTAAACTTCGCCATCCAAACAGAAGCAAACGACTAAAAGAATATATTGAACAATAATAAAAAATCGGCTCATAAGAGCCGATTTTTGTTATTAAGAGTAGAAATTATGCTTCTTCTGGTATACCTTGTGGTTGTTGACCGAGTGCTACTTCAATATCTCTGTATGTCGTATCAAGAGCATTGAGTTCAGATTGAGCTTTTTGTCTTTCTGCATTTGCTGCATTCATTGCATCTGCGGAAGCTTGAAGTGCTTGATTTGCTCCGTTAAGTTCTTTTTGAGCTTTTTGTTCCGCTGTGTTAGCTTCTTTTAAAGCTTTTTCAGCTTTACCGTATTCGTCTTTAGCTGTTTTTAGTTTATCCTTAGCCTCAGTAATAGCTTTTTCTTTAGTTTTTAGCTCAGACTCTTCTCTTGCGATTTTTTCTCTTAGGGTCTTAACTTCGGTCGCCCAATTTTTATATTCTTCAGAGTCAGGACTTGCGTTTCGTGGACGCGCCATTTCTTTAGTAGCCAATAAGCTTCTGTCGGCTGTAATTGATGCTTCAGCTGAGTCGAATGCTTCTTGTGCTGTTTGTACATCAGATTGAGCTCCGTCAACTTCTGCTTTTTTCTCTTGTGCAAAGCCTTCAGCCCCTTTTCTTTTAGCTGTTGCTTCTTCTAAGCTACGCTCTGCTGTGCTTACAGTAGCTTTGTCTTTATCGTTACTTGCTAATGCTAAATTGTACGCTTGTTCTTGTTGATTGTAGTTATTTTGAGCTGTAGTAAGTTGTCCTTTTACTTCGCTTGCTTTAGCTTGCAATTGTTGTTGAGCTTCAATAAGTTTTTGTCTATTTTCAGTTGTTGGATTAGATTGATATGCTTGTAATGCTGATTCTGCGTTTTTGATTTCATCAGGTGCCGGTGCTCCATTTGTGCCTGCACCACCACTAGCTGGGTTAGGAATATCAGGTTGAGGTCCAGTCGTCCCTGCCCCAGGGGTATTTGTTGCAGGTGTAGTGCCTTTGCCTGATGGAGCAGGTGTTGGTCCACTAGTAGGTGCTGGGGTAGTTGTTCTCGGAGTAGGAGAAGGTGCCGGAGCACTTGTAGGTGCAGTTGTTCCTCCTGATGTTGAAGGTGCGTTAGCAGGCGTTGTTGCTGCCGGTGTAGTTCCTCCACCGGTAGTTGATACAGGAGCAGTGCCTGCTTGTTGAACTGCCGGTTGACCCGCTTGTTGCCCAGCTTGCTGTGCGTTATTAGCATTATTACCACCGAATAATCCGCCTAAGAAGCCACCAATATTTGACTTACCGCCAAAAGCTCCGACTATTCCGTCAATTATACTACCGGCACCGCCGAGTAAGCCACCGAAAAGTTGAGCACCCACTCCAAGTAAGCCAATAGCATTGTTAGGTCCAATAGCATTAATGCCCATCATTAACTTTTCAAATCCGGAAAGTTTATTGTTACCGCAACAATAGTTATTACCGTATAATGCATTCCAACCGTTGTCCCAAATAGAGTTGGCACAATTTGCATTACTGTTAAACTTAAAAGGTATTTTAGTCTGTGGGTTATAGAAATTAAGAGGCACCCTTAAAAGTTTGTTACCTGCGATAGCAGTTTGTTGAGGCAAGCCGCAAAAACTTGATGTGTTTTTGTTGAAAACATTCACCGTAACTTTTTTGGCATTAGTTGCCAAACTGCCACCTGTAAAACTTAGTACCGTTGTAGGTCTATTGTTACAAGTTGGTGCTTTTGAGGGCACTTTAAAATTTGCTAATGTAGGTCTTGCCATAATTTCTTTCTCTTAATTATCTCTTATATACTAATAAAGTAAAAAGTATATAAAAAATTGCCTAAAAAGCATGCCACATCATGGTTTCAGGGGGTTAAAATGCTTATCTATCAACACTCATGAGATTGTAACATTTTCTTAACATTATATATATCAAGAATATATTTATTAAATAACATACGCTATTCTGAGACTTTCACACGAAGAATCTCGGCACATGAAGTCTGGTTTCAACGAGATTCTTCACCCTAAAGGGTTCAGAATAACGGAATTTGTAAATTTTTATTTTATTTCATCCCAAAAAAGGTTATTTGTTGAGAAAATTGGGTATAAAGTTAATATAGGATTATTAAGAGGTGCGTAATTTATGAATTTTAACTCATACATAGTGTCTGATACAAAAACTGCTTTTTCCCTTCCTGTTTCTAATCAAAGATTAACAATTAAAAAAAGTTTTAAACAAAAAGCATTTACCTTAGCTGAAACTTTGATTACTTTGTCAATTATTGGTGTAGTAGCTGCAATGACGGTTCCAACCTTAATGACAAATGCAAACAATCAAGGATATGTCACAGGACTCAAAAAAGCCTATTCAAATCTAACTAATACAATGAAAACTATTTCTATGGAAATGGGCTGCGGAAATGATTTTTCTTGCGTAGTTGCAGATGGCGACTCAACATACTTTGGCGAATCACTGGCTTCCCAATTTAAAACTGCGTACAAAACAGTATCAGCAGATAGTTCAACCGGCAATTTTATAACTTTTGGAAAAGGAGAAAATGAATTTAATGTTTGGCCAAACAACGGATACTTCACTACTCCAGATGGAATTACTTTCGGGATACATATGCCTCTAAACTTAGGACAACACAATTGGGCCGGGATAATACTTGTTGACGTAAATGGAGTTGAAAAAGGACCTAATAAATGGGGAAAAGATGCATATGCATTCCAAATTGCAAGCCGAGATCAAAATGGGATAAAAGCAGGAACCGTACTACCATATGGCTCTAAAATGCATGCAAATTATCATGGAGATGATAGCTATTATTGGGGAAATCAAGCTAATATCAAAACAGCTTATTGGCATAAAAGCGGCAAAGTTTTTGAAACAGGAAAAATTGATGATAAATAAATTAAAAACCCGAGCATCGCTCGGGTTTTTGATATCTCTTCGTAAAATATTAACGTTTTGAGAACTGGAATCTTTTTCTAGCTCTTTTTCTACCGTATTTTTTACGTTCTTTAACACGTGGGTCACGAGTCAACATACCTTCAGATTTCAATACTGATTTGTATTCTTCATTAGCTTTCAATAATGCTCTTGAAATAGCGTGTTTGATAGCTCCTGCTTGTGATGAAACACCACCGCCAACTGCTTTAACTTTTACGTCATAGCTTTCTTGAGTATCAGTTAATGCTAACGGTTTGTAAATCATCATTTCCAAAGTAGGTCTGTTGCCGATGTAGTTAGCAAGAGTTTTTCCGTTTACAAACACTCTGCCTTTACCTTTAACCAATTTTACAACTGCGATAGAAGTCTTTCTTCTGCCTGTTGCCATAATTTCTTTATCAGCCATTATTTAACCTCCGGTTTGTATTCAACAGGTTTTTGAGCAGCATGTGGATGCTCAGCACCAGCGTACACTTTCAATTTAGTAAATTGTTCAGCTCCAAGAGTATTGTGAGGAAGCATACCTTTAACAGCTTTTTCAATAGCTAATCTTGGGTCTTTTTCCATTAAAGCTTTGAAGCTAATTTCTTTCAATCCACCTGGAAAACCTGTATGGTGACGGTAGATTTTATCTGTTTCTTTTTTACCTGTAACAATCACTTTCTCAGCGTTGATAACGATAACAAAATCACCTGTATCAACGTTTGGAGTGTATTCAGGTTTTGTCTTACCTCTTAGTAAGTTTGCAGCAACAGTAGCAAGACGACCGAGCGGCATATTTGTCGCATCAAGTACATACCACTTTCTTTCAACTTCGAGAGGTTTTGCTGAATAAGTTTTCATATTCGTTTATCTCCGTTAATTATTTTGTTTATTGTATCATCTGTCCAATCTTCATAACCCGCTTTCATAAAGGTTAAGCCTAGAGGACTAATCGTCGGACCCGCATTTTTTCTGTCTTTTGAATTTAAGATGTCTTTGATTTTTTCCGGGTTAAGTCCATCTTTTTCCAACATCAAAATCGTCCCAACTATTGTTCTTACCATATTATATAAGAACCTTGAGCCAACAATATCTATAAGTATTTCGTCACCTTGCTTATATGCATTCGTGTATAAAATATTACAAATATCACTTGGCGTTCCCGTGCCGCTGCTCTTGAAGGCTGAGAAATCATGCTCGCCTTCAAGTTGCTTTAAAGCACAGTTTATATTTTCAAGACTCAGTTTTTTTCTCACCAAAAGTGATAAACCGTCAAACGCAGATCGTTGGGTTCGATTGATAATTGAATATTGGTACCAACGCCATCTGGCACTTTTTTGCGAATGAAAATCATTCGGTACTTGTTCAATATTTCTCACGCTAATATCGTTTGGCAAAAGTCCGTTCAATGAATTGACAAACTTTGAAGCAACAAAAGTTTCGCCATAATCAAAGTGTAGGACTTGCCCTTTTGCATTAACGCCTGCATCTGTACGTCCTGAAAAAATAGTTTTTATTGTTTGTTTTGTCAATGTTCTAAGAGCCGCTTCGATTTCTGACTGAATCGTAACTACTCCGTCGGGTTGTTTCTGACTACCCTTGTAGTTTTGTCCGATATATTCTATCTCAAGCTTATATCGAGCCACAGCAATTACACTAATTGAATTAATGCCATTTCAGCAGCATCCCCACGTCTTGGAGGCATTCTTAAAATTCTTGTGTAACCACCTTGTCTGTTTGAGTATTTTTTGCCGATTTCAGCAAACAATTTTCTCAAAACAGTTTCAGCCATAACCTTTTCATTATCTTTAACTTCAGTTACAACTTCTTTTGTTTCAGAGTTCATCAAACGACCAGTTTTATTGTCGTAGATGAATTTAGCTGCGTGACGACGAGAATGCAAATCACCTTTTTTAGCCAAAGTGATAAGGTCTTCAGCATATGGACGAAGAGCTTTAGCTCTCGCCATAGTTGTTTTTATTTCGCCATGCATGAAAAGTTCAGTAGCCAATGAACGCAACAATGCTTTTCTTTGGTCTTGAGCTTTTCCAAGCGTATGTTTTTTAGTTTGGTGTCTCATTTTATTATTCCTTTAAATTATGCTTCAATTTCTACACCTTCTGGGTTTGGAGCAAGATCCAATCCAGCAAGTCTAAGTTTTTCGATAACTTCATCTGAAGATTTTTTACCGAAGTTTTTAATATTGAGCAAATCATGTTCTGATTTTTTCAACAATTCAGCCATTGAATTGATGGAAGCTCTTTTCAAGCAGTTATATGCTCTTACAGATAATTCCAAATCTTCAATAGTTAAGCTTGGTGCTGATTCTTCCACAACTTCTTCAACTTCTTCTTCAATAGTCAAAGCTACTTTAGGAGCAGAAGCTGTGATTTGACCTGTAATTGCAGCAATTTGCATAAAGTGTTCGATAAGCAAATTAGCAGATTGTGACAATGCCAAGTTAACATCCAAGCTACCATTTGACCAAATTTCAAGCGTCAATTTATCGTAATCAATTACATCACCTACACGAGTTGGTTCTACATTGTAGCTAACACGTTTAATAGGCATAAATGTTGCATCGATTGGAAGCATATCGATAGGCATGCTACCTTTATTTTCTTTCAACACATCGATTGCAATGTAACCTTTACCAGTTTCAACAGTAATATCACCGTGAATAGAACCACCGTCAGCAACAGTACAAATTAACCAGTCCGGATTAACAACTTTAACACCTGCCGGCAATTGAAGATCAGCTGCCAAAACAGGACCCGGTCTATCGATGTCTATTCTGATATTTTGAGGTTCTGAAGATTCACATTTTACTACCAAACCTTTAAGGTTAAGCATAATATCAATTACGTCTTCAACAATCCCAGGAATTGATGTGTATTCGTGTGTAATACCTTCAATTCTTAATGCAGTACAAGCTGCACCTTCTAAGCTTGAAAGCAAAACTCTTCTTAAAGAGTTACCAATTGTTGCACCAAATCCTCTTTCGAGCGGTTCGATTACGAATTTACCGTATTGTGAACCGTCTGAGCTTGTTGTAGTATTTACGCATTTAATTTTTAATTCCATTATTATTTCTCCTGGTTAATTTAATTACTTAGAGTAATACTCAATTACGAGGTGTTCTTTGAACTCCGGATCTAATTCATCTCTTTCAGGAATTCTATCAAAAGTAACTTTCAATGCTGCTTTATCTTGAGTCATCCAAGCAGGTGCAGTAACTGCATCAATGCTTTCGATGATTGAGTTAATAAATGCTGCACTTGAAGATTTAATAGAAATTACATCACCTGGTTTTACCAAGTATGATGGAATATCAACTCTTCTACCGTTTACAAGAACGTGACCGTGATTAACGATTTGTCTTGATTGTTTACGGCTGAACGCAAAACCAGCTCTGAAGATTACGTTATCAAGTCTTGATTCAAGCATTTGCAAAAGAATTGTACCAGTAACGCCTTTTTTCTTAGCTGCATTTGTATAGTATTTAGCGAATTGTTTTTCGCTTACTAAGTAAGTCATTCTAATTTTTTGCTTTTCATTTAAGTGAATAGCGTATTCAGAAAGTTTTTTTCTTGCTGCACCGTGCTGACCTGAAGCACTTTGTCTCATTGAAGAAACGAGCTTTCTGTTAGATAAGTCTTTTACTCCGTAGTTACGGAATAACTTATTTGAAGGTCCTGTATATCTAGCCACTTTTCAGCTCCTTTTTATTATACTCTACGTTTTTTAGGCGGACGGCATCCGTTATGTGGGATAGGAGTCACGTCTTTGATTAATGTAATTTCCAAGCCTGCTGCTTGAATAGCTCTGATAGCGGTTTCACGACCTGAGCCAGGACCTTTGATATAAACTTCGACTTTTTTCATACCTTGATCCATAGATTTTTTAGCAACTTGTTCTGCTGCTGATTGTGCTGCGAACGGTGTTCCTTTTCTTGCACCTTTGAATCCGCAAGCACCTGCTGATGCCCATGCAATTGAATTACCTTGAGCATCTGTAGAAGTTACGATTGTATTGTTGAATGTAGATTGAATATGAACTACACCCTGCAATACGTTCTTTTTCTCTTTTTTCTTAGTTTTTGTTGGTCTTGCCATTTTTATTTTCCTTTTATTAATTTATTTTTAATTACTATTTCTTTTTAGCTACCGGTCCTGAACTTTTACC
>JAFQTK010000040.1 GCA_017409065.1 bacterium
ATGCTTTCTTTTTATTAAATCGAGGGAATTTGTTAAAATTAGAAATTTTATTTTCTTCTAACAGCCCCCCCCCCTACTAAATCAACCTTTTTCATATTTTACTTCTCCAATATCCTATCACAGTTTCAATATATCATAAGTTAACACTTTCAGGCAATATGTTTCTTAATGTCATTCTGAGGGGTGAACTTGTAAACCCCGAAGAATCTCTTGGAGCAAAAATCATTTCGTCATTCTGAGCAAGTGAAACGAAGCGAAGAATCTCACCGAATTTTAACCTATATTCCACGAGATTCTTCGGGCTAAAGCCCTCAGAATGACGGTCGCAGTAACAGGTTTACACTCCAACGTCATTCTGAGCACTCTGCCGAGAAAAAGGTGACTAAATGTCACGTTTTTCGAGAGGAGATGAGAACTTGTTCGAATCCTTTCGCATAAAAAAAAGACCCACTTGCGTGAACTGAAACCCTAAAACCGACTTTTTTTTACTTTGTCTAGTTTTTAGGGCTCAGTTCATGAAAATGCTTTTCTCATATTTTATCCTTAATTAGTTCCATCTACAAATTGCGTAATTTTAGAAATACTAATCTCGAATTGGCTCATTTGACGTTCCATAGCTTCAATTTTTTGTAACAACAATTTATTACTACGAGAATTTTCGTTAGCAGCAGTAACCTGCGAAGCGATAAACTCTAACAATGAAGTGGCTTCATCCCCAGTAGATTTAGAAGTGTTTATACTATCTAATTTTTTCTCTAAAGATTTTATTTTAAGCTCCTGAACATCAAGTTTGTCAGCAAGTTTATCCAAACCATACTCAATTTCATATAAGGATTTTGAATAATCGATATCAGAACGTTTTTCCAATCTATAAGCCAACTCGGAAACAGCATCCTTAATTTTTGTTATTTCATCAGATTTACCGTCCAATTGATTTTCAAATTTTCTTTCAAGTTTTTCCACACTTGCGTTTATATTGTACAAAGCCTGCTCATTAGTAGAAACCTGAGTACTGATTGTATTCATAGTCTTTGCAGAATCATCAATCCACTCTGCTAAATGCATAAATGCTTCGTTCAAAATTTGGTCAGATTTCAACCCTGACATAACCAAAGCTTTTACATCAGAAATATTTCTATGCAATTGAGTGCTATCAATACGATTACACTTTGCACCTACCTCATCAATAACCTTTTTAAATGCTACCAAATTATCTCTTAAATGCTTGTTCGCATCCTCTGAGGTTAAAATAAGTTTGTTTGTACGTTTTGAAATACTTGAAATATCGTCACGAATATCATCAATAGTATCAAGACGTTCAATAACATCATAGCCATCTTCCTTGTTGCGTTTTAGCATATCTGTAACTTCACCGATAGCCATCCGCATTTTTGCGATATCCATTTCTACATCAGGTAATGTATAAATATATTTTCCTGAATCCCCTGATGCCCCTGAGGTAATGCTTTCCAGAATATTTTTTAAATTATCAAATTTTTCATCAATATCAACAGGAGCTTTTGAATTTGCAATTAAATCTTCTTTTAATTTTGTAATTTCGCTTTTAATCTCATCTGCATTATCCAAAATAATATTTTGAATTTCTTCTGATTCTTCTATAAACGAAATATTTTCAAAAACAGCGGTCAAATTACGAACAAATTGTTCTTTTAATTGTTTTAATTCATCTTTTATAAATTCTTGAGTATTTTTATTTTGAGAAGCATAAGATGATAAATCCAGATTTGAAATCGCATTAATTTCAGCTTGATAACGTAATAAAAGGTCTTTGAGAGTAGCGTTTTCACTTTTTACAACATCTGCAAAAGTATCGGTTTTTTCATTTAACTCATCAATGGCAAGCCTAAAATCATCAAAATTCTCTACAAATTCATCAGCACTTGGAATTTCAGAAAGTATTATATCTCTGATTATTTCCAAACGTTTGTTGATATTATCAGAAGTAGCTACTACCGTATTTTTAATATCATTTGAATAATCTTCTAATTCGTTACTACAATTAAGAGTTTCAACTTTCTCTTTTAAAAGTCCTATTTGTTCTTCAACAAATCTCTTAGTTTCTTCACTATAACCGCTAAGGTCTATGTCACAAAGACTTCTTAATTCTTGTTGGTATTCATTGATTGCTGATGTGATTTTATTTGTATTTGCATCAATATAACCCTTTAAATCACTATCAAATGAACCTAAATAATTTTCAAATGACTCTATTACAAGATTTTTTACATTCTCTGTAATTGTATCAATATCAGAAATTTTTATAATAATTTCTTGAATATCATCTCTTATAAAAGAAATCTTATCCTCAATTGCTTCCCTGATTGTTTTAAAGTTATTATCAAAACTTTCATCAATATTTTCGGCTAAAGCATTTAGAACATCATTAGAAAGTACATTCACTTTTTCACTTAGATTTTTAATTTCAGGAAGTACATTTCTTACGTTTGATTGAACTTTTACCGTATCTATTTCAGTTTTCAATTCAGAAATTCGATTTAAAATATCATTAGCATTGTTTTTTGCCAGTTTTTCCAACAAATCTTTATTTGTAGATTGGTTTGCAAATACAGCTTGAAATTTTTCCATTAATGCTAATGCATTATGCGTAATATCTTCGGAAATTTCTAATTTTAATTCTTCAAATTTAAGTTCTGCATCAACATCTGTCAAACTCTCAGAAACTAACGTTCTAATATTTTCAGATAAAGTTGCTTGTTCATTAAATTTTCCGTCCAAATTTACAAATGATTGTTTTATTTCTTCCAACAAAGAATTGCCTGCTTTTGTTTGGTCTTCAACTTTACCGTTCAAAACAACAAACGAAGCCTTGATTTCATTAGACAAGGAACTATTTTGCTCTTTGCTAATCTTCACTTGTTCAACAAATTTGTTTTCTACTTCGCTAAAAGAATCTTTCATTTCCTTCAACAAAGAATCATTTAAAATTTTATCTGCTTCAATTTTTTCGTCAACTTTGCTATTAATTAGTTCGAAAGATTCACCTAACAAATCATTACTTTGCTCAATTTGAGCAATTTTATTAACAATCTCTTCAACAGAATTTTTTAATTCTAATTTCAAATTAGCCTTAAATTCTTCGTCACTAATTTTATCTTGTGCAAATGAATCTGAAATATTGACAAAAGATTCACCGAGCAAATGTTTTACATCAGAAACAAAATCATCAATTTTTTCAGCTCCGTCATTTAATTTTGAATGAATATCTTCATTAATTGATTTAAAAGCTTCTAAAATTTCCTCTTTGCCCTGAATTAAAGAGTCATTTCCTGATAGTTTCTCATCTGCATTGCTTAAAATTAATTTAATTTCCTCAGTAGCAGAACGAATGTCAGAAAATTCTTTTGAAAGACTTTCATTGTTAGAAACCAAACTTGCATTTATATGACCTCTAACATCCTCAATAAGAGAAGTAGTAGACAAAAGATTTTCGTTTATTTGTCCATAATGGCTTTCTACAAGAGATTTAAGCTCATCATTCTTTGTTTCCATTTTATTGCTGACAACAGAAATTGCCGAAACAAGATTTTGAGAAAATTCTTTCAAACGAGTAATATTTTCGTCAAAATTACTACTTACTTCTTCTTTCGTAGATTTTAAAATTTTCTCTAATCCTGATATTTTTGACTTTATAGCTGTTGAAATATCACTAAATTTGTCAACTAAATCACTAATCGATTGCCCTGCATTATTTGAAATTTCTGCACCTATATCAGAAAAATATGAGCTTAGAGATTGCAATTCAGCTTTTATATCAGTTTCGCCCTGTGGATTTATTGCTTCAACTTGTTTTGATATTTGACTCAAAACTTCCTTAACATTGGAAAGAGAACTAACTGCATAATTAACTTTTTCATTTAAAATATCAATATCAGTCTTTTGAACCAACTGCCCAACATATTCTTTAATAGATTGAATTTCTACGATTATAGAGGAAACATCAAAATGAATATTTTCAACGTCGCTGTTTGCTATATCTGCAACAGCAGAAATAACTTCACCTTGCTTAGAATTTATTTTCAAAACAACGCTTAAAATATCATTCAATCCTTTTTGCAGCAAAGAAATGTCCCCTGAAAATGCTGTCATTGCTTCAGCGGGTGATGTCGATTCCATAAGAGTTTTGACTGATTCAAAGTTTGCATTTACCTCTTGTGCAATGCTTTCGAGGCTTTTTCTATATTTATCAATATCAGTTTTTAAAAGACTTTTTTGAGCCTTTAATTGAGCTTCAAAATCTATACTACCAATTTTTTCTTGAATATCTTCGACAGTAGAATTAAAGTATTTAGTCTGAGAATTTAAATCACGAGAAAATTCAAGAACAGTATCAGAAAGTTTTGTAAAGATTGCAGCGATTTCAGGACTTTTTAAAGAATCAGCAAGATTTGCTTGTACTGAATTAATTTGTACTTGAACATCATCCAACTTACTTTGGATAAGATTTTGCTTTTCATCTAAAGACTTTTTAAGTTCTTTTGTCAAAAACTTTATAACATCTTCTGATTTTGGTTGGTCATCTATTTTTTGGGCAACTGAATCCAATTTGTTCTCTATAATTTCTAAATATTGATTATCACTCATAAACTGCTCTCTAATTACAATAATTCCATTATAACATTGTAGCAAAAGTATTGCCTTGTGTGTACTTTATTACAATACTTTAAGCAGTTTCGAGTAAACTAATTTTTTTCTACAAAATTTTTAATTCTAATTAAATCTTTTTTCGTCAAATCTCTTGGCGAACCTTCATCAAGTGAATGATTTCTCAAAAGATAAGAAGGGTGGAATATAGCCATAGCCTTAATTTCACCAAACAAATCTATCCACTGCCCACGAATATCAGATATTTTATACTCTTTTGTGCTAAAAGATTTTAACGCCGTTGCCCCGCATAAAACAATAACTTTAGGCTGAACTATATTAATTTGTGCAGAAAGATAATCACTGCAACATTTTTTTTCAAAATCACTTGGAACACGATTGTTTGGCGGTCTGCATTTAACCGTATTCACAATATAAAAATCTTTTTTTCTGTCAAAACCTACTTCGCTCAAAAATTGAGTTAATAATTTCCCTGCCCGACCAACAAACGGTACACCGGAAGCATCTTCATCAGCCCCTGGGGCTTCGCCAATTAACATTATTTTTGCATTCGGATTCCCATCAGCAAAAACCTTATTTGTACAAGTCGAAGCTAAATCACAAGCTTTGCACTGAACAACAACTTTTTTAAGTTCAGACAAGGCTTTTTCCTTAACCTCAGGACTCAAAAATTCTTCTTTCCATTTCAAATATCTCATAAAACTATGATACAAAATTGGTTAAAAAGCTTCTAGTCAAAAGATATAACTTTTTATAAATATTTACAAACATTGTAAGAATAAAGTAAAATATAGATATGGAAACAAATAATAAAAACCAAATTGTAGAAAAAACATTAAACCACGTAAAAACAGTAATGGACGGAGAAAATTCAGGACACGATTTTTGGCATGTTTTTAGAGTTTGGAATAATGCTAAAAATATATTAAAATCGTATCCCCAAGCCAATTCCTTGATAGTTGAATGTGCAGCACTCTTACACGATATTGCTGATTGGAAATTCAATAATGGAAATTCTGAAATTGGGGCAAAAACTGCTCAAGATTTTTTGCTAAACTTAGGTCTTGAAAAAGATGATTGTAACAAAGTTTTCGACATTATTGCAAACATGTCATTTAAAGGTGCTAATGTTAAAAACACAATAACAACATTAGAAGGACAAATTGTACAAGATGCAGATAGACTTGATGCCATTGGGGCAATCGGCATAGCAAGAGCTTTTGCCTACGGTGGAGCAAACAATAGAGAACTCCATACTCCTGAAAATAAACCCGAACTACACAACTCTGCACAAAGTTACCTAAAATCAAAAGGTGGGACTATCAATCATTTTTACGAAAAATTACTACTTCTCAAAGACCGAATGAATACCGAAGAAGCACGCAAAATAGCTCAAAAAAGACATTTATTTATGGAAGAATTTTTAAATAATTTTTACAATGAATGGGACGGGGTTCAATAATTCTTAAATCTGTGCTATTATTGTGATTACGACTAAGGGGTAATGATGCTAAGATTTTCACAACCACACGATTTAAAGGGTGCTTTGATATGCGTTGAAGGGATTGACGGTTCAGGTAAATCCACTCAGCTCGCAATTTTGCGTGACTGGGTTAAATCTATTGGATTGGATGTTCTTTATACAGAATGGAATTCATCTGATTTAATTTCACAAACCACAAAATTAGCAAAGAAAAAAAATCTTCTTTCTCCAAGAACTTTTTCACTGCTACACGCAGTAGATTTTGCAGACAGATTAGAAAAAATCATAATTCCTGCTATGAAAGCCGGATTCATTGTATTGGCAGACAGGTACGTATATACGGCATTTGCAAGAGATGTCGCTAGAGGTGTTGACCCACAATGGGTTAGAAACATGTATGGATTTGCTATTCAACCTGATTTGACCGCATACTTTAGTGTTCCTGCTGATGTTTCACTAAAAAGAATTTGTGCAAACAGAGCCCCTAAATTTTATGAAGCGGGTATGGATTTAAAACTTTCTAATGACCCATACGAAAGCTACCTTATTTTCCAAAATAGAGTAAACAATGAATACAAAAAAATGGTTTCTGAATACAATTTATTTGAAATAGATGCAGAAGAAAGTATTCATACAAAACAAATGAAATTTAGACAAGAATTTAAAAAAGTTTTAGAAAGAAAAGGAATTTCAATCTAACAATGAAAAAATATGTTACAAAACACGGATACGAAGGATTATTAATTGTTGTTGAAGGTACGGATGGAGCAGGAAAATCAACTCAAATTAATATGCTAAAACGTTGGATTGAAGACCAAAGCTACGGAGCAATGGTTAGTGAATGGAAAACTTCTCGATTAATTAGTCAGGTAATTGATGATGCAAAAGAGAGAAACCTTCTTAACCCAACAACTTTTAGCCTTCTTTATGCCGCAGATTTCGCCGATAGATTGACAAACACAATTATTCCGGCTTTAGAAGCAGGTTTTGTTGTATTGATGGATAGATATAAATACACAGCCTTTGTTCGAGATGTAGTTCGTAACCACGATATGGAATGGGTGAAAAAATTATATGACTACGCACCCGAACCCGATTTGGTATTTTACTTGGATATGCCTGTCGAAACTTTATTAAAAAGAATTATCGGAACAACAGGACTTGATTACTATGAATCGGGCAGAGATATCGGGTTGAGCCGTGACTTCTACAAGTCTTTTAAAATTTATCAAAGTAAATGTCTTGAAGAATATGATAAAATGAAAGAAGAATATGGATTCATCACAATCGATGGAACTCAATCTGCTGAAGATATTAACCAAATTATGAGAGATAAAATCCAAAAGATTTTTGATACCGGAATTTTATATTAGGATAATGAATCCTTAACCATATTAAAAAATTCTTTTATTCCTTTTACAACATCTGTCCCTTCAACAAAATTTTTCACACATGTTTGACCATCTTTTAAAACAAGAAAATCTGTTGAACTGTCAATAAAAGGAGGCATTAATTTTTTTCTTATTTCTACAACCAAAGATTTTTTTGATTCTCTATCCGCAGACGAAAGCTGATTTTTCATAAATAAAAATACATCATAATCATTTTTATCAATTATTTGTAAAGCCTCTTTTTGCTTTTTCACAACGTCAACATATTTAGAAAGAGCTTCTCTTGCAACGTTAGAACTTGCTGCTTGATATACACGCCCAAAACTTGGATTACTAGCTTGATTAATAGTCATATTATTTCCCCTTTTTTCCACATAAAACTTCTAAATAAATTTTTTTGCCAGTCAATTTACAAAATATTAAATTTTATTTTTATTTGACCGAAATGCCTTTTTAAAGTAACATGCAGGTAGAAACAATTGTTTCTACGTTTACAAAAAGGGAGAGGCAAAATGGCTTCAAAAAGATTTTTATTTACATCCGAATCAGTAACAGAAGGTCATCCTGATAAAGTTTGTGACCAAATTTCTGATGCAATATTAGATGAATTTTTGACAAAAGACCCAAAATCTCGTGTTGCGGCAGAAACTACCGTAACAACAGGTATGGCTTTTGTTTGTGGAGAAATTACAGCAGATTGTTATGTTGATATCCCACAAGTTGTAAGAAATACAATCAAAAATATAGGCTATATAGGTCGTGAAGGCGGCGGTTTTGACTACAAAACCTGTGCTGTTATAACAAGTATTGATGAACAATCCTCTGACATTGCAGGCGGAGTTAATAAAGCCTACGAAAGTAGAGATAACAATGCAAACACTTCAACACTTGAAACAGAAAATATTGGTGCAGGTGACCAAGGTATAATGTTTGGTTTTGCTTGTAACGAAACACCTGAACTAATGCCACTACCAATTAGTTTGGCACACAGATTGGCATTAAAATTATCTGAAGTAAGAAAAAATGGAACTTTGAGTTATCTAAGACCTGACGGAAAATCACAAGTTTCAGTAGAATATATTGACGGCAAACCTTCAAGAATTGATACTGTTTTAATTTCAACTCAACATGACCCTGAAATTGAAGGTAATGAAGATAACAAATATGTTCAACAAAGAATAAAAGAAGATTTGATTAAATATGTAATTGAGCCTGTTTTTGCAAATGATAAAATTAAACCTGACGCAAATACTAAATATTTAATCAACCCATCAGGCAGATTTGTAATTGGAGGTCCACAAGGCGATGCAGGATTGACAGGACGGAAGATTATAGTTGATACTTATGGTGGATATTCTCGTCACGGTGGCGGTGCTTTCTCAGGAAAAGACCCCACAAAAGTTGACCGTTCAGCAGCTTATGCTACCCGTTATGTGGCAAAAAATATTGTGGCAGCAGGACTTGCTGAAAAATGTGAAATTGAAGTTGCATACGCAATAGGTGTAGCAGAACCTGTTTCTATTATGGTTGATACATTTGGTACAGGCAAAATTTCTGATGATAAAATAGAAGAATTAGTAAGCAAGAACTTTGACTTAAGACCTGCTTCAATCATTAATCAGTTTGACCTAAGAGGTCTTCCTGCCAAAAACGGCGGCAAATTTTACCAAAAACTTGCGGCGTATGGACATATGGGCAGACTAGACATAAAAGTTCCTTGGGAAGCAACTGATAAAGCTCAAACATTAAAAGAACAAGCAGAAAAATGTTGTTGCTCTTGTAAATAAAAAATCTAAAAACAAAAACCGCCAAAACTGGCGGTTTTTTGTTACTTAAATCTTCTACAAGCTAATAATGCAATATTTTTAGGTCTAACCTCATTAACTCCGTCTTGATAAATAGGGTTGCTGTTATGTGCGTTAAACAGTACTATCAAATCATTGCCTCCATCACCTGAATCTCCACCGTCATAAGTGCCAAGTTCGAAAGCCCCGGTTCCAACCGGAGAATCCCCACCGGAAACCGTACCTGTAATATTCGGTAATGCATTATCTTGAATATTACCCGCAGTCCGACCTGATTTTAACAAATCACGAATAAACATATTTCCTTCATAACCTGTAAATTTGTTATTTAATGTTTGCCATCCATCAGGACAACTGTCACCATCAACATATATAATCGAACCAATAGGCGGAATTGCTTTTTCTAAATTAGAAATTCTTTGACTTAAATTCTGAATATCATTGGAAGTTATGTACCCACTCAAATCATTTGCCGTTAAGAAATTGGCAATGTCTTTGTTTGTTGCATAATTCGTTAAATCCGGTAAGTCAGATGTTTTAGCATAATCAGCTAATTTTGACGTAAGATTGTCATTTGTTACATAGCTTTCCAATATTTTAGCAAGTGCATCATTTGTTACATATTTTTTGAGGGTTTCTGTTAATGCTAATTTTGTTACATAGTTATTTTTTATATTAGTTATATCTTTTCTAATAGAATCTAAATCTCTATTTAGTCGCATTATCTGAAAATTACCGACCTGACTGTTTTTCATGGTTTTAGAAATCAAAGGAGCAGCAGAACTCATTGCTACACCAACAATCATTAACGTAATCAACGCTTCCGCAATAGAAAAAGCTTTCTTTTTATTAAATCGAGGGAATTTGTTAAAATTAGAAATTTTATTATCTTCTAACAGCCCCCCCCCCTACTAAATC
>JAFQTK010000041.1 GCA_017409065.1 bacterium
AGGATATTGTGCTTTATGTAGGTGAACAGGGTTCAAATGCTGTCATTGTAAGGGAAATTTATTAATATTAATCCTCGTTTTATGGGACTGGACGTATTTTATGTTTGTAATATAATAAGGCTAAGCATAATTTTAGAAAAGGAATTTTATATGAAAACAGAAGTAAAAAAACTTGGCACAAACGTAGTTGAAGTGAATATCGAAATCGAAGAAAAAGTTGCACAAAAAGAATATGAAAAAGCTTGCAAAAGAATTTCTCAAAATGTTAATATTGCAGGTTTTAGAAAAGGTAAGGCACCTAGAAATATTCTTGAAAAATATGTTGGTATTGATGCAATAAAAAGAGAATCATTAGAAGGGCTTTTGCCTAAAGCGTTTTCTGAAGTAGTTAAAGAAAATGATTATGAACTTATTGCTGAACCAACTTTAATGTCTTATGACTTCGAACAAGGTAAACCTTGTAAGGTTGTTGCTAAATTTGAACTTCGTCCAGAAGTTAAAATTAGTGCATATAAAGATTTGACTGTTAATTGTGAAGAATACAAAAACGAAGATGGTGCTTGGAAAAAGAACTTGAAAGACTTGCAGACAGATATGCAGAACTTGTTAAAGTTGAAGGTCGTAAAACAACTGACAAAGATATCGTTATGATTGATTTTGAAGGTTCTGTTGCTGGTGAATTGATTCAAGGCGGAGCTGCTAAAAATTATATGTTAGATTTAGGTAACTCTACATTTATTCCGGGTTTTGCAGAACAGTTAGTAGGTAAAGAAGCAGGGGTTGAATTTACTATCAATGTTAAATTCCCGGCTGAATATCATGACGAAAAACTTAAAGGTGCTGATGCTGAATTTAAAATTACTATCAATGAAATTAAAGAGAAAAAAGCTCCTGAAATCAATGATGAATTGGCTAAAAAAGTTGGGGGTTTTGAAACTCTTGATGATTTGAAAGCTGATATTCAAAAGTACCTTGATGGCACAGTAAAAGCTGAAAATGAAAAACGTTCTTATGAAGCAATTTTTAACAAAATATTAGAAAATACTGAAGTTGAAATCCATGAAGAAATGATTGACAGAGAAGCTGATGCAATTATGGCTGATATGAAAATGCGTGCAGCTCAACACGGTCAAGATTTTGATGCAACTATTGAAAAAGAAGGTAAAGATAAAGTTAGAAAAGAAGTTGCAGGTGAAGCTTTATCAAGAATTAAAAATTCATTAGTTATTTCCAAAATTGCTAAAGATGAGCAAATAAAAGTTGAGCCTATGGATTTGCAAGCTAAATTACAAGAAGTTGCAAGAATGTATGGTGTTGATCAAACAACTATGTTGAAAGAAATGTATAAAAATGTTAATCTTATACAATCACTAACTCAACAAATTGTAAGTGAAAAAGTTAGCAGATTTATTTTAGACAACAATAAAGTAGAATATAAAAAATAATAGTTTAAAATATTTATAGAAAGGACACGATATGAGTTTTGTACCAGTAGTAGTTGAACAATCATCAAGAGGCGAACGTTCGTTTGATATCTTTTCAAGATTGTTGAGAGAAAGAATTATTTTCCTTGGCACTCCGGTAGACGATATGGTTGCAAACTTGATTGTTGCACAGTTGTTGTTATTGGATAGTGAAAATCCGGAAAAAGATATTATGTTGTATATTAATAGCCCTGGTGGTTCTGTAACTGCAGGTTTAGCTATTTATGATACAATGCAACACATTAGGGCTGATGTATCAACTATTTGTCTTGGACAGGCTGCATCTATGGGTGCATTCTTGTTGGCAGCAGGTACTCCCGGTAAGAGATTGGCTCTTCCTCATTCTCGTGTTTTGATTCACCAACCTTTAGGTGGAGCACAAGGTCAAGCAACTGATATTGAAATTCAAGCTGCTGAAATTGTAAGAATTAAGAAAACATTGAATGAAATTCTTGCAAAAAATACAGGTCAATCTCTTAAAAAGATTGAAAAAGATACTGACCGTGACTATATCATGACTCCGGAAGAAGCACTTGCTTACGGTATGATTGATAAAGTTGTTTCACAAGGCTAATAAAAGTAGCAGGAGATAATATGGCTAATATTGACGAAAGTCGTTTGAAATGTTCGTTTTGCGGAAAAACACAGGACCAAGTAAAAAAACTAATTGCAGGTCCTGAGGTTTATATCTGTGATGAATGTGTCGAGTTGTGTAATGAAATTCTTGATGAAGAATTTTTTGAACACAAAGATAAAGAAGAAGACAAAAAAGATTCGGATGATATCAAAGATATTCCAAAACCGCAAGAAATAAAAGCTTATCTTGATGAACATATAGTCGGTCAAGATGATGCCAAACGAGTTTTGTCGGTTGCCGTGTACAACCATTATAAAAGGATTGCACATAATAAGTCTGATTCTGATACAGGTATCGAAATTCAAAAAAGTAATATTTTACTTGTTGGTCCAACTGGCTCAGGTAAAACGTTATTGGCTCAAACTCTTGCAAAAATGCTTGATGTCCCGTTTGCTGTTGCTGATGCGACTACATTGACAGAGGCTGGTTATGTCGGTGATGATGTAGAAAATATTTTATTGAGATTATACCAAAGTGCTGATTTTGATGCCCAAAAAGCTGAACGTGGAATAATTTATGTTGATGAAATTGATAAGATTGCAAGAAAATCCGAAAATACTTCAATTACAAGAGATGTTTCAGGTGAAGGGGTTCAACAGGCACTTTTGAAGATGATAGAAGGTACTGTTGCAAATGTGCCTCCTCAAGGCGGAAGAAAGCACCCGCACCAAGAATTTATTCAAATTGATACCAAAAATATTTTGTTTATAGTTGGTGGTGCGTTTGTTGGTTTGGATAAAATTGTAGAACGTCGAGCAGGACAAGGTTCTTCTGTCGGATTTGGTGCTAAAGGACCTGCAACTGTGGCAGAAAAAGAATTGGAAGCTGCTCGTATGTTGAAGAAATTGCAACCGGAAGATTTACTGAAATTTGGTTTAATTCCGGAGTTCATTGGTCGTATTCCAATTTATGCGGTTTTAGATGCTTTGGATGAAGCAACGTTGAAAATGATTTTAACTGAGCCTAAAAATGCAATTGTTAAACAATATCAGTGTTTATTGAAAATGGACGGTGTTGATTTAACTTTTGAACCGGAAGCAATCGATTATATCGCACAAGAAGCTATTAAACGTAAAACAGGTGCAAGGGCTTTGCGTTCTATTGTTGAAGAAACTATGTTAGATATTATGTATGAAGTGCCAAGTAAGCCTGAAATCAAGGAATTTGTTGTAACTGCTGAGATGGTAAAAAAACATGAAAATTTGGCAGAATTGATAAAACTTCCACAAAAGCCTAAATCTGTTGAAGTTGAAGAAGAGATTGCATAGAAAGCTTTAGCATGAAAAAAATATTTTTTACGAAAATGCAGGGACTTGGCAGCGATTTTGTTATCTTGGATTGGGAAGAGTTCCAAGAATTGAATTTGTCACCTGTTGAGTTGGCTAGGCAAATTTGTAAAAGACATTTTGGAGTCGGGGCTGAAGGTTTAATGATTATAGTGCCTGAATCGCAAAAAGCTGATTTGGCTTGTGTAGTTTACAATTCGGATGGCACTTTGGCTTCAACAAGCGGTAATGAGCTTTGTTGTTTTGCAAAATATGTTTTGAATAAAGGTTATATTTTTAAATCTGAGTTTTCAGTCGAAACGGCAAGCGGAGTTTATGACGTTAAGGTTAGTGAAGATGGTTTAGTTGCTGTTAATATGAGGAAACAGGTCTTAGAGCCTGCTAAAAGCTCATCTGATGGTGCTGTTAGTTTGACAGGTTCAGCTGATTTTTCCTTCGAGGGTGTGTATTACTACAACGATTAATTTATTTTCTATTTTGATTTAGAATCAATACCAATGTAACAAATCGTAAATACGAGTTTTAAATAACCTGAAACCCTTGTATACTCTGCTAATAGAATAGAATGTGATGGGATGGGAAAGTCGTATCTGTAGCAAATTATTGTAATCTTGATTTTTGTTAGTTAGTGAGTAATTGACATGTGCTTGTTTTCGAGATATATTGGGAGTCCACTATATATCGATAACATTAATAACAGAAAGGACATAAAATGAAAATTCAAGCCATCAACTTTGGGATTAACAAAAGATCCGTTGGGCAAAATTCTGCACAATCAAATTTTAAAGCTACCCCATTGATGAAAAATGATTCTTTTGAATTTGCTGCATCTAAAAATGTAAGTTTTGCAGGAAACCCTGCTGATAAGGCGGCAAAAGCCGTAGCAAAAGCATTCAAAAATATTAATGGGTTAATGTGTGATGAAAGCGGTTCTGCATATACAGGAATTATTAAAAAAGCGAACTCAAACTCTGAGTACAAGGCTGGAAAATTAGTTAGAGAAGAGTTTAATTCTCAAGACAGAAACATTGTATATAGTTATGACCCAAAAGGAAGAATTTCTTCAATTGAGCAGTTTGATAAGCGAGGTGTTTTGCTTAGTTCAAATGATTATGTGAGAGATGATGCAGGAAAGATTGTTCGCAGTTCTTTTTACGAAGATTAATATAATAGATAAATGTATGAGGAATGCAGGTTATTTCAAGTAACCTGCATTCTTTTTGTTTATTTTTGTAAAAATTTTATTTTTTCCTTCTAAATATAGGCAATTTTAAAAATAAATTTTTCTTTAAACAAATGTAAGAACAGGTTTACTGGTGGTTTGATGATAAAATCTTGTTAATAGAACGAAAGTAGATTTTTAAGTCTGTCTGGACTTTAGCACAACAGATTGTTAGGCGATTTAAAATTTTTATTAACTTATGTAAAAATTTTAATTTATTATTAAGAAATTATTACAATTTTAATAATATTTTGAAGTTAGCAATTGACGAGAGATTATGTTTATTATACATTAAGCTATACACTGGCGGGAATGGCTGGGTACCGAGTGAGGGATAGGCGAAAACCTACAACCTTGAAACGGTGAGAATGTTGCCACAACGACGTTCGGGATGGCTGAAAAGCTTACACAAGAATTCCGGTTAGTTAGATACAATCAGACAAAAGGTAAAACTGAAATGAGTACAAAAGACAAAAAAATCAGAATTTGCTTAAAGGCATATGATCATAAGCTAATCGATGTATCAGCTGAAAAAATCGTAGAAGCTGCGAAAAGAACTGATGCAAAAGTAGCTGGTCCTATTCCTTTGCCGACAAAAAGACGTGTATATTGCGTACTTCGCTCACCACACGTTGACAAAAAGTCGAGAGAACATTTTGAGATGAGAACTCACAAAAGAATCATCGATATTTATGATCCGACTTCACAAACAATAGATGAGCTTAAGAGAATGGATTTGCCAGCAGGCGTTGATCTTTCAGTTAAGTTGTAATTTATTGCAAGAATATCTTCCGGCATAGCCGGAAAAACATTAATATACCATGAAAATTGAATATTAATGTGATCTACGAGGGGGCTGCAGTAGAGATGAGGACTAAAGGTTGCTAACCTGAACCCCAAAAGCAGCAAAGGTACCCCGAGAGATATCAGCAAAGTCTTGGCTTTGCCGAGATTATGCAAACGTAGCGCTCACAAGAAGAAAGGTAGAAAAGTGACCAAAAGAGATTCTAGATTAGGTGTAATCGGAAAAAAATTGGGTATGACCCAAGTTTTTGACGAACAAGGACTCGCAATCCCTGTTACAGTTATCAAAGTTGATCCTTTGACAATTACACAGGTAAAAACCGTTGAAACAGATGGTTACAATGCGATTCAGGTAGGTGTTGGTGCTGCTAAAGAAAAACACCTTACAAAAGCACAAATTGGACACCTCCAAAAAAACAAATTAGATAACTTCAGATTGTTGCAAGAGTTCAGACTCGACAACGCTGCTGATTATCAAGTTGGACAATCTATCGATTTGTCAGTTCTTGAAAATATCGCAAAAGTTGATGTTACAGGAAAATCAATCGGTAAAGGTTTCCAAGGTACCGTTAAGAGATGGAATTTCTCAAGAGGACCAATGGCTCATGGTTCTAAAAACCACAGAGCTCCGGGTTCAATCGGTGCAGGTACAACTCCAGGCCGTGTTATTAAAGGCAAAAAAATGGCTGGTAACATGGGTAACGAAAAAGTTACAATCACTAAATTAACAGTTGTAAAAGTTGATAAAGAAAACAACTTGTTGTTAGTTAAAGGTGCAGTTCCTGGATGCGAAGGCAGAATGGTAACAGTAAAACCGTCAAGAGTTAAATGGAACTCTTAGTAAGAAATATTGAGGAAACAGAAAATGTCAAAAGAAATATCATTACTAAGTACAAACGGAAAAAGTTTAGGTCAAATCGCCCTTGACGAAAATGTTTTTGGCGTAGAACCAAACATTCACGTTATGCACTTAGCTTTAAGAAGACAATTGAACAACGCTAGACAAGGTACTGCTTGTGCTAAAACAAGAGCAGAAGTGTCTGGTGGCGGCAAAAAACCTTGGAAACAAAAAGGTACAGGCCGTGCAAGAGCAGGTTCATTGAGATCACCTCTTTTTGCAGGTGGTGGTGTTATCTTCGGACCAAAACCAAGAGATTACAGCTTCTCAATGCCTAAAAAAGCAAGAAGACTAGCTTTACGCTCAGCTCTTTCTGCTAGACTTGACCAAACAGTTGTGGTTAAAGATTTTTCAGAAATCACAGAACCAAAAACTAAATTGATGGTTGAAGCATTAAAATCATTAAAACTAGAAGGCAAAGTTCTTATTATTGCTGATACTAAAGCAGCAGAAAACCAAAATCTTGAGTTAGCTGCTAGAAATATTCCAAGCGTAAAAATTATTTTACCTTCAAACTTGAACGTAAAAGATTTATTAGAAGCTAACAATGTTGTAATTACTGAAGCTGCTATAAATGAAATAACTGAAAGGTTGTTAAAATAATGAGTAAAACAAGAACAAACAAGGAAAAATTATTCGACATCCTTAAAAGACCTATCATTACTGAAAAGTCTATGGGTGCGACAACTTTGAACCAATATACTTTTGAAGTTGCTAAAGATGCTACTAAAATTGAAATCGCTCAAGCGGTTGAAGCAGCATTTGCTGGCAGAAAAGTTACAAAAGTAAGAACGGTTTATATGCCATCTCACGCAAAGAGAATGGGCTACAGCGTAGGAAGAACTCAATCTAGTAAGAAAGCAATCGTTACTATTGAGGGTGAACCAATTGAAGAACTTAT
>JAFQTK010000042.1 GCA_017409065.1 bacterium
AGAGAGTATTGGGATTCTTTACTTTGCAATTTTTCTAGCTTACCAAGTAAAATGTTTTTTGCAAACTTATCTTGTCCTGTAAAAATAACTCCAAACAAAGTAATTATTGGTTTCACAAAAGATATTTTTGTAAAACAATCAAGAGAAACAGCAAGAATGAGTGCATTAAAAGGTGCGGTGGAAGCATTGTTCGGCAATTCAGATATGCCAATCGAAATAATATTAATATCTGAATCCGAGGCAAATGAAATAAAAGCCGGAACAAAAAAAAAATCTAATATAGCACAACCAAGCCCAATCCAACAAGAAGCAAAACAACAAACTTCCAAATCACTTGAAAATTCTGATGAAGAAGCTGAATATTATGAAAAAAAACTAGAAGAAAAGGACGAGCAATCTCGTCCTCAACCTAAAGTTTATTCCGACCAAGCCAAAATGATTATGGACTTGTTTAACGGCAAATTTATGGATTAACAAGTCAGACCAAAATGATGTCCTATCGGGTCTTGTACTGAGTGCAATCTTCCCGGAGTTATCCCCCAAGTCGGTCGAACCATTCCGTAAGAACCGTACAAGAAGTTAGGTTTATTACCATTACCAATATGTGCAAGTCCATAATGATGAGAACCATGCGGTCTTATCGGATTATGATAAATATGCCAACCGCCGTGCGCTCTGTGATTATGTGGTCTATAATGTGAATGATGATGACCTCCATGATGAGCTATATGCCCGTGACAATGGTTTTTGTTTTTGCCAACAACATATCCGAGTGCAGCACCTATCCCCATAGGAATCAAACCACCCAGGCCGCCGAGCATACCATTCATTCCATAGTTATACGACATACCGCCGCCGAACATACCATTCATTCCGTAGCCATATGGCATATCATTATAGCCGCCGATGCCACCGCCAAGTCCGAAACCGCCAGCCAATCCATAGGGATTATAACCGCCTCCACCTGAAGCCGCTAAGTTCAGTAAGCTGTTACCTGCACCCATAAGCAAATTACCACCAAAGCCAAACAGACCGCCGGTAAAAGATAACGCTCCGAGAAGCCCCTTGCCAAGACCGCAAAATACATTTTTAAGCCCGTTACCTAATGCCGACCAAAAACCACAGCCTGAATTTTGATTTTGTTGAGGCTGTACCGGCACATATCCACTAGGTACAACTGCTACCGGTCTGGGTTGCTGCTGGCCCCAGATAGTGCCATTTCCCTGACCGTCTGCCGGTTGTGCAGGAACTTTTGGTTCTGTGCCACCTGTCTTACCTGTTTTTTTGGGTTTTCCGCATTTACAACCCGGGCTGCACTGCGGATTTACAGGTGTTGGATTGTTTACTCTTGTTGTCATACAAAAAATCCTCTATCTCTCTTTAAACTCTCTTATCTAAATAAAAACATTTAACGTTTGAAAATTGCTTTTTTGGTTAACAAAAATTAACAAAAGCAAAAAAAGCAGCTCATAGAGCTGCTTTTAACTATCTTATTTTTACTTACAACATAACGTCTGATGTTATCACAACTTTACCGACATCAACAGGCAATACGAATCGAACTTTATTATCTTGAACTTTTTTGTCAAACAACATAGCTTCAACCAGTGCTTCATGCGTAGTTGAATCCGGTAAAACATAAGTAAGTGCAAACTTCGAAAGTAGTTTTATTGCAAGATTATAATAATCAGAACTAATCATATTTCGCATTTTTGCCAAGTCAAAAACCAATCTCATTCCAATTGCAACAGCTTCGCCATGCGTAAAATGAGTATAATTTGTAACCTTTTCTATTGCATGAGCATAAGTATGACCAAAGTTTAAAATAGCTCTAAGCCCTTTTTCCTGTTCATCCTCGTTCACAACTCTAGCCTTAATTTCACAGCAAATTTTAATCATTTCTTTTAAAATACCTAAATCTTTTGATTTAATCAGCTCAGAATTATCTAACAAAAAGTTTAAAAAATTAAAATTACACATTGCAGTTTTTTCAATAAACGCATATTTTACAACTTCAGCCAAACCGGTCTTAAACTGTCTTTTATCCAAAGTACAAAGGGTTGAAGTATCAGCTAAAACCAACTTAGGCTGATAAAATGCCCCAACCAGATTTTTCCCAAACTGAGTATTTATCGCAACTTTCCCACCAACAGAAGAATCAACTTGAGCTAACAAAGTTGTTGGAATTTGTATAAAATCAATACCACGCAAATAAGTTGCAGCACAAAATCCTGTAATATCACCTACTACACCACCACCAAAAGCAATGAATGCATCTTTTCGTTCCAAACGCATTTCCAATGCTTTATCCATAATGAGTTTATATGTATCGAAATTTTTATACTGCTCTCCATCTTCAAGAACCATCCATTCTGCATTTTGTATATTTAATGATTCTCGGTACAAGTTAGCAACGGTCTTATTTGTTACAATCAAAAATTTAGAAGCCTTTGTGTAGCTGGAAACGTACAGCTGAGCATTTTTCAACAAATTTTCACCGATAAAAATCGGATAATCAAATGCTGATTTTTCATTAATATTAACACTTACATCCGGCAATTTAGTTTCCATTGTTGATACTTCTCCAAAACTTCATAAACTATTTCATTTATATTTTTATCATCTGTTATTACGGTAGAATCTGCCAATTCATAAACAGGTTTACGCATATCTAATATTTCTGCAATACGATTCAAAACATCATCCGACTTAAGCAATGGACGACTCGAATCATTTTTTATTCGATTATATATTGTTTCTGCATTTGCTGCCAAATAAACCGTAAAAGCTTCTTTTTCAAGAACTTTCCTATTTTTTTCAGACAAAAAAGCTCCACCACCTAAAGAAATAATAGTATTTTCTACCGTAAGAAAATCAGCCAACAAAGCTGACTCCACATTTCTAAAGTAAGCTTCTCCTTTTTGTGCAAATATTTCATTGATAGTCAGCTGTTGATTTTTTTCAATTTCAAAATCCAGTTCAACAAGCTTCCAATTTGGAAAAAATTTCACCAACTCTGCAGCAACAGAGGATTTTCCACTCCCCATCATTCCTGTCAAAGCAATAATATTAGCCATTACAACAACCCCAAACGCTTATTGTAATTTTCAACAGCAAACTTTATATCAGTTAAATTATCACTGCCAAATTTTTCTAAGAAAGCCTCAGCTAAAACATAAGCAACCATAGATTCTGCGACAACACCACAAGCCGGAACTGCACAAACATCTGCTCTTTCAAAATGTGCATCTATCGGCATTTTACTTTCTAAATCAATAGATTTCAACGGCGTTTTCATTGTGGGAATAGGCTTCATTGTAATAGTTAATACCAACGGCTCACCATTAGTCATTCCGCCTTCTAAACCACCGGCATTATTTGTTTTTCTGACAATTTTCCCTTGTTCATAAAAAATTTCATCATGAACTTTTGAACCTAAATAATCGCCTGATTTTACACCTAATCCGACTTCAACTGACTTTACAGCAGGAATAGACATCAAAGCTTGTGCCAACCGACCATCTAACCTTCTATCCCAATGGACATAAGACCCTAGTCCAATAGGCAAGTTTTCAAAAACAATTTGAATTTTCCCACCCAACGTTGTTCCTTGTTCACCTGCGGCAACAATTTCTGTTTTCATTTTTTCATAAGCCACATCATCAGCACAACGCAAATCAGAATTTTCTGCTTTTAATGCAATTTCTTTATAACTCAAGTACGAACAATCAGCTGCAACAGAACCTATTGATACGACATGAGAAAAACCACAAATTCCAAATTCTTTTAAAATTAATTTGGCTATCGCTCCAACTGCGACCCTTGTCGTTGTTTCTCTAGCGGATGAACGTTCCAAAACATTTCTTACATCGTCAAAATTATACTTCAACGCTCCTGCACAATCTGCATGTCCGGGACGAAGCTTTGTTATCTTTTTTGATTTAATTTGTGCCAACACGGTTTCATCATCTAAATCTTGAGGAGCAGTATTCATTGGAATTTGCCAATTTTCCCAATCCTTATTTTTAATTTCCAATGAAATAGGTGAACCCATTGCTACACCATGTCTTACTCCTGACATAATTTCAACAGAATCTTTTTCTATAAGCATTCTTCCGCCACGACCAAATCCTACCTGACGGCGAGCCAATTCATTGTCAATGAATGATTTGTCAATAAAAACACCTGCAGGGACCCCTTCAACTATTGCATTAAGGCATTTACCATGCGATTCTCCTGATGTTAAAAATCTCAATGACATTTCTAATTTCCTTTTTTGTCTTTTACATTACTTAAATTTCTAATTCTGGTTACAACGTTACCTTCTGCATAAAAATCTTTTGGGTTCATATACATAACAATTTTATCAGCTTCTATTGAACGAGCTTGTTCTGTAATTTTAGCTCTTCCCGTAAACACTACTTCATTTAATTTGTTAGTATTTTTATCAGGGAAAACAGTTGCTTTAGGACCTATTGCAATATAATCCTTGTAATGTATTCTCACATTACCACTAGCCATTAAAACATTTTTATTTCTATCATATTGCTGATAATCAGACCATACTTGGATTCTATCACCATTTTCAGAAGTCAAATCAGTATAAGCATGTCCTTTAGAAATAGCAATCTGAGTAGCAGTAGTATATGTGAATTTATCAGCCATAAGTGTATTTTGAGTTCCCTGAGTAATTTTTGCATTACCCTTCAACTCCATATACTCCAACTCACTATTTGTTGTTATTTTGGCAAGTGCATTATCTGAAAAAGTTTTTATATTGTCATATTCAATAACCGTTTTCCCCACTGCAGTCATTATATTTGTTTTTGTATTATATTCCTGCTCATCAGCATTGATAGTAAGTGTCGGTTTTTTCTCGGTAGAAACAGTTGTTTGGGAATCACCACTGGCAGTTATAACTTTTTTCAAAAGTGAAACTTTCAAAATATTAGATTTAATTTCACTTTTTTTACCGCCATTAATTTGATATGCATAAGGTCTATTAAAGAATGTAGCTTCATCTAATTGACCTTGTTTAGCATCCATAGTTACTTCTGCATATGGACTCATTACATGGATATCATCAAGTTGGACTTGAACATTACCTTCAAACTTACCTTTGTTTTCCTCAACACTAAAAGATTGTTTATCGGAACGGATTGTCAAATCCGCACAATGTGCAACCAACGCACAACTCAATAAAATCCCAAATATTACTATTATTTTTTTCATAGTTTTATCCCTTCACCACCAAAAAGCTCTGTTGTTACACTCTGCTTCATTTTAAAATTTGTCCAATCAGGTGACAGCCAAGCTTTCTGACCCCGTATTCTAATTTGGTTCTTTTTCTCCATCAAAATATTACCATCAGCAGTTATCTCTTCATCTTTACCTTTCCAAGTAATTCTATCTGCCGAAATATATTCACCATTTTTATAAACAATTAACGAATTTTTGTACAAAACAACCTTTTTAGTTTCTTCAGTCAATGAACCCTGATCTGATTTAAAACTCATTACAACCTGTCCATTTTTATAAAAATTACCAAAAATGTTATTCAGTATAACTACTTTATCCGTACTATTATACTGCCCCTCTTCAGCATAAATTTCCCAGTATTTTTCTCCATCTTTCGTTTCTGTAACAATCAAACCATGCACAAGAACTTTCTGCTTTTGAAGGGCATTTGAAAGAATCTCATCACGAAAATTTTTTGTAATCATTCGACCGGCAATAAAAGACCAAATAAGCCCTATGAAAACTAATATTGCCAAACATATATAAAACTTGTTACGTTTTTTCATTTACACCTCTACACAAACAATTTTAGCACAAAATCACCTCAAAGCTTAATTGTAAACAAGTTTTTACAGAGTTATACGAGCTTTAACTGGGTAGCAGATTCATTATTTTGCAGTATTTTTCGTACAAACAATTTTCGGTGATGTTCGGTAATACCATATTTTTTTATAGCTTCAATATGAGTTTTAGAAAGATACCCCTTGTTTGAAGCCCAACAGTATTGAGGAAATTCTTTATCCAAGTCTTTCATAACTCTATCCCGAGTAACCTTCGCCAAAATACTTGCCGCAGCAATTGATGCAGACTTTGAGTCCCCTTTTATCAGATACTTTTGTTGATAACTGAAGTTTTTGATAAATTTATTTCCATCAACAAATACTTCAACATCACTACTAGCCAACTGATTTATTACGTCTTCACAAGCTCTTTTCATTGCATCTAATGACGCATTCAATATATTCATTTTTTCAATTTGAAACACGGTAGACTCACAGATTGAATAAACAGAATTTTCAATTATTACATCATATAACTCTTCTCTTTTTTTCTCAGTAAGTTTTTTTGAATCATTCAAGGAATCAAGCAACCCACTTGGTTCATTTACAAAACAAACAGCAGCCGCAAAAACACCACCTGCAGCAGGTCCACGACCGGCCTCATCAGTTCCAATCAAAAAACTCTTTGTTTTATTATTCTTATCGAATTGAATCAATTCACTCATCTATATCATCCAGTGTGAATTTTCCTGCTTTTCCGTCCCTAAAATCTTTTAAAATATATGCAGCTGTTCTAGTTATATCAGGAGCAGAACCGGACACCAACCAATTTCTGGCTAAAGCAATATTCTCCAATGTAGCTTCTTTATCAGCTTCAAGATTATAATATTCATAAAATTTCTCTTTATATTTTTGACAAAGAATCTGAATCAATTCATTTGCAACTTCTTCATTCTGATAAGCATTTTCACTAACAGAATTTACAAAGGCTAATTTTTGAGCAATAAGCTGATTATCTAATTTTAGAGGTATAATCCCCGGTGTATCCAACAAATCAATACGAGGATTAACTCTGACCCATTGTTGCATACGAGTAACACCCGCTTTTGCTCCGGTTTTTGTTTTTGCTTTTTTTATCAATTTATTAATAATACTGGACTTTCCTACATTAGGCATGCCAACGACCATTACTCTTACAGGTCGAGGCAATAATCCTTTTTGCATAAGCTTCAACATTTTGGGCTTGCCCAACTCAATTAATTTATTAACAATAACAGAATAATCATTTCCTTTATGCGAAGATGACGCAACAACGACATGCCCTGTTCGTTCCTTCAACTCTTTTATCCAGAGCTTAGTTTTGACATCATCAGCCAAATCAGATTTATTCAAAATAATTAATCGAGGGATTTCGCCAAGAAGCCTTTTTATATCAGGATAGATACTACTATGTGGAATACGTGCATCTAAAACTTCTATTACAACATCAACAAGGCTGAGTTGTTCTTTTAACTTTCTCTCAGCCTTGGCGATATGTCCTGGATACCAATGTATATGTGACATTAGTAAAATCTTCTTATCTTTTTTCGAGTTTTTCTTTAATTCTAGTAGCTTTACCTGAACGTTCTCTCAAGTAGTAAAGTTTAGCTCTTCTTACTTCACCACGTCTTAGTACAGCAATTTTTTCAATACGTGGAGAGTAAACTGGGAACACTCTTTCTACACCTACACCTTGGAATATTTTTCTTACAGTGATAGTTTTGCCAACGCCTGAACCACGTTTTTTAATGATAGTTCCTTCGAAAGCCTGTGTTCTTTCTTTGTTTCCTTCTACGATTCTTACGAAAACTTTAACTGTATCACCAGGATTCAATTCCGGCAATTCTTTATCCAAGTATTGTTTTTCTAATTCTTTAATTATCGGGTTCATCTCTTTCTTCCTTTTATAATTGTCTAGGTTTCTTAATGCTAAACAAAACATAAATAAATTTCAAGCTATTTTAAAGAAAAAATCTTGATTTAAAAGAAATGTTACAAAATGACTACAAATAAAACTGAATGTATAATTAAATAATGAACAATATAAACGAAATATTAGCAAAAAACCTTTCATATATAAGAAAATATGATTCTGATTTATGCAATAAAATAGAGGCAATTACAGAGCTTAAATCACAAATTGAAATGACCTACACGGAGGCTCAAGAACCCAACCTCGCAATTAACGGAATCCCAATCAATGAACAGTCCGGGGCTCAAGCAGAAGCTGAACGAATAGTCAATTCCTTATCTCATAACCTAAACACGTCTATACATGTTGTATTCGGAACAGGATTCGGATACTTATTAATGCAAACAGCTAAAGTATCAAATGGAACTACTATTCTTTATGAACCCAATATAGAGTTACTTAGAGTTGCATTAGAAATGGTAGATTTTTCAGAAATTTTAAATAAACCAAACGTATTTATTACCTCAAGCTTAGACATGCTCGAAACTATATTTTACAACCATTTTTCACTCAATTCTAAAACAGCATTATTAGCTTCACAATATCACAAAACGCAGCTCAAAGTTGAATTAAACGAACTTATAAAAAAACTTGGAGTATTGCAAAGCATCGCAACATCTAATGAAAACCAAAAAGCAAAATACGGATACGGATATTTATACAGTGTTTTAAATAATACACCAGTTCTAAATGCCTGCACACCGATTGCAGCATTAAAAAACGTATTAAAAAATATTCCGGCTGTAATTGCAGCTGCAGGTCCAAGCCTAAGCGACAATATAGAAACTATCAAAAAATACAGAAATAAATTTGCTTTATTTGGGGTATCAAGTTCGTTAGCGACACTAAACAAATCAGGCATAATTCCTGATTTTGTATCACTAATAGAAAGATTTGATGCAACAAATCTTGTAAAAGACTTTGGAATCGAAAAAACAAACCTTATCGCAGAGCCTTATGTAAACAAAGCAGTACTAGGACTTCCCTTTAAGAATAAATTCATTTCATCTTCTATTGAAAACCCTGCAAACAGGATATATGAAAACCTTTTTTCATTACAAAATGAGAATTTTGAAACCAAAGGAACAGTTGCATATAATGCGTTATTTTCAGCTCTTTACTTAGGCTGTAATCCAATAATACTTGCGGGGCAAGACCTTGCATACATTGATGGCGAATGTTACAGTAAAAATTCACCGATGAATGAAATAAAATGTAAAAAAGACGAATCAGGTTGGTCCGTGTATATCCGAAACTACGAAAAACACAAAGAAAATTTATTTGGACACAAACAGGTTGATGACGAAAAAATACAAAAAGACTTTCAAGAAAAAATAGACTCACTTAACGAACAACTAATTACTATTAAAAGCGTTACAGGAGAAGAAATTCCGACTTCGCATGTATTTGCAATGTTTTGTGAATATTATAAATCATTTGCTCAAAAGCACTCAAAACATGTTGACCTTTATAATTTATCAACCAAAGGTGCAAACCTTGAGAATTTTAAATCAGCAAATCTGGAAAATTTGGTTGAAAATTTTCCAAACATTGCTATTGATGAAGTTATAAACTCAAATACTCAAAAAAATGCTTTTGATTTTGAATACATAAAAAAAGAAATAACAACGCTAAAAATGGCTATCAATGATATTGAATCAAAATTTCCACTTTTTGAGAACACAACAAAAAATCTCAAAGAAAATAACATAAACAAGATTGTACTAACTGAGTTTAAAACACTAATAAACGAAACAATAAAAATACAACACAAATACACTCAAATTTCAGATTTATACAAAGAATCAACTTCATTATTTCAAAATTTATTGCAAACAGTTTTTCAAACAAATTCATCTTTGGATACAGAATCAATGCTCAATATTTGCAAATGTTTTGAAGAATTATACATAACAGGAATAAAACGACTTAAGTGGAATATACAACTACTGGAAAGGATTAAATGAAACTTGTCATACAACGAGTAAAAGAATCATCAGTAACGATAGACAACAAACTATACAGCAAAATAGGAAAAGGAATCATGGTGTTACTTGGGGTAGAAAAAGGGGACACCATTGAACAAGCAAAATGGCTTTCCGAAAAACTACTAAAACTGAGAATCTTTGAAGATGAAGATAACAAAATGAATTTGTCTATACAGGATATAAAAGGAGAAATTCTGGTCGTGTCGCAATTTACTTTAGCCGGCAATTGCAAAAAAGGCACACGTCCAAGCTTTGATAATGCAGAACTTCCCGACAAAGCAAACAAACTTTACGAAGAATTTTGCGAATTATTGAGCAAATCAGTACCTGTTAAAACAGGGGTATTTGGTGCTATGATGGATGTTGCACTAATAAACGACGGTCCTGTTACTTTTATTTTAGAAAAATCACCTGTTGATTAAGTTAAAATTTTTTTATAAAATATTCATACTATGAAAAAACCTGAATTATTAATGCCGGCAGGCAACAAAGAAAAACTGGAATATGCGATTAAATATGGTGCAGATGCTGTTTATCTCGGATTGGGAGATTTCAGCTTACGTTCAATGAGAAAAGGTGAAATTATCACTGCTGAAAACTTAAAATCATCGATAGACTTAGCACATGAACTCGGTGCAAAAGCATACATGACTTTGAACATATTTGCGTTTAACAGTGATATTAAAAATCTTGAAGCTAATTTCGAAATCATATCTGATGCAAATCCTGATGCGATTATTTTCTCAGATTTTGGTATTTACAACGTAGCAAAAAAACATTTAAAAAATACAGAGTTTCATGTAAGCACACAAACTAATATTTTAAACTACGAAACCGTTAAGTTTTGGCAAGATTTGGGTGCAACTCGTGCAATTTTGGCACGAGAACTTTCTATTGCTGAAATTGCGGAAATAAAATCAAAAGTCCCTGATATGGAATTGGAAGTATTCGTACACGGGGCTCAATGCGTATCTTTTTCAGGCAGATGCTTACTAAGCGACTATATGACAAAAGGAGAAAGAAAAGCAAACCACGGTGGTTGTGCCCAAGCTTGCAGATGGAGTTACAATTTAATTGAAAAAACTCGACCTGACCAACCTTTTGAAATAAATGAAGATGAAAGAGGCACTCATATCTTAAGCCCAAAAGATTTAAACTTAATCGAATATATTCCACAGCTTATTGATGCGGGCGTAGATAGCTTGAAAGTAGAAGGAAGAACAAAAAGTCTTTATTATGTTTCTGCGGTTGCAAAAGCATACAGAGAGGCTATTGACAGATATTGTGATAAAGGTATTTCTGAATTTTCCGACTTATATGACGAACTTAGAAAAGTTGGAAACAGAGGATACACTCAAGGCTTCTACGTTGGGAAACCTAACTCAGACGGTTACAGCTATGATATATCTAAAGGCTTGGCAGGGGCTGATTTCTTGTGTGAATTTTGGGATAAACAGGAAAACGGCTACTTAGTAAAAGTCAAAAACAAACTGCTTTTGGGTGATGAGATTGAAATAATTACACCTAGTGAAAAATTCACAACAAAAGTTACATCAATCATTGACAAAAACGGGGATAATATTGATGTTGCAAACACAAATGATGAACTCGTTTTGAATTTTTCGCAAACACCGATTGAATATAAATATGCAATAGCCAGAACTATTGGCATAAAAAACGAAAGATAGGCAAAATGCTTTTAAAACCTGATTATAATTTGTTGTCTGTTAAAGATATAAAAATTGAAGAACTGGAACAAAAAGAAATAAAAGCAATACTTTTTGATTTAGACAGTACTGTTATGGCTTCCAAAAGTGGCTCTTTTGAACCTTGGGTTTTGGAAATGTTTGATAAATTGAGCGAAAAATTCTGCGTTGCAATTTTAAGTAACAATAAAAGACTTGAATACATTGAAAAAGCAAAATCTCAATGTAGCATTGATGTCATCGGGCATGCAAACAAGCCCAATCCAAAATCACTACTTGAATATCTAAAATCAAAAAATATAGAGCCTAAAAATGCAATAATGGTTGGAGATAGACCCTTAACTGACATATTAGCTGGTCAATTGGCAGGAACTCAAACTATCCTGGTTGATTCGATTACAAGAGAAACAGAACCCAAATTAACTAGATTTGTACGTTTTTTAGAAAGGTTGACAATCAGAAAATAGAAAGGGAGAAACTTATGAACTTCAATTCTTATATTGTTTCAGAAACAAAAACTGCATTTTCGGTGCCTGTTGCATCGCAAATCCCAAACACCAACTCTGATGTCTAACAAAAATGATAAAATTACTGTTACTAAACTAAAAAAAGCTCAATCAGTTCTATCTAATGCGGTTAAAATTACACAAGCTGAAGGAAAATTTGAGTTAGAACCAGCCCCAAAATAGACTATTGGCCGGAAGATAATAGCTGAACATACTGGACCTTAAAAACCGGCAAAGTTAAGAAAAAAGCCGGCGAATGGTTTTAATATAAAAAAAATCTGATTTAAATCAGCTTTTTTATTACTTTTTTAACCAGATAGCGAGAAGATATCATAAATTTCTTGGTCTGAAAGTTCGGTAATAATCTTTTCACCTTCAAATACCGCCAAATCAGCAAGCTCTTTTTTCGCCTTAATCATTTCATCAATTTTTTCTTCAAACGTTGATAATGTAATCAACCTATGAACCATTACATTTTTGTCTTGTCCGATACGGTATGTTCTATCTGTCGCTTGGTCTTCAACCGCAGGGTTCCACCACAAGTCATAGTGAATAACATTTGTTGCACTCGTTAGGTTTAAACCGGTTCCGCCTGCTTTTAAAGATAAAATCATAGTTTTTACACTATCATCATTTTGGAATTTATCCAACATCTCATCACGTTGAGAACGAGTTAATGAACCGTGGAAAAATAAAGGTTCATAGCCCATTTCATCTTGTATAATATTGGTTAACAAGTGTCCCATTTCCTTATATTGAGTAAATACTAATGTCTTTTCGTTATTTTCATTAATTCCATTCAACAAGGAAATAAATTTTTCAGCTTTGCCAGACATTTCTTTATTCAAATCACCTGATCTCAAATATTGATAAGGATGGTTACAAACCTGTTTCAAAGCAGTTATTAATTTAAAAATCAAGCCTCGTCTATTAATTCCGCTAACTTGCGAAATTTCCCCCATAATATCTTCCAAAACTTTTTGGTATAACACAGCTTGTTGTTTAGCCAAGTAGCAATACTCGTCCATAACAACTTTTTCAGGTAAATCTGCTATAACATTTTTGTCAGTCTTTAATCTTCTTAAAACGAACGGAGAAACAGATAATCTGAGTTTATCTGCACGTTTAATTTCTTTAAACCTTTCTATCGGAATAGCGTAACTTTTTTGAAAATCTCTTAAAGAACCTAGATACCCTTTATTTATAAAATCAAAAATACTCCATAATTCATTCAATCTATTTTCAACAGGAGTACCTGTCATTGCAATCTTAATATTGGACTTCAATGATTTAACCGCCTGTGTTTGAGATGTATCAGGATTTTTAATGTTTTGAGCTTCATCGACTATCAATGCACCCCAAGTTTGTTTTTTGAGTTTTTCTATATCAATTCTTAAAATTGCATATGTCGTAATAACGATATCCGCTTTTGTATCCAATTCACGTTCAAGCCCGTGATAAACAGAAGCCTTAAGTGACGGAGCAAACATTTTCAGCTCTTTAACCCAGTTACCGACCAATGTGGTAGGACAAACAACCAATACAGGATTTTTTAGTTTCTTCTCATCTTTGAGTTTTACTATTAAACTAATAACCTGAATTGTCTTACCCAATCCCATATCATCAGCCATACAGCAGCCAAAACCCTTTTGGGTATTAGTGTAAAGCCATTTAAAGCCTTTTTCTTGATACGGTCTTAGCACACCTTGTAAATTTTCAGAAACAGAAATATCTTCTGTTTTAGTCATATCTTTTAAAATTTCTGCAAAAGCCGTATCATAATCAAACTCAAACTCATCCAAACTACCTGACAATGATGCATGCAACAAATCTAATTTTGTCAAAGACTTAACATCTGGATTTTTAACCTTCTTAAGCAATTTTTCAGCTTCAGCCTTATCAATAAGTACATACTGATTTTTGTATTTTATTAACCCTTCTGCTGTTTTGGCTAATTTTTCAAACTCTTCGGCACTCAGCCTTTCATCACCAATTGCAATAGTATAAGAGAAAGACATAATTTCATCCAATACTAAAGTATCTTGGTGATTTGAATTAAGCAAAGCTTGTAATTCAGAACCTCTATTAGCTTTAATTTTAGCATTAATTGAAGCTCTGGGGACAACTATATTATCAAGCCCTTCCGGCAAAATAACTTCAATGTTCGCCTTATTAAGATAATAAATTGTCTGAGTCATAATTTTATAGACTTCATTCAAATGCATATGAAGCGAATAATTATTGTCCCCATCCAAAATATCTTCAATTTCAGGCATATAACGGTGAGCATAACGCAACTGCTTTTCTATAATTTGAGAAACAGTTTCTATATCCATTTCAAAAATTGGCTTCTGATTCATCAAATCATCCAACAAAGCTACTTCTTGAGTTAATTTATTTTTAATTTTTATTTTTAACTCAAAATCATCTTCACCGACTTTGGTAATTTCAATAAACTGTAAAATATCATATTTACCTATATAAAGTTCATCTAACCACTGAGCGATTGTTTCTGCCAAATCCACAGAACGCAAAAATCTTTTGTGTTCAATTTGTTTAGTGAAATAAATAGCAGACTTTGCATCTTTAAAATGAACGTTTTTTATACCTAAAAATTTATAAATAACATAGTTAACATAATTAGCAATTATTTTGTCTATTTTATTTTTTGTATCAACCTCATCAATAAAATACTCGTCTTTTGAGTCTTTTTTTACATTATTCAAAAGACGCATAGCATCTCTATTTTTAATAAATAATTCCCAAACGACCTTAAACGTATTTTCTTTTTCTTCAACAGCCGGAATAAAATACAATTTTTCTATCAACTTTAATATAGTTTGAGTCAACCTGTTAATGTAATTAAAACTCTCACTACCAGCTTCAAAATCAACAATTCCATCCAATTGAGTGAAATAATCCCAAATCATATCCAACGGAATAATATAACCACAAGTTTGTTTTCCGTTGATTTCGATGTACTCAGAACTAAATCTGAACAATGAGCCTTTATTCTTAGCATAAAAGTCAAAATTATTTGTTGGAGTAACAAAAACTTTTATTTTGTCAGATTTATCCAACATAAAATAGAAATCAGTATTTCTAAAAGGTAAATTCGGAGTTGCAAATAAATCAGAAAACTCATCCTCAAACAACTGATATATAGTACTCAATTGCAAACGAAAATCCTTATTTTCTTGCCCGACAGGATTTTCACTAAGATTAAGAAATAAATCGTCTACATTATTTTTTTTCAACGATATCTGATTTTTTTGCTCTAACTCTGCATGAACTGTTTCTTTTTCCATTTCAACATTATAACAAAAAGCTCACAAAAAAGACAAGAAGTATATCCTACTACAAAAATTATTTTATAAACATACAATCACCATAGCTATAAAAACGATATTTGTTTTCTATGGCATTTTTATATGCTGCAAAAATATTCTCTTTGCCCGCCAACGCACTAACCAACATAATCAACGTAGACTTTGGCAAGTGAAAATTAGTAATCAATGCATCAACAACTTTAAACTCATACCCCGGATAAATAAACATCTCAGAACTATCTTTCACAGCCTTTATTTCACCGTATTTTTGGAAAACTGTTTCCAATGTTCTTGTTGAAGTTGTTCCGACAGCAACAATTCGCTTTCCTGCGGACATCCCCTCTGAAATAATTTTTGCAGTTTCTTCTGAAACTTCAAAAGCCTCGTTATCCATTTTATGGTCTTCAATATTTTCAGCATTAACAGGCTTAAAAGTACCCAAACCTACATTCAAAGTAACATAACAAACCTGAACACCTTTATTTTTCAACTTTTCAAGAATCTCTTCCGTAAAATGTAAACCCGCAGTAGGTGCAGCAACAGAGCCTTTATTTTTTGCATAAACAGTTTGATAACGTTCATAATCAAGCTTAGCAAAATCATCATCCGTCATTTTTCTTTCAATATATGGCGGTAGCGGAATTTTACCGACTTTATCAAGAATTTCGAAGATATTTCCTTGATAAAGTAATTTCACTAAAGACTTCCCATCTTCATATTTTTCAATAAGCTCAACTGACAAATCTTCACTGATTACCAAAACATCTCCGACCTTAACTCTTTTTGCAGGTCTTAAAAGCACTTCCCAGTGTTGAGATTTGACTTCTTTCAGCAAGAATATTTCAATATTTGCACCTGTTGTTTTTTTTGCAAATAATCTTGCAGGGATAACCCTAGTGTTGTTCAAAACCAGTACATCATTTTCATCAAAAAAGTCTACAATGTCGTAAAAATGCTTATGTTGACGTTCACCTGAAGACTTATCCAACACTAAAAGCTTTGAATAATCCCTCTTTTGTGCTGGGAATTGAGCAATCAATTCTTCCGGTAACTCATAATCAAATTCGCTAAGCTTCATTAATTTTCATTACCTTCTACATTTTTTACATCTTTAGCTTC
>JAFQTK010000043.1 GCA_017409065.1 bacterium
CATTCTGAGGGGTGAACTTGTGAACCCCGAAGAATCTCACCACCGCAAGCCTACCCGTCATTCTGAGCGAGTGAAACGTAGCGAAGAATCTCGTGACTTTGTGTGGCGAGATTCTTCACCCCACAAGGGGGTTCAGAATGACGTATTTTTTATTAAAAATATTTTCCGTCATCCTGAGCGTTAGCGAAGGATCTCCCCGAATAGAGTCTATATTCCATGAGATTCTTCGGGCTAAAGCCCTCAGAATGACGTGTTTTTTATTAAAAATATTTTCCGTCATCCTGAGCGTTAGCGAAGGATCTCCCCGAATAGAGTCTATATTCCATGAGATTCTTCGCCTGCACATGCAGGTTCACAACCAGACAGCTTAAAAAATTAAAGCTCATTTCATTAGGGTTCATTCACTCCCTCAGAATGACGTTGTTTCTATTATTTTAAAATCCCTAGCAACTTATTTTCAGAATTTTTCGCTATGTGGTTTTGAACTTGAAATGCGGCTAAAGTTGTTTCTAAAGCAACAATTTTTTCTTGCATGAGTTCATTTTGTTGTTTAAGCAAAGCTATTACTTCTTTAGTTTCAGTCAATTCTTTATTAACTTTTGCAAGTTTTGTATCCAAATCAGCGTTAGCTATTGTCCCGTCAACAGAAACATTTCCTTTAAACCAAGCAGTACCATCTTTTTTAATCCAAGCATTTGTGCTGTTATTTTCTTCTTCTTGTGATTTTCCAATAATCAAAGCATAATCACCTTTTGCAGTTGATTTTGGTCTAAGAACCAACTGCCCATCAGTATTTATCCACGCTCTGGGTGTTACCCCCGTACGAACTTCAATCGCATGACCTGCCCAATCGTTCTCGCTACGCATATTTATCGAATTTATGTATAAAGAACCATTTGAGTTAAAAAACGCTGTTTCGGTAACCCCATCGCCAATTGTATGAGTACCGTCAATGCGCTTACAACAATCAATACTCGCATCTGAATCTTGCGGATATCTGATACTTAAAGCTCTTGTATCGTTTCTAATCTCTAAATCGTCACCACCTGCTTCTTCTCTTGTTGGGGCAACAATATTTAAACTTCCACGTGCAGTTAAAAACATTTTATAAGAATTTAAGCCTGCCCCAACTTCTCTTTGCCCAACAGAAAAAGAACCATCTTTTCTTAAAATCAACAAGTTTTCATTATCATCATTTTGAACCACTAAAGGAGCATTTGTCGAATCATTTGCGTTTCTGACATATAAGCCCCCATCTCTGGTTAAAATATGACGCCAATTTGTCGCTGTAGCTGCTCCTGTTGTATAACCTTCTTTCCAAGTGGTTAAATAGTTAATCCCTCCTCTTGATTGATCAGGATAGTTAATTTCCAATCCTTTAGTTTTTGTTAAACCTAAATTATTTATACTAAAAACTGATTGCAACGCTTTATTTATTTCAAGTATATTTGTAGTAATACCACTCGGAACTGTAAGCTTTAATCCGGGAATATTGCTTGTTGAACTCTTTACATCTAATTTAGCAGTCGGGTCTGCATTCATTGAAACACCTATACCGACATTGCCTGCGGGTCTAGTTATATTAGCTGCATTTCTTGTAAAAAACCATTTAGAAGAAGCTTCGACACTTGTTCCCTTAAGAGATTTTGATATTAATGGTGCAGCTGCACCCATAGCTATACCAATAATTGCCAAACTTATTAAAGCCTCTGCTATTGAAAATGCTTTCTTTTTCATTAATTTCTCCTTCTACTAATATGGAATATACGTCAACTGTTCAAGCCTTTGTAAGGCTTTTTGTGCCTGTTCATCATTTTCATTCAGACTTAAACATTTATTATAGTAATCTATCGCCAAATTAAATTTATGCATTTTTTCTAACGCTGATGCGATATTAAAATATGCATCCGCACAATAAGGATTTTTTTTGATTACGTTAATATTTGCCTTAATAGCATCTTTATAATTTCCCATATCAAAATAAATATTACCCAACGTATATGATGCCAAAACAAAACTATCATCTTTTTGAATAATATTGTTCAATACAATAATTGATTCAGCATACTTCTTATTAAAATATAAAAATTGAGCATATTTATAAAGCAATTCTATTCTATCAGGATTTTGCGAAATAAGTGTTTCATATTCGGCTTTTGAAGAAACATATTCATCTTTTTTTTCAATAACAGCCACTTCTTTTACATTTGATTTTAAATTATCAGATGAAAATGAAATTTCGTTTTGAACACCAGTTGCATCATTGTTTAAAGACAAATTGTAAGTATTTGGAATTTTTCGCTTTTCTACATTACTCTTCAACAAAGGTTTTTTGCTGTACAACTCGTGTAAAGAAAGCATATAAACCGGTTTAAAGCGTCTTTGGTAAAAGAAATCATCATTTTTTTCAAATACTTTTGATATTTCCATAATTTCACTAAATTTGCGTTTAATGATAGATTCAAAGCTTAAATCATAGTCAGCAGAAACAGTTCCGCTCATTGGCAAAGCAAAAGCAGATGTAGTATTAAACAATAAAACTGCGATGATAGACAAAATCTTTTTCATACGACACTCCATTTAACAGTTTATATTATTTACCCAAAAAGGCAAATATTTTACATAACTAAAATTTTAGCCTATACTTTTTTTATGAAACGAGATTTTCCAATTGAACTTTTAGCACCCGCAAAAGACAAGTCTTGTGCTTTTGCTGCAATAAATTCCGGAGCTGATGCTATTTATATAGGAGCAAGCTGCTTTGGTGCAAGAAAAAATGCAGGAAACTCTTTAGAAGATATAAACGAAATCGTTGAATACGCTCACAAATTCAGAGTCAAAGTTTTTGTGACAATAAACACTGTTCTTTTTGACGATGAATTAACACCCGCAAAAAACTTAATCGAAAAACTCTATAAAATAGGAGTTGATGCTATTATCATACAAGATATGGGATTGTTAGAAATGGAGCTACCCCCAATTCCGCTACATTCAAGCACACAATGCCATAACGCTTCTTTAGACAAAGTTACCTTCTTAGAAAAAGTAGGATTTGAAAGGGCAATACTTGCCAGAGAATTATCAATAGACGAAATTAAAGAAATAGGACAAAATACAAATATTGAATTAGAAACCTTTATACAAGGAGCGTTGTGTGTTTCTTACAGCGGTCAGTGCTATTTAAGTTACGCAATTGGTGGTCGTTCGGCTAATCGTGGTGAATGTGCTCAACCTTGTCGGAAAAAATATTCACTTATTGATTCAAAAGGAAAAAAACTTGTAGAAAATCAACATTTACTTTGTTTAAAAGATTTCAATGCTTCAAGTCATTTAGAAGAACTTATTGATGCAGGGGTGTCCTCTTTCAAAATTGAAGGACGACTAAAGGACGAAAATTATATAAAAAATACAGTTAGTTTTTATAGACAAAAATTAGATGAAATAATAGCTAAAAAAGGGTTAAAACGAGCTTCGATAGGAGTTAGCAAAATTACATTTGAACCTGATTTAGATAAAACTTTCAATAGAGGTTTTTGTGATTATTTTTTAAGCGGCAGACATAAAAATATAACCTCTTTTGATACTCCAAAAAATAAAGGAGAATTGGAAGGAACAGTATCACAAATTAAACAATCTTGCTTTTCTCTCAACAACAATATTTTGAAAAAAAATGACGGTATAAGTTTTTTTGACAAAAACAACGAACTTTGCGGAACAAAAATAGAAAAAATTCAAAACAACTGGTTTTATCCAAATTCGATGGATAAAATTAAGGTTGGAACTAAAATTTACAGAAACTTTGATTACGAATTTAATAAAAATTTGGAATCAAACAATATAGTTAGGAAAATTGCGGTAAATCTGATTGTTAATATTGATGAAACAGAATTAACTTTATCAATCGAAGATGAAGAACAAAATCAATACACATTAAAAATAAACAATAATTATGAAAAAGCTCAAAATTTAGACAAAGCTAAAGAGAACATAGAAAAACAATTATGCAAAATGGGGTCTACCGAATTTTTCGTAGAAAAAATAACAATAAACGCAAAAAACGTTCCTTTCATAAAAATTAATGAAATAAATGAAATTAGACGCAAATTAATTGAAAATTTTGTAGAAATTCGATTAAAAAATTACAAAATAAAAAAACAACAACCCATAAATTACAAAAATTTCATCAAAAATAATTTAGATTTCACTTTTAATATCACAAATGAAAAAGCAAAAAGATTTTATGAAAAATGTGGGGCAAAAGTTGAAGAATATGGGCTAGAACATCCAAGCCAGAACACCAAAAACAAACAAGTTATGGAAACTAAACACTGTATAAAATATTCTTTAGGCTATTGTTCTAAAACAGGGAAAAAATTAGCCGAACCAATATTTTTGGTTGATGAAAAAGGACAAAAATATAAACTTTCATTCGACTGTAAGAATTGCCGAATGAAAGTTCATTATCCTTAAATTTTGAATCCCTTTATAATAAAATACCGGCAATACACGCCGAAACATAAGATGCCAAAGTTCCACAAATAAGAGCTTTAAATCCAAGTTTAGCTAAATCTTTTCTTCTTGTTGGGGCTAATTCTCCAATTCCACCAATTTGAATTGCTATTGAACCCAAATTTGCAAACCCACATAATGCAAAGCTAGCTATTATTACACTTTTTGCAGATAATGTTGATTGTAACTGGGATAAATCCATATAAGCAATAAACTCATTAAACACCAATTTTGTTCCCATTAGTGAACCAACTGTTGAAGCTTCACTGAATGGCACTCCCATAATAAATGCAAATACTGAGAAAATAGCCCCCAAAATTTCTTTCATTGATAAATTTGCAAAATCTATACCTAAAAATTGTGAAGGCAAATGACAAATATTAACCAAAAACAAACCAATATAGCCTAAAACCCAATCAACCATATGTATAAGGGCAATTAATGCAATTAGCATCGCAATAACATTAATGGAAACTCTCATTCCGTCTGACGCTCCATGTGCAATCGCATCAATTAAATTTACATAAGTTTGTTTTACTTCAATTTTAACGTCATCTTTTGTTTGAGATTCTTCAGTTTCAGGAAAAACAATTTTTGAAATAACCAAAGCCCCAGGGGCTGCCATTATACTAGCAGAAAGCAAATATTCAGCAGGAATACCCATACCGATATACATTGCCATAACTCCGCCGGCAATGCAAGCCATTGAACCCGTCATTGAGGCTAACAATTCGGACATCGTCATTGTTGCTAAATATGGCTTAATCATAATTTGAGCTTCTACTTGTCCCACAAAAGCACTCGCTGCGTTTGATAAGGCTTCCGAGCCTGAAATATTCATAATTTTGTACATTACTTTGGCACAAACATATACAATTTTTTGCATTATTCCAACATGATAGAGAATATTTACAATAATCAAAACAAAAATTATCGTAGGGATTAGTTTTAAGGCAAAAATAAAATCTCCACCGGCACCAAATAATTCGACCCATTTTTGAGGATTATTTGTAAGAGAGCCAAAAACAAAATCCCCGCCTTGATTAGCAAAATCTAACAGCTTTTCTACCAATTGACCGGCTTTAGCAAAAATTATTTGTCCAATTTTTGTTTTCAATACAAAAATTGCAAGCAGAATTTGTAATCCAAACCCTGACAATACTGTTTTCAAGCTTATTTTTTTCTTATTGTTCGACATTAAAAAACAAATTGCAAAAATTACAATTATGCCGATAATTCCAAAAAATCTATTCATTTTCCACCTTTTTTCTTTTTCTCAATTCTACAAAAAAAGAAAAATAAAAGAAAGATAAATTTTATTAATCTGAAATTTTATAAGCTACTAACAGACCTGCCGGTAAATCCAAAATTTCGACCTGATATCTTGAGTCATTCTTGATTGCATCAACAAACGGAGCAACTTTTTCAGGATGCGATGTAATATTGTCTGCGGTTATTATTCCACCTTTAGATAAGTGTTTATCCACAAGATTAAAAAATTCAATATACTGTCCTTTATTTGCATCAATAAAAACAAAATCTAATGGTTCATTCCACTCAGCCAATATATCTGTTGCAGGTCCGATAATAGGATTTATAACATCGGCGACTCCGCAATTTTTAAAATGTTCTCTGGCTATAACTTGTCGTTTTTCCCAAAATTCAATGGTTGACATTTTACCGCCATTTTCTTTAAATGCTGTCCCCAACCATAACCCTGAATAGCCGTTTGATGTACCTATTTCAAGCCCACTTTTACATTTAGCCATTTTTACAAGCATATTTAAAAAATTTCCGGTAGCACGAGAAACATTCCAAAAATCATGTTGTGTTTTTTCTAAATTGCTGAGTGTTTCTTCCAAAATTTCGGTCATTATAAATTCTCCGTTTTATTTTGTTGTTGTTTTGGTTGAGTAGATTTATTCATTGTATTCCCAATTTTAGATTTATCAATAACTGTCAATGTACTCATTTGAACATCAATTGGATTTATTTGCAAAACAGACAACTTTTCTAAATCAAAAACAACATATTTTTTTTCTGCAACATTTGTAACTATAACTAAATTAGAATTTTTTAATTGGTTAAATTTACTTGAAAATCCTGCAACTCTTAATGGAATGGTTGTTTCTACCGAATTTGTTTGAGGATTAAACACATCAATTGAATTGTTTATAGCACTAAGAATATAAAGCTTATTTTTATAAGCTAGCATATCAACAGGTTTTACGGAAGTTTCAACGGTTTCTCCCTCTTCAACATAATTTAAAGCTTCGAGTGCTGCTTTTTCTTCCTTGTGCATGTTTTTAATAGCAGAACCTTTCGCTATAAACGCACTTTTCATATAAAAAGATTTTCTTGACCCCATAACCGATTTATCTTGAGCAGTTTTTTCCACTACAAATTCTTGGTATGGAAAAATTCTAAGAGCGTTTCTTGTTCGGCTTAAAACATAAACTTTATCGCCAAGTATCGCTAATTTTGAAATATTTGGAACAGTACATTGATAAATATTTACATAATTATTTTTCAATTCTACACTATAAATATCTCCATTTGCCGAATCTTGATAAATCAATTTTGTTTCATCAGCAGAAATATTTAATTTCTCCGGCAATCCTTTTATTTGAATTTGCTTAGTAAAATTCATGGTTGGCAAATCAATTACATAAATATATGAATTAGAATGAGAAATGAGATAAGCTGTTTTTTCATTTTGTGTAATAATCATTTCATCAATAACCGCACCAATATCTATTTGTTTAGCTATTTCTTCATTTTTAATATCCACAACATCTATATAAGTTTTGCCATTTGTTGCGACCAAAAGGTAATTGCCATAAACTTCTTTAATAACTCTTGGAATACTATCTAACTTTAATGTGTATTGAACATCTTGAAATTCAGATGGCAAAATGTATATCAAGTTAGAATTAAAATTTGTGATAAAAAATTGTTTATCCTTCAATTCCGGTATTACTTGCACCTTTTTAGGGGCTTGAGGCAAATCCTCTTTTTTACTAAAATCTTGAGGGATTTGTTGTTTACTTGTAATTTTCAAATTAGATGTTAAAGGTATGTTTAAATCGCCAAGGATTCCAACCAAAGAATCAGGCAAAACCAAACCCTTTGGAACAAGCAAATCTTGAGGAAGGATTCCTGTTCTTACTTCAATTGGTAAATCTTTTAAAGAAGTTACAGTCAAAGTTTTGTCTTTAGTTTTTATTAATTTAAGCAAACAAAAATTGTTTGTGAAAACAACAATCTCAGGTTTTTTTTCAAAAGCCTTATTTTGAGGATAAGTGAATTTAACCCCAAAATCAACGTCTTTTGCCGTATAAGCCGGTAAAAGAGGGAGATAAAAAGTTCCATCCGGTAGTGTAATCAACCCATCAAAACGAATGGTAGCATCGGGTGAATGTAACATAACATAATTTTTAACTTCCGGCGGTAACTGAGTAGCAAAAACCGGAGCCCCTAGTAACGCGGTCAATCCGATAATCATTGAAATTAAAAACTTTTTCATATTCCCCTCAATTCGTTTTTTTAATTATGCAAAGCTTTTTTAAACCTTTTCAATATGCTTTCTTCATTAGCTTCTTTTCCGGTAGATAATTCAAACAATCTCGAATAAAGCTTTCTTTCTTCTTCCGACAAAGTTTGAGGTGTAGCTATTTTTAATACCACATAATGATTTCCTCGTCTTGATGAATTATTCAAATAAGGAACACCCGCATCTTTTAATGTTAATATTCTACCACTTTCTGTTCCGGAAGGCACAGTTATTTTTCTATCCCCATCAAGTGTTTGAATGTTTATATCATCTCCTAAAACCGCCTGTGGAACAGAAATTGGCAACTCAGTATAAACATCAAAATTTTCACGTTTGTAATATTCATGTTCTTTTACATGAAGAACTATAAATAAATCTCCGCTAGGACCTCCATTTTTACCTGCATCGCCTTCACGAGCAATTCTTATTTTTGCCCCGTCATCAACTCCTCTTGGAATTTTGACGTTAATCGTTTTTTCTAATTCTACACTCCCCGACCCTTTACAATTTTTGCAAGGATTAACTATTTTTTGTCCGGAACCGCCACAGTGTGGGCAAGTGCTTATTTGAGTAAATTGACCCATAATTGTATTTGTGACTTGTTGAACTCTTCCCGAACCCCCACAAGTAGGGCAAACCTGAGGTTGAGAACCAGGCTCATTTCCGGAACCACCACAAACTTCACATGTTTCCAAATGGTCGATTTTAAGTTCTTTTTCTATGCCAAAAACAGCTTCTTCAAATTCCAATGTTATATCAACACGAATATCTCCGCCTTTTTTAGGTGCATTAGGGTTTCTTTCATATCCTGAAGAAAAACCAAAACCACCGAAGAAACTTTCGAAAATATCATTCAAATTACCAAACCCCGAATCAAACGGGCCTTGAGAACTATATCCGGCATTTGATAACCCTTCTTCGCCCCAACGATCATAAACTGAGCGTTTTTGGTCATCCATTAACGTTTCATATGCCTTCCCCAAAGCTTTGAATTTTTCTTCTGCATCAGGAGCTTTATTCACGTCCGGATGATATTTTCTGGCTTTTTTTCTAAAAGCAGCTTTTATCTCGTCTTTGCTTGCATCTTTAGATATTTCTAATAATTCATAATAATCCGCTGTCATATTTTTCACTCGATTTAATTTGTAGCAACATTAACCAATGCCGGTCTTAGCACTTTTTCCCCTAACTTATAACCTTTTTGTAATTCGGCAATAATAGTTTGGTCAGGGTAGTCTTGTGTTGGAGTTTGCATAACTGCATCATGAATATTCGGGTCAAACTCTTTTCCGACAGTTTCAATTTTACTTAAACCAACTTTTTCCAAAGAATCAACCATTTGTTTGTGTAAAACATTAAATGCTTCTTTTACACAGGAAATATCTTCTGAATCTTTTAAGGCTTGTTCCGCTCTGTCAAAATTATCTAAAACCTCTACCAATTTTGTTAATGCATCTATTTTTCCATAAGTAATAAGACCTTCTCTTTCTTGTGCTTGTCTTTTTCTATAATTATCAAAATCCGCAGCAAGTCTTAAATATTGATTATTAAGAGATTCAAAGTCTTGTTTTATTTTGGTTAACTCATCATTTTCCGATGACTGTTCCAAAGAAACATCAGTTTTTTCTTCATTCAATTCCGGTTGAACTACTTCTCCATCATCCTCTCTAAATGGATTATTTTGAGAAGTTTCTTCTATTTTTATCTCATCATTTTCATTATTTTTCACAATAAATCCCTCTTTAATATTAAAATAGGCACTAATCCTTAGTACATTATATATCAATAAAAGACAATAACAAAGCTTCTTAATTATTTTTTAAGGATTAATTATAAAAATTTTATAACCAAACAACACTATTCCAACCAAAATACTTGTTGTTGTCGCTATCAAAACACCACCAGCCGCCATGTCTTTAGCCATTTTTACTAAGGTAGAATATTTATTCCTATAATATGCGTCCAAAGAAAACTCTATAACCGAATTGAACAACTCAGCAACCATAACAAAACCGATTGCAAAAATTAAAATGCAAAGCTCAAGATAGTTGAACTTTAGTAAAACAGCCAAAATCAAAACTATTATTGCTGCGATTGAATGATATCTAAAGTTTTTTTGGGATTTAAGTGCAAGTCGCAACCCTTTTCGTGCAGTTGAAAACGACCCCAAAAAATTATTATGCGAGTACTTTGACATTTACTTTCTCCATAGATTTTTCTTGATGAAATAGCATAAAGTTCAATTCTTCCTCTGTCGGATGATCATATCCTAACAAATGCATTATGCCATGTGAAATTAAGAAAAACAATTCTCTACCAAACTCATGATTATTACTTTCTGCTTGTTCTTGAGTCTTATCAAGGGAAATAAGAATCTCCCCTAAATTTATTTCACCATCAAAAATAAACCTTTCTTCAGGAGAAGAATCTGCAAACAAAGCAAATGTAATAACATCGGTTGCCCTGTCCTTTTCTCTGTACTCACGATTAATATCATGAATTTTTGTATTATCACAAAAAACAATATCAAAAGTTAATGTGTTATAATCCAGTGATTTTAAACAACTTGAATCCAGAACCTCATTAGATTCTAAACAATATTTCATAACTTTTTTGGCACCAGCCAACACTTTTTTTTCATCCAAACTAAACTGAGGATAAATATTTTCAATAAAAATATTTAACTTAGTCATTCTTTTCTTCACCATTATTTTTATTTTCAGCTTCAGCCTCTAAATTTGCCTGTCTGCTTTTCATTTTATTTTCAAGTTCCAAAAGAATCGATTGATGATATTTTATTCTTTGGTGATAAGCTGCACTCAATAATCTTGAGAAAGTTGCCGCTATTATTTTTAAATCCTTTTGAGTAAGAGGAGAATCCGACAACTGTCCATCAGCCAATTTTGCCTTAAACAAAGTATCTATTAATGAATCCAAAGCTTCTTGTGAATGGTCATTAAGAGTTCTTGATGCAGATTCCACCACATCTGCCAACATAAGTATTGTTGTTTCTTTTGTATTTGGTTTTGGTCCGGTATATCTAAATTGACTTTCACTAACGTTTTCAGCCCCTTCTTCTTCTACCGCTTTATTATAAAAATGACCAGCCAAAGAATCCCCGTGGTGTTGGATTATAAAGTTTTGAATAACTAACGGCAATCCATTTTCTCGAGCAATTTCCAATCCATCTCTTGTATGGGCTGTAATTATCATTTTGCTCATTTTAGGATTTAACCGTTCATGGGGGTTTTCGGGTAAAAATCCGTAAGATTGATTTTCTATAAAGAAATAAGGTCTAACTAATTTACCAATATCGTGATATAAAGCCCCAACTTTAGCCAATATGGAATCAGCGCCAATTGCTTCAGCAGCCGCTTCGCATAATTGAGAAACCCTCCAGCTGTGGTCATATGTTCCTCTTGCTTCGTAAGAAAGCCTAGATAACAAAGGTTGGTTTACATCTGCAAGTTCCATTAAACCATATGGAGTTATAATTTTGAATAATTTTTCTAACAACGGCAAAGTTCCTAACGCAATTATTCCACTCAATATTCCATTACTCAAACCTGAAACAGTATCTCTAAACAATACTGCTCCGTCTACTGCTCCTAAACATTTTTCTAGCAAATATGCACTTAAAATAAGCAAAACAATTACAAGCGATACTTCAAATCCCGTTTTTATTAAATCATATCGTCTTGAATATTTAATACGAGCAACGGAAACCGTAGATACCAAGGCTACTATTATAAATATTGCCATTGAAACAGCATCCATTTTTAATGTTAAAGCTGTCATTGTTATTAATAAAATAGACGTCAAAAAAGATACTCTAGGATTAGTAAAAATTGCCAAAATTATTGCAAAAGCAGGGAATGGAATTAAATACACTGACATTCCATCCGGCAACAAAACAGCACAAACTATTACAAATAAAGACATTAAAGTCATTAAAGAAATATAATTCCTATTTAAAAAAGATTTTTCAAAAAACTGCAAATAATAAAGGAGTGACAAAATGCCAACTGTTACCAAGCAAAAAATTCCAATAAACCCTTGGTAATTTAGATCTAAAACATGATAACCCGCTTTTGACAGAGCATCTCTTTTCAACTTTGTTATAGGCTCTCCTTCAAAAACAATTTTTTCGCCTTTGTGAAAAGAAACCTTATAAGGTTGGACTGAATTTATCGCATTTTTCTTTGCTAATTCGGTTGCATGCTCATCTACAACCATATTTGGCATTATAACTTGTTCTAAAAGTGCTGAAATAACTCTCACTTGATTTCTTGTTACATCATGCCCAGTATTTCTTATTATTATCCTTGCTATATTTTGTCTTTCAAAATCTTTTTCAGTAACCCCTTCACTCAAAACAGAATTTAAAATTTGTTTTGATTTTAATGTTACTAAGTTAAAATTATCGTCTGAAACTGTAAGGAAAAAGTTTATAACAAAAGCTTTTTGGGTATCATCACTCAAATCAAATAATATATTTAATTGTTCTTTTTTAACCGCAACGGGTTCTTCTTTTTTTCTTATTGAAGAAATTAATTCTACCAAAGATGTCAAATTATTTTTGATGTAATTATCTTCAGCCGGAGTAAGAATTGGCTCAATCCTCATTGCCACTTCTTTTTTTTGTTGTTCCGTTTTAAATGTATCCACAACCTCTATTGTTTTTGTCGCAATTATGTCCTTTTTACTCGTATTATCAGAAGTTATAAGATTCTCAAATAAAAAATATTTCGAGGAAAGAATTAATGTGAATAACAAAGAAAAAAATAAAAAAGAAAGAATTGTTGTAACCTTCAATGATGATAAACCATCATCAAACATATTAAATATCTTAAATTTTTTCATATAAAATTTCCGTATTATCAATTTCGTAATAATTATATTTTATCTTCATTAAAATATATTGCAACCCTACAAATGTTGAAACATATTTTTGATATACAATGTTACTATGAAAAATCTTGAAGAATATGAAAGAGAATTAAAAACTTGTTCAAAATGCGGACTTTGTCAGTCTGTTTGCCCTATTTACAAGGAAACAGGGATAGAAACGGTTGTTTCTCGTGGAAAATTTAATATGTTGCTTGGATTAATTAAGGGCGATTTAAAATATTCCCAAAACATAGATAAATATTTATCCCTTTGTTTAAATTGTAAAGCATGCGACGATTTTTGCCCAAGTTCTATAAAAGCTTCCGAAATAATAACTGCAGCTAAAAACAAATATAAAAAATATTGTTATACTATAAAATATGATTCTTTTTTTAAACTAAAAATGCTTTCATTATCTTTTGTTTTTAATTTATATAGATTTTCTCATTTTTCTTTTTTAGTCGGCAAATTTGAAAAATATATTATAAAGGTTGGTTTTTTAGGAAAACTTTTCATTCTTTTTGATAAAATTTCTCGTATAACAGTAAAAAGAAAACCAACAATAAAAAATAAAGAAAAAAATTTAAAAGTAATTTATTTTGAAGGTTGTTTTACAAAATATCTTAACCCTTCTGTTAAAAATGCTCTTTTAAATCAACTGGAAAAAAATAACATTGAAGTTATTCTTAAAAATTTTGAGTGTTGCGGAATTTCAGCCCTTTATAGCGGGAAAAAAGACTTATTTTTAAAATTAAAAGAAAAAAATACAAAGCTTTTAAACGAAGAGTGCGACTATATAGTCTGCGATTGTGCAACGTGTCTTTCTGCCATTAAAGAATATAATGAATCTTTTTCGAACAAGGTAATAGATATCTTTGAGTTATTGTCTAAAACAAATTCAACACAAATACAAAAAGAAAAAATAACCTATCATTTGCCTTGTCACCTAAGAGAAAATAAAAAAGAGATTAAAAACGAGATTGAAAAAACATTTTCAAATTATGTTGAAATGAAAGATTTTGATTCTTGTTGCGGTTTTGCAGGTGATTTTTCAATAAATTTTCCTGAAATTTCTGAAAAAATATCTGATAAAAAAATTCAAAACATTGAAAAAACTGATTCAAATTATATTTTAACCTCTTGCCCCGGTTGTGTTATTGGTTTGAATAAAGGATTAATAAACAAAAATTTAAACAAAAAAGTTTTAAATATTATTGAATATTTAGAAATTAATTCATAGTTTTTTACAATATTGCACATGATACTTGATAATAAAAATTTACATGATTATAATGTTTTACAAGCATTTTTACGAAAGGACAAAACAATGAAAGACGGAATACATCCAGATTATAAATCAATGAAAATTAAATGCGTTTGTGGAAACGAAATTGAAACAGGTTCTGTATTAGAAAACATCACTGTTGAAATTTGTAACAAATGCCACCCATTCTACACAGGTAACCAAAGAATTATGGATACTGAAGGTCGTGTAGAAAGATTCAAAAAAAGATACGAACAAAAAAAATAGTTTGGACTTTTTTGTGAACTTTTTGAAAAATTATTGCCCAATTTAAAAAAAATGGGCAATAATTTTATTATGGAGGAATAAATATGTCAGAAAATAATAAACCTATTGTAGAATTAATATCTAAACCTGAAAATATGCTAAGAACTATTTATACAGCGTGCAGAACTTGTTATAGTGCTGATTCACCTGTAAATATCTATGACAAAGCCGAAGATGAAGAAAAAATGTTAAAACTCATATCCAGAGTTATATCTTCCGGTCATTATTCCACTATTGAACATATTCAAGTTTCTTTTGCAATTTCAAATGTATCAAGAGCGTGTACTCACCAACTTGTAAGACACAGACATATGTCTTTTTCTCAAAAATCTCAACGCTATGTAAAAGAAAAAGGTCAATTTGATTATTTAACTCCTCCAACTATTGAAAAAAATCCGGAACTCAAAGATAAATATAATGAATTTATGGGAAAAATTGCAGATTTTTATGAAGAATTAACAAATGCAGGAATTCCAGCAGAAGATGCTCGATTTATTCTTCCAAATGCGACTTCATCTTCAATGGTTGCCAGTTTAAACTTAAGAGAGATGATTCACCTTGCAAACATTCGACTTTGTACAAGAGCTCAGGACGAAATAAGATTATTAGTAAGACTTATGTGTAATGCCCTTGTTAAAGAAGAACCATGGCTAAAACCATATCTTGTTCCAAAATGTGAAAGACTTGGGTACTGTGATGAAGACAAATCTTGTGGTAGAATGCCTACAAAAGAAGAAATATTAAAAGGAAACAAATAATGAAAGATATGTTAGACAAAATATTGCAGATAGAACAAAAATATAACGAACTAGGTTTATTGTTGTCTGACCCTGCAACAGCACAAGATTATAACAAATTCCGTGACCTTTCTAAACAAAGAAAAGCAATGGAAGAAACAGTTGAAGTTTATCAAGCTTTCAAAGCGGCTGATGAAGCTATAAAAGAAGCAAAAGAACTTATCAATTCAGAAAAAGATGAAGAAATGAGAGGTTTTTTAAAAGCTGAAATTGAAGAAAATGAAAGAAAGGTTGAAGAATATTCAGAAAGAATGAAAGTTCTACTTCTCCCTCGTGACCCGATGGATGACAAAGATATTATGCTTGAAATCCGTGGTGGTGCGGGCGGTGATGAAGCTAACATTTTTGCCGGTGATTTAATGAGAATGTATATGAGATTCGCTGACAAAAAAGGTTGGTCAACTCAAGTTCTCTCAATCAATGATTGCGAAGCCGGAGGTGTTTCAGAAGTTGTTATATCCATGAAAGGTGATAGTATTTATTCTCAGCTTAAATATGAATCAGGAGTTCACCGTGTTCAACGTGTTCCTGAAACAGAAAGCCAAGGCAGAGTTCATACATCAACAGCAACAGTTGCTGTTATGCCTGAAGTTGATGACGTTGAAATCGATATAAATCCGGTTGATTTAGAAATATCTACTTGCCGTTCAGGTGGTGCCGGCGGACAAAACGTAAACAAAGTAGAAACAGCCGTGCGTGTTGTTCACAAACCAACAGGATTAATGGTTTTTTGTACTGAAGAACGTTCTCAATTACAAAACAAAGAAAGAGCTTTGCAAATACTTAAAGCAAAATTGTATGATTTAGAAGTACAAAAACAAATGCAAGAAATTACAGACCTTAGACGCTCTCAAGTGGGAACAGGTGACCGCTCAGAACGTATTAGAACTTACAACTTTCCTCAAGGTCGTTTAACAGACCACAGAATAGGTCAAAACTTAAACGTTTGGACGGTAATAGAAGGGGAATTAGAAGACTTAATTAATCTTCTTATGGAACACGACCAAAAACTAAAACTTGAAAAACTTGCTCAAGTTGAAGCTTAA
>JAFQTK010000044.1 GCA_017409065.1 bacterium
AGGGTTGTATGATTAGCGAACAAGACTTAAAACTAAAACTCATTTTAGGACTTCCCATTGAAACTCATAAAATTAAAATTCACTCGGTAAAAGTCAAAGATATTGCGGAGTTTGGGTATTTAAAATACAACCAAGCTCTTAAAATTATTTCTGCTGATAGCTTTGAAATTAAAAGAATTCTGGACTCAAAAGAAAATATTTCACCTTTCGAATTTGTAGTCATAAGCGTTATGTCAAATGTTCAGATTCACATTTTAATTGAAGATTTATTTACTTTGATTTTTAAAGAAAAGACAGAATTTTCGGAAGAAAAGCTTTGTTTTAATGTTGGCAAACATGAACTAAACAAAGATAATTTTGATGAGATAGTAAGCATAATTAGTAAGCGAAATGGAGCAACTAAAAGTGAAAAAGACTTAGGAAAACCAAGCAATGAAAAAGCAAGAAAAATCCTTGAAAGGAGAAATCTTGCAAGAAGCAAACTTAATAAAAGCGGTGAAAACGGCTTTGATTTAGCTGACCTTATTAGCTTTTTGTCTGTATATTTTGATACTTCTACTTTACTGAATCTCGATATTTATCAGCTTACAGATAGATTCATGCGGATAATCAAAAAAGAAAATTATGATATTTCAGTAAACTCGCTCATTCATGGAGCAAATAAGTCAGACCTTGATTTAAAACATTGGTCTGAAAAATAAAAAATTCAAAATCAAATGTAGCTTATATATGCTGCATTTTTTAATTTTAAGGAGGAAAAAATTATGTCAAATCCAAACGCAAAATTTGGTGCAAAAGAGGTTATGGATGTTACGCTTTATGATATGCTTTCGGGCAATCCTGTCATATGTTTCGACACCTTGAAAACATCGAGCATAAGCGTATCTTCTGAAAAGGTATACGCACGAGGCGGAAAAGGAAACCCGAAAATAATTACTTGGGAGATTAACAAAGAAGCAACTTTAAATATTGAAGATGCACTTATTTCGCCGAAGTCTATGGAACTTATTTCCGGCATGGCAACTAGGGTCGGTGCAAGAACTGTCTATGTAAGGCAAGACACCGAGTGGGACACCAGCGGAGAAAAACCTATTGACAAAGGCGATATTTATCCGCTAACTTGTTCTAGCGAAGGAGTTATAAATCTTGCATTTACTCCTAAAGAAACAGCCGAGAACATAAAGATATATTTAAGAGATGATGACTGCGGTACGCTCGTTTCAATGACGGGGGCAAGCCTTTCTACCAATGTCTTAACTTTGGGTGATGCCGGAAAAACGACAGCTGCGGGTAAGAAAGTTATAGCCTACTACACTAGAGATACAGATGCAAACGCTCAAACTTATGTCATTACTTCGGACAAATTCTCAGGAACCTACAAATTGGTCGGTGATACTGTTATCAGAAACGCTGAAACGGGTCTTGATGAGCCTTTTCAAGTTATTATCCCAAATCTTATATGGACTTCAAATCTTGAACTCGGATTCTCTGCTGAAGGCGACCCTTCAACAACATCATTTGAGTGTGAAATAATGCGTGAAAGCGGTAGCTCGACCATGATTGAAATGATTAAATATGAATAGCAAATATAACGTAGATAATTCGGTACTCGGAAAGCTAAAAAGAACTTTTGACGGAATTCTTTTTGATAGTCTTTTGGAGTGCCGATTCTACAAAGAAGTTGTAATCCCAAAGATAAAATCCGGCGAAATAAAGAACGTAAACAGGCAGGTAAAATACGAACTCCTGCCTTCGTTCGTTTATAAAAATAGAAAAATTCAAGCAATTAATTACGTTAGCGACTTCGACATATCTTACAGTAATGGCGATTTTGAAGTCGTTGATGTAAAAGGTTTTGTAAAGCCGATTGATAAAATAAAATCCAAAATGTTTAAGTATAAATATCCCGATTTAAATTTAAAGTTTGTTGGATACACAAAAGAACTTGGTTGGCACGAAAAATAGGAGGAATTAATTATGGATATAAAAGATTTAGAAAATTTAGTTTTAGAAAATAGTGAAGAAATAATTGAATTTGAAAACCACAAAATAAAGTTTAATCCCACGTTGTCTTTTGAAAAATTAAGTTTAGTAAGCGACAAGATTTCTGATGAAGTAATAAACAACAAAGGTGTGTATTTCCCCTCCCTCGCAAACGTTTTAATCTTTTATTTTTTGACTCTAAATATGACAGATTTACCGCTAAAGCAAGGCGATACCATTGACCTTGATTTTACGTATAATTTAATGATTTCAAAGCTTGGTGAGATGCTTTTTGATAAGTTTACGGCAACTAAAGCGTATAAAACGCTAAAGAAACAAATAGACAAACAAATACAGTTTAAAAAAGATTGCTATCTTAGAAAAATTTCAAAAGATAAAACTCTTGAAAATCTCGATAGGCTCATAAAAAAGATAACTGAAATACTTGAAAATCAAAGACACTTGATGTCGTCTGAAACTGTCAGAAAACTTGAAAAAATTTCTAAGAATTTAAGTGCTAAGAATGAAGATTAAAAGCTTAAAAGAACTTAGAAAAGCCGTAGAAAAAGCGATTGACAATTCGCTTGAAAATGAAGTTTTCGAAGTAGTAGGAGGTGAAGAAATAAAATCTATTGAAACCGATGTTTTCGCTGTTTATACTCCCGAAATTTACGAAAGACGTGCGTTTGGAGGAATTGATGACGAGGAAAATATTACTCATGACACAGTAAAAAATGGAACTATAAAAATTGAAAACATCACAGAGTTTAATCAAGGATATGAAACTGCAAACAAAGGACCCGAACTTGCAGTTTTAATTGAATATGGGCATGGTGGCAAAGACTATTATTATGATTATCCTTCATCAGATGAATTCTGCGACCCAAGACCTTTCATAAACAACACAAGAAAACGACTTAAAAAATCCAGCAAACACAAAGAAGCTCTTAAAATTGGGCTTAAAAGAAACAATATCAAAACAAAATAGTAGGTGGTGAAATCATGGGCGATGAATTAAAAATAGTAATTAAAGCGGTTTTAGATGATAATGCAGAAAAAGACTTAAATAGTCAGCTTAGAAACCTTAATTTAGAGCCGATTTCACCTAAACTAAAATTAGATTTAGATACTTCAAAATCCAAAAAATCCGCCGAAAAAGCTATAAAAGATATAGATGAAATCATATCGAAAAAGGTAATTAAAAATCCTGTTTCATTAAAAATTTTCAAAGAGTTTGGAATAAAAAATAAGCTTGATAGAGAAGAAATTTCAAAAGCGGTAGAAGGTTATCAGAATGCCCTTAAAATCGGGAATAAAGATGAGATAGTAAAAAGCTATGACGATTTATTTGCTGCCATTAAAGGTAGCTTTTTTAATTTCACAAAATCTTTGAGCGACTATGAACAAGAATTTTTAAATCACTTTAGCAAACAAAAAATGTATATAAGTCCACAAATTAAAGGCGATTTGGGCAAAGATAAT
>JAFQTK010000045.1 GCA_017409065.1 bacterium
AAACATGAAAAACACCTCTCAATCTTGAGAGGTGTTTTTCATATTTTGAAAGAATGAATTACATCATTCCGCCCATACCGCCCATAGCACTCATATCAGGCATTGCAGGTGCTGATTTTGGTTCAGGAACATCTACAACCGCAGCTTCTGTTGTCAACAACATAGAAGCAACTGATACAGCGTTTTCAAGTGCTGAACGTGTAACTTTTGCAGGGTCTACAATACCTGCTTCAAGCATATCAACATACTTGTCATTCATAGCATCATAACCCATTGCACCTTGAAGTTTTTTAACTTCTTCAACCACAACTTCACCTTTAACACCACTATTATTAGCGATTAGGTAAAGAGGAATGTGAAGTGCTTCCATAAGGATTTTAACCCCAATTTTTTCATCATCAGACATTTTTGCACATTCAGTACAAGTTTTTTGTTTTTCAATCATAGATTGAAGAACTCTTACCAATGCAACACCGCCACCAGGAACAATACCTTCTTCCTTAGCAGCACGAGTAGCATTAAGAGCATCTTCAATTCTTAATTTTCTTTCTTTCAATTCAACTTCAGACGCCGCACCAACTTCAATAACAGCTACACCACCTGAAAGTTTAGCCAATCTTTCTTGAAGTTTTTCTTTGTCGTATTCAGAATCTGACATTTCGATTTGTTTTTTGATTAATTTAACTCTGTCTTCAACCAAAGCTTTTGTTTCATCACCAACAACAATTGTTGTATCTTCTTTAGTAACAGTAACACGTTTTGCTTTACCCATCATTTGAACTGTTACGTTTTCAAGTTTAATGCCAAGTTCTTCCGTAAACATTTGTCCGCCTGTCAAAACAGCAATATCTTCAAGCATAGCTTTTCTTCTATCGCCAAAACCAGGAGCTTTAACAGCAACAGCTCTTAAAACTTTTCTCATTGTGTTTACAACCAAAGTAGCCAAAGCTTCGCCTTCAACATCTTCAGCAATAATTAATAATGAACGTCCATCACGAGCAACTTGTTCCAATACAGGTACCAAATCTGCAATAAGATTGATTTTTTTGTTTACACAAAGAACATAAGCATCTTCCAAAACCGCTTCCATTCTTTCAGGGTCAGTTACAAAATATGGAGAAATATATCCTTTGTCAAATTGCATACCTTCAACAACTTTCAAAGTTGTACCTGTTGATTTTGATTCTTCAACAGTAATAACACCGTCGTGTCCAACTTTGTCCATTGCATCTGCAATCAAACTACCGATTTGCGAATCGTTACCTGCTGAAATAGCTGCAACTTGTGCCAAAGCTTCTTTAGAATTAACGGGTTTAGACATTTTTTTGATTTCTTCTACTGCAACAGATACAGCTTTGTCCATACCACGTTTAATACCAATAGGATTAGCTCCTGCTGTTAAATTTCTTAAGCCTTCACGAACCAAAGCTTGTGCCAAAACAGAAGCTGTTGTAGTACCGTCACCGGCAACATCATTTGTTTTTGAAGAAACTTCTTTCAACAATTGAGCCCCAGCATTTTCCAAACCGTTTTCAAGTTCAATTTCTTTCGCAATAGTTACACCATCATTAACAATTTGTGGTGCTCCAAATTTTTTCTCAAGTATAACGTTTCGTCCTTTTGGACCGATTGTAACTTTAACTGCATCAGCAACAGCGTCAATACCTTTCATAAGGCTTTTGCGAGCTTCCTCGTTGAATACAATTCTTTTAGCCATAAATTTTATCTCCTTTTAATAATTAAGCTTCTAATACACCCAAAATATCTTTAACAGAAAGAATTTTAAGCATTTCATCATTTAATTTAACATCAGTACCAGCATATTTAGCAAAAAGAACAATTTCACCAACTTTAACTTCCATTTCTTCTTTTTTGCCATCTTCTAAAGTTTTTCCAGGTCCAACAGCAATAACTTCACCTTTTTGAGGTTTTTCTTTAGCTGAATCAGGAATAAAAATTCCGCCTGAAGTTTGTTCTGTATCATCAATAACTTTGATAACCAATTTGTCTGAAAGTGGTCTGATTGCCATAATTTAATTCTCCTTATAAAATTACATCCTCTTTACTCTATATTTATACAATGAAAAAGAAAGAAAAAGGAGAAAATTAACGAAAAATTAATTTTCTTACACATAAAAAATGTCGGCTCAGAACCGACATTTTCTTTATATCTATTTAATTAGAACCACGCTTTCATTAATTTGGGTAAATATAAATATCCGCTAAAGAACAAGAATGAACCAAAGAACATTATGAAAGAAATAAAAGCAATGCCCTTTTGAACATCTACAAACATAACTCTTTTTTCAGTTTTTCTTGCTTGCATAGCTTCGTATTCCATTACATGAGGTTGGATAGGAAGATGTTGTTCCATTTTTTCGATAACATCAGATAATTTTACTTTAATCAAGTAAGCGTAAGAATCTTGGTTCAACACCCACATAAGACTCATAACCATTCCGGCAATAGCACACGAAACTACCAACGGAGAAAATGGCATTAAACTGTGTTCAGCAAACCAAAACATTGCAATAAATAACAACAAAACTAATACCATATAAAATCTGTTTATCATAAAAGAACGTTCTATAAATCTGTCCTTAGATTCTAAATATGCAATATACTCTTTAACTAAAATTTCTTGATAATCCATAACAAAACTCCTTTACTATAACGATACGAATATAACATGCGGTAAAAAGTATTGTCAAGAAAGGTATAAAACCTAGGTATAGACAAAAACATTTAGAAGACATGTTAATTTTTGTAAACATTAATACTATCATGCCCTAAAGTTTTTAAAAAAAATGTCGATATAAAACTCACATGGAAAATCTAATATAGGAGTATATCTAGGGATATATTACAGACATTTAGTGTATCAAAAAAGACTTTTAATATTATTTTCGCATGAAAGTACAGTTATTATATTAATGAGGTAGTATTATGAACATTACTAGTGCAAGCAATTTTGACCAATCTATCAAAACCTTAGGACAAATTAAGGGAAACGTCACGGCAGACCAGCTGAACGAATTGACGTCCTTGTTTTCAACACAGGTTTGGAACACATCCGACCCACAAGGAACATCCGCAACAATTGATAGACAAATTGCTGAGTTAGAAGCGTTGATTGACCAAATCAAGGCTGAGATGGAAGCTGTTTATGAACAACAAAAGGCAGCGAATGCTGAAATGGAAGGACTTGTTAACGACTTAAACGAAGAATCTTATCAAGCATCAAAACAAGCTGACCGAAATATTAAAGAACAGCAAGATACCGTTACAAAAGCAACTGATGAAGCTTATAGTGCTTATATGAAAGGGGAAATCGAAAAAGATGAAATTCCTCTTTATATAGCAAACGCTGTTGCCAAAACCAATCCTGCCGGTGGTGCTAAGATGGAAGCTCACTTGAGTGCAATGGATTCAAAAGGACAAAAAATTACAAGTATCAGCAATAAAATTGCCAATATGCTTGATTCTATTAATGAATTTACAGCAAAACTAAAAACAACAGAAACATCGTTGGATTTGTTAAAACAACTTAAATCACAAATTCCTGAACACAAAACTCGTGAAGATATCCAACAAAATATACAAAACCCTGTATTTACTCCGACACAAGAAGCTCTGGGTGACAAACTTATTGACAAATTCAAAACAGCAAACGACGGCAAATGGGCAGACGGTAACGAAGGTACAGCTAAACTAAAAGAAGCCTTGACCGGCTCGGGTACGGTTGATAAAGCGAAATTAGATGCTATGTCACCTGAGGAAAAAGCTAAAGCCGTAGAAGATTGCGATTTGAGCAAATACTCAGCACTCGAATTGATGTATATGAGCGGTATGGATGTAAACCAAGCAGGTTACGCTATCGGTCACATCTTTAGAGGTGCCGGTATAGGTTACGCAGCAGAAGAAGGTGCAGAAAAAGGTAAAATTGTTGTTCCGGCAGGTCACGACGCAACAAAAGACATATTCCGAGAACTTGAAAATCAATATAAAACACTATGGGGCGGTGAATTTGAACGAGGTTCAATGAACGACAAAGGCAACAAAGGCGGAGCTGACCCATTCAGTTGGCGTGACGGAGATACTACATACACCTTCACCGTTGACCGTGACGGTGACGGAAAATTTGACGGTCCGGAAGAATTTTTAGGTGCTAATGGCGGTGTCGACGAAATCAAAGCTGCAGACACGGACGGGGACGGCCAATTGACCGCTGCCGAAATGGATGAAGCCGGAATCTTTATTATGGAAAATGACCAAGCACTTACAGGCGGAGGCACATACGGATTCAACGGTGCAGATGTAATGGGTATTGATTTCTTAGATATTAATTCATTTAGAGATATTGCTGATATTCATTCCGAAAACCTCAACGGCAACACTCGAAAAGCTGAATTTGATATTAGCATAAACGGTGAAACTGTACTCGGTAAACAAACTGAAAACCAAGAAGCTTACAACGATATGTTCTACGGACACACCTACGGCGAAGCTATTTCGTTCGGTCTTGACCCTGAAGAGGTTCAAAAAGCTTTAACGGAAGCAGCTCAACCGGAAGATTACACAGCGGATCAGCAAGCAGCTGTTGACCAAACAGTTGAAGCTGCACAAGAAACAATCGCAGAAGATGCGGCAAATATGGCAAACGCAGCTCAAAGATTAGCAGTCGGAGAAGCCGAAGCAAGAACAATCAATGCTGACGATTTTGCTGACAAGGAAGAAAATGATGAAAATCCTGAAACAGCAACAAATACAACTGACAATACAGGAGCAACAACCGGAACAACACCGACAACTCCTGCAACAACTCCGACTAGTACAGACCCCAAAATAATTCCTGACGCATAAAGCTAAAAAACATAAAGTCAAAAAGTCCCTCGAATAACATCGAGGGACTTTTTATAAAAATAATATTATTTCTCAGCAGAAAACATTTGCTTAATACCATCAACGGAAGAAAGGATTCCTGTTGCTTCATATGGCATATAAACAACTTTGTTTTCATTACCTTCAACCATTTTCTTCAATGTATCAAGATAACGAACTGCAATCAAATATTTATCAGGGTCGCCATGTCCTTCAATTGCAGCAACCGTACGACGAATAGCTTCTGCCTCAGCTTCTGCTTGCAAGATTCTTGCTTTTGCCAAACCTTGAGCTTTCAAAATAGCTGACTGCTGTTCACCTTCTGCGTTTGCAATTGCAGATTCTCTTTGACCTTCTGCTTTTAAGATAGCAGAACGTTTTTGACCTTCAGCCTCTAAAATTACAGCACGTCTTTCACGTTCAGCTTTCATTTGTTTTTCCATGGATGATTGAATATCAGATGGTGGCATAATGTCTTGAAGCTCTACACGATTGACCTTAACACCCCACTTATTAGAAGCCTCATCCAAAATTACTCTCAATTTGTTGTTAATAATATCACGAGAAACCAAAGTTTCATCCAAATCCATTTCACCAATAATGTTTCTCAAAGTTGTTTGTGTAAGTTTTTCGATTGCATCAGTAAGATGTTGAATTTCATACACAGCGGACTCCGGTTTGGTAATTTGGAAATAAATCAAAGCGTTGATACCGATAGAAACGTTATCTTTTGTGATTACGTTTTGACGTGGAAAATCATAAACTTGTTCTCTCAAATCAATTCTTGTCTTCTCAACCATTACAGTATATGGAACTCCCCCCATACCTCTAACTTGCTCTTTCAATATAATACCTCGTGGCACGTCAATTATCGGCACAATAAGATGAGCTCCGGCTCTTAATGTACAATGAAATTTACCAAGACGTTCAATAACCATTACTTCTGCTTGTCTGATGATTTTGAAGGCAGATACAAAATAAGCAACTACAAGTGCCAATAAAGCCAATAAAAAAAATAACATAAATCCTCCTATATTTGTTCTACAAAAAATGTTAAATCTTCATATGCAACAATCTTCACCATTTCATTTGGCTCTATTTCTAGCCCTTCTGCCGTTTTGGCATTCCATTCTTCTCCATAAATAGCAATTCTTCCGCCTTTGCCATCTACTTTTGTCACGACAACCGCATTTTGCCCAATATATTTTCCTTCAATTCCCGATATTTCCGGAGAATTTTTTGTTTTTAAGAACAACGGACGTAAAAACAAAACCATTACAAATGATAAAAGTATAAATATAACTAACTCTTGCCATACAAAAATATTTGTATAAAAAGAAATAACTCCTGTTAAAATAGCCGCAAATGCTAAATTAAGGAAAAACAATGTAGGGGTAAACATTTCAATAGCAATTAGGATTATGCCTATTACACCCCATACCGGCCAAGCTTCCATATATCCTCCTACCTCAAGTACCCTCAAAATTTTAGCATTATCTTTTAAGAACAACAATCAGTAAAATGAAGGATTTTATCGTTTGATAAAATCCTTCATTCAAGTTAGTCATCATTTCCAATTCGATTAATAGGAATACTCAACAATGCAAGCAATAATGAACCTAGCAATGCACTCCAAAAGCCATCAACGGAAAATCCGGGAGCAATGTATCCTGCTAACATAAACAATAAAGCATTTAAGACAAATGAAAACAGCCCAAGCGTTAAAAAGTTAATAGGTAAGGTTATGAACAATAAAATCGGACGCAAAATCATATTTAACAAGCCCATAATTACAATTACCAACAACGCTGCCCAAAAACTGGAAATACTAATTCCCGGAAGCAACCATGCAATAAGCATTATTGCCAAAGAGTACAAAACCCATCTTAGAAACATAGCCATAACTAATCTCCTTTCTTCACAACCATAATCCGCCTAAATTTGAGTTTAAACATTAGTAAATCGGTCTAAAAAAGTAGAATTATTTATTGCTATTAACTTTTAAAGTTGTTTCCAAACCTTCCAACGAGGCTGATTTGCGTAGTAAAACTTCATTTTGAGAAATGAACCTTCTTTTACAATCAACTCATCACCTTCTTCAATATAAACAAGAGGGGAATTTTTATATACGGAATAAGCTCCGGATTTCATTCTGGAATTACCTCGAGCAGGTTTAGCAGCCCCTTTTCCAAACCAATATGCTTGCGACACACCGGGAACTATTAACCCACTTGCATTTACACTTGTTCTTTCAATAACTTCAACTTTATTCAGTTTTTTATACCCGCTAATTTTTGCCTCTAGTACAGTTTTTCTTAAATATTTAGTCGTTTTTTTAGAAGGAATTGTATAAGATATAGGGTCGAAAATAAAATATGCATTTTGTTTTCCACGTTTAGGCATTTTTACTTCTATAATTCTTCCCTTGATAAGTGCATTATGTTCAAAAACTATACCATTATCCAAAGTTGCAGATTTTATAACCTTTACGGCTATATTGCGACGAGGGAACTTCGTAGAAAACCTATCCTGACTCTGCACCAATACCGTAGTTGCCTGTACAGGTAAAGCCAAAACAAATAATATTAAAAATAATAACAAGTTTTTAATCATACTTAGTGCATTGTAACAAATTTCTCTTAAAAAATAAATAAAATAATTATTTTAAGCAATAATTCGAAAGCAGATTCAAGAATTAATTGATTAAAATTTAAAAGCCCCGCTTTAACAAGCGGGGCTTAATTTATCTAACTTTTCATTTTTTCTATTATAGAAGTTGTTGACTTTCCTTCAACAAAACTTATAAACTCTATTCTCCCGCCATTATCAATTATTGTTTTTGCCTCAGGAAGAGTTTCAACTGTATAATCAGCTCCTTTTGTATGAACATCCGGTTTAATTTCCGCAATAAGGTTTTGAGGTGAATCCTCATCGAACAATACTACATAATCAACACAACTTAATGCACATAAAATCTCTGCTCTGTCATTCTCGTTGTTTACCGGTCTTGTCGGACCTTTAATTGAACGAACAGACTTATCACTATTGAGCATTACCACCGAGTAATCTGCAAAAGTTTTTGTTTTTTGCAAATATCTGACATGCCCGACGTGCAAAATATCAAAACAACCGTTTGTTGTTACGATAGTCTTGCCTGTTTTTCGCAAATCGTTTAAAAATTCAACTACATTTTTTCTATCAATAACTTGTCCCATATTACTTTTTTGTTTCCTTATTTACTTGTGGTTGAACAGGAGAAAATGGCTGAGCTTTTGTCCCTTTCTCTTTAATCTGCTTTTGTATATTATCAGGATTATAACTTTCATCAACAAAGACTATTTTAGCTTCTTTTTTAAGTTTATCAACATGTTGTTGCAAGACATTTATTTTTTCTTGCTGAGCCAAAACTGCCTTTATATCCGCCTTAACTTTATCAAAACTTTCCTGTCCTGCTTCTTTTCTGTCTGTTACCATAATAATATGATAGCCATATTGAGTAACAACTATATCAGAAACAGTACTTGGCTTAAGCGAAAAAGCAGCTTTTGAAAATTCTGCAACCATTTGTTCTTTTGGGAAATAACCCAAATCACCACCTTGTTGAGCAGAACCAAAATCGTCTGAATTTTCTTTTGCAATTTTAGCAAAAGAAGTCGGGTCTTTTTTAACTTCTGTCAACAATTTTTTTGCTTTATCATATTTTTTCCCTAACTCTGCTTTAACTTTAGCATCAATTTCAGCAGGCGTAAGATTTTTATTTGCAGTATCAGCCATAATCAAAGCTCTGATTTCATCTTTGTCCGCAGCTACCAAAATATGAGAAGCTTTTACCATTTGAGGATATTTGAATCTGTCAATATTAGCCTTATAGAATTTTTCTGCCTCTTTATCTGAAATTTCAACCGGTTTTAAATTATCCACCAATTTTTGCATTTTAACTTCAGATTCCATATCTTTCTTGAATTGAGATGAACTAATACCATTTTGTTGAAGAATTTCATTGAATTTTTCTTTACTTCCAATTTGGTCAATAATTTTTCTAAGTTCTTTATCTATCTCTTCAGAAGTCACTTTAATTTTTCTTTTTTCAATATCTTGTTCCAACAGATTTTTAACTATAAGCTCATTTACAACTCTATCTTTTATCAACAAATGCAAATGACTATTTGTATCATTTTTAAGGTCTATCCCCATTTGAGCCAACATAGAATTATTAGCGACAGAATCAAATGCTTTTTGAAATTCACTTTTTGTAATAGATTTGTCGTTTACAGTAATAATTGCATCTTTATTCACAGCAGCACAACCTGTAAGCAATGTTGCGGATAAAGCTAAAGTTACTAATGCCTTTACAGTTTTCATGTCTATCCTCTTTTCTTTAAAAAAATTTCCTCTACGACTTATAATCATATCTTAATTTAGAAATATAGTAAAATAAATCAGACAATATGGTATAAATTTCTTCAAAATTTAAATAAGCAGTATTAAGAAGCAAGATAGAACGGGCATCTTTGCAAGTAGTCGGAGCATCAGTAAACTTAATATATTTAACATTTTCCTTGTTAAGATTAGACTTAATCATAGTCCATTCTCCACGTTGATATGGAGTATAAATTCTTATATTATCAGGGGTTTCTCGCACAATCGGAATTTTAGCTTCACTTGCCAAAACCCGCAACCTGACTAATTTAGCCAAATTTTCAACTTCCTCCGGTAATTTTGAGAACCTATCCTTCCACTGAGCCAGAATTAAATCTAATTCACTCGTAGATGTAACATCTGAAAGACGTTTGTATTCTATAATTTTCTGTTCTTTTGAACCAACCCACTCATCAGGTATAAATGCTGTCACATTTATATCAATAATACTATGACAAACTTCTTCAACAGATTCACCCTTAACCTCTTGCACTGCTTCTTCCAACAATTGACAATATGTGTCAAATCCAACATTGACCATATGTCCATGCTGTTTTGTGCCAAGAATATTCCCAACACCACGAATTTCTATATCCCTTAATGCAATCTGATAACCACTTCCTAAAGTTGTAAAACTCTTAATAGCATCTAACCGTGATAAAGCTTCTTGTGTTAATTTATTTCTATCTCGATAAAAACAGTAACAATAAGCCTGTCTGTCTGAACGTCCAACACGCCCTCTAATCTGATAAAGTTGAGCCAGTCCAAGTTTATGAGCGTCGTAAATCAGCATTGTGTTTGCATTTGAAATATCCAAACCGGATTCAATTATCGTTGTACACAAAAGAACATCGTACTTATGTTCTTCAAATTCCAACATAATTGTTTCCAATTCTTTTTCGTCCATTTGCCCATGTGCGACAGCAACACGCAAATTAGGAATCAAGTTTTTCAACCCCGCAGCAAACTCATAAATCGTTTCAACCCTGTTGTACAAGAAAAAGACTTGCCCATCTCTATCCAGTTCATGCAAAATTGCGTTTTTAACAGCATTTTCATCAAAATGCCCAACAAATGTTTTAATAGGCAATCTATTTTTAGGCGGAGTATTAATAACAGACATATCTTTAATACCCGAAAGTGACATGTAAAGAGTCCTTGGAATAGGTGTTGCAGACATTGAAAGAATATCAATATTTTTTCGCAACATTTTTAATTGTTCTTTATGCTTAACCCCAAAACGATGTTCCTCATCAATCACAAGCAAGCCTAAATCTTTAAATTGAATATCTTTTTGTAAAAGGCGATGAGTTCCAACAATCACATCGATTTCACCCAAAGCCAATTTTTTAACTGTTTCCTTTTGCTCCTTTGCACTACGAAAACGAGAAAGCAGTTCTATACGCAACGGAAAAGGTTTGAATCTTTCTGCCAAGGTCTGAAAATGTTGTAATGCCAAAATTGTTGTGGGGACAATAACAGCGGCTTGTTTGCCACTCATAACAGCCTTAAACACAGCCCTGAGTGCAACCTCTGTTTTACCAAACCCGACATCTCCACAAATAAGTCTATCCATAGGTTTATCAGATTCCATATCTGTTTTCGTTTCATTTATGGCTCGCATTTGATCCGGTGTTTCCGTAAATTCAAAAGCATCTTCCATTTCAAATTGCCAAACAGTATCAGGGTCAAACTCAATACCCTTTGAGGCACTACGTTTTGCATAAAGCCGAATCAATTCTTCTGCAATATCTTCTACCGCTTTTTTAACTTTAGATTTTACCGTATTCCAATCACTACCACCCATTTTCGACAAACGGGGGGCTTGAGAAGCTGTTCCTCTATACCGTGCAAGCATATTAATTTGTTCAGCAGGAATGTGCAGTTTATCACCATTTTGATATTCTATACTTAAATAATCTTTTAACTGCCCATCGATTTCTTGTTTTGAAAGTCCAATATAACGCCCAATTCCATGAATATGATGAACTACATACTCACCTTCTTTTATATCATTAACGCTTTCCAAAAATTCTTGTTTCTCTTTGTTATAAGAACGCTTAGAGGCAGTAATATCCTTTGACTTTTTGTTAAAAAGTTCTTTATCACTAAGTATGCAAAGCTTTAAATCCTCTATAAAAGCACCACCACAAGAAACACTTTGAGTGACATAAACCGAATTATCCCTACTTAATTCTTCTGAAAATGGGATTTCAAACCCACACAAAACTTCTTCCACTCTTGCTTTATAATCTGTTGCTATAACAACTTTATAATTATTCTTTCTTTGTTCCTCAATATATTCTGCTATTTTATATATATCCGAAGAAAAGCTTGGAATTAAATTACTTTCAAACTCAATCAAATCAGCCGGTTCTGAGTCTATAAAATTATCAAATGAAATTTTTTGTAATTTTGCAACCGATTTTACCAACTCATCATAAATGACATGATTCCAAGTACTCAATGCCGGAGCCAAATTCTCTTCCAATAATTTTTTATAATGTTTTTTATAGTTCTCATCAATTTGTGCAAATTTTGATAAAATCTCAGAACTTTCATCAAACACAACTACAAAATCTTCACTCACAAATTCTGTTAGCGGAACCATATCCGGATTCAACAAGGATTGAAAGTACTCAATTCCATCAAAATACTTTTCATTTTCTAACCTGTCCAAAATATCCGAGCCGTAAGGCTTCAAAAGCTTAGACGAACTTTCATCCACCACAAATTTATAGAGAGGATTTATTTGAATACTCTTTACTTTTTTGAAACTACGTTGATTTGTTGGGTCAAAATAACGAATGTCAGTAACAGTATCACCCCAAAGCTCGATTCTGACAGGTGCATTATCCAAATTATACACATCAATAATATCACCACGAATTGAAAACTCACCCACATCAACAACCATTGTAGAACGCTTATATCCAAGTCCTGCAAGACGTTTAGCTAATTCTGCCGTATCAAGCTCATCATCAATGCTTATTTTTATTGAGTGTTCGTCAAGAAAATCTTTCCTTGCAAATTTTTCACTCAAAGCCTTTATCGGCACCAAAACAATATTTTGTTTATCTAAATTATTGATTACATCCACCTGTTCCACATATTTATAAAGGTTTTGAACAACACCGTCATACATAGAAACATCTTGATAAGGAAAAATTCTCGAATTTTGCCCAAATAATTTTCGCAAATCATTCTGATATCTTAAAGCTTTTTGCTCTGAGGCAGTAACAAAAAGAACTTTCTTTTTGTTAGCAATAAAGCTAAGCAAAAGAAGTCTTAAAAACGAAGTCAAACCACTCACACTAAAAGAATATCGTTTAGTAAGCAGACTTGTAATTCGCTCCAAATTAGGATTTTGAAATTGTTCAACAAATTTTATCATCTATTTCTTACAAATAAATTCAATCTCATTTCCATCTGGATCAGTAATAAAAGCAATTGTAAAACCTGCTTCTTCCATATAAAACGGCTCATACAACCACTCATACCCCAACTCTGCAACTTTTCGAGAAATAGCGTCCATATCTTCAACTTCAAAAGCAAAATGCCCAAAAGCATTACCCTTCTCGTAACCGTCTTGCGGAGTTTCATCATTTAATGTCAATTCGATTTCCACACCGGTACTTTCATCTTTTAAATAATAAAGAGTACAATCTTCTAAACGCAACGTTTCAGAAGGTTTCAAACCAATCAATTCTTTATAAAATTTCATGGATGCATCTAAATTCTTAACTCTAATCATCGAATGTAAAAATTTCATAAAAACTCCTTTTTCTGCATATAAAGACAGATTACCGCTAAAATGG
>JAFQTK010000046.1 GCA_017409065.1 bacterium
AGAGGCATTTTATTAATATTCAATTTTCACTTCGCCTCAGTTGGATAGAGCTTGCTGTATCTGATTTGTCGGCACCAGTCCTTCTCTCTTTCTCCAACCTTCGTACTTCAGCCGACCGGCAACTGAGCTACAGAGGCATTTTTATTAATATTCAATTTTTACTTCGCCTCAGTTGGATAGAGCTTGCTGTATCTGATTTGTCGGCACCAGTCCTTCTCTCTTTTTCCAACCTTCGTACTTCAGCCGACTGGCAACTGAGCTACAGAGGCATTTCTAAATTCAAATTACAAAACAATTATAACATAAAATTAAACTGTTGCACTTTGTGCTTGTACAACAACGTTAGTAGTAGTTGGACGCCAATTTACATATTTATTAATATAATCTTTTTGAACCGCAAAAGCAGGGGTTTCCAAGAGGTTTGATTCATATAATCGTTGAACAGCCAAAGTTTTTTCAACATTTGAAAGCTTAGGATTATTCATAATTTCTTCAACCCGAGGTCCTTGTTGAGTTTTATCTAAAAATCCTTGAATATATTTTTCAGCAGCCGCAGCTTCCTTACTACCTTCTTTTATAATTCCATTATTTTTTACGATATCTTGATAGAATTTTGTATTAAAATTCTTACCTGAACCATTTACCATTGATTCCATACGCTCAAGGAACTTAGAGTAAAATTCCAGACTACTTTCCACACTTTTTCTGGCAACCGGTGACAAACCTAAATCAAGCTGAGCTTCTAACTTCTGTATTTCAGCCTTTACAGCTGGTATAGCATCTTTAGCATACTGTAAGGAAAGCCCTTTCAACTTATCTACACCACCCGGTAATCTGGAAATGTCTGAAAACTGTTTAAAATGCTCTAATTCGTGTCTTAAGAACCCATCAATAGAGAAATTCTTTATAGGCGATTTTTTATCAAGAATATTATTAAGCGTTTGAATAGATTTACGAGTCAATGGATTGAGACTTTGTTCATTCACCTTGATAACTCCGCTAATTGGCTCATACTCAGCGAACAAGCCTGTTGGCATTTTGTCAAAAACCAATTTTGGTTTAACCTTAAGTCCCATTTCATTAGTTATCAATTCGTAATTTATTCGAGTTTCGCCCTTCAATAACTCAATATATTTAGCATTAAGACCTTTAGCATTTTTAATATTGCTAAATAATTCTTTGTTCAAAGCAACTTTAGGTGCATATTTTATGTGTTGTTTTACACAAGAAACAGCCTTTGGCAAAAACGGTAATGTTAATGCTAAATCCAAACCATCACCGCCAAGTTTTTTCAAATCATCACGGAGCTTATTGTGTTCATTATTTTTAGAATGGACAATAGCGTTCTTTACATGTTTTGCAGTATTATATAATGCAAGTCCGCCAAAACCGATTGCCAAAGCCGATGCACCAACCACCGAACTTATGCCGATTAAAGGTAATGCCATAATACCTAAAGTAGTACCCCCAATAACAGCTGCTGTTTTAAGCGGGTTATCCAAGATAGCTTTAAAACAATCTTTTGTTTTTTCCCAAAAACCAGTTGCAACAAGCTTTGCACCTTCCTTAAAGGTTACAGGTTCTTCCTTAGGCTTTGAAAAAAATGAAAAATTATCGTGTTGAACAGGTAAGAAATTATTGCTTCTTACATTAAAAAACAAATTATTTCTGCTTGTATTTGCTATACTGCCATTATTCTGTACACTAAAATTATTTAAATTTATACCAGTCATAACCACACTCCTATAATAAATATAAAACAAAAAAAGCACATAAATTGCCAAGACATCACCACCACTTTAAATAAACGTTACAAAACTCATTGTTTATTTATAAATATATTGATTTTTCCATATATGTATAATACAATAATATAGTTAGGAGGCAATATGGATAAGAAAAATTGCATAAATAGCTTATTTTATAACATTGGGCAAACCGCTCGAATATGCCAAGCGTTTTGCGAGTCTTACTTCAAAGAATATGCAAGAGGAGAGATATCTTATGACGAATTTATAATCTTAGATACTGTCCTATGCTACCCTGATGTTTGCCAAAGAGATTTAGCAAAACATATACTCAAAGGCACATCCCACACAAGTAAATTACTTGCAACCCTTGAAAAAAAAGGACTAATAGAACGACCGATTGACAAAAAAGGCAACAGAATTGTAAGAAAAATTACCGTCACGGACAATGGTCTTATATTACATAGTTTCGCCGCTCAAATCGCACTTGATTTTTCTGAAAAAATTGAAGCAACATTAGGTGAACACGGTGCAGTACTATGCTCAAACTTTTTAAATAAAATCAAAGAAAACGTATTAGCAAACACTGATATAGTATTCGAATAACAATATAATATACAAAAAAATACCGCTCGAAAGAGCGGTATTTTTTGTCGTGATTCAAACGAACCCTTATTTCTTGTCAAAGATAACGTCTGTTATGCCTCTGACTTCAAGTACATAGTAATTACCATTAACCTCGAGATAAATACCGAACTTATCTTTACCACGAGCTGTGTTCACATACTGTGCACCTCTGCCGGTTTCTTTGAACTTGATTGTCCAATTTAATCCATCGATATTATCTTCTCTTTGCACTTCTTTGTCGCTTACAGTATCTACATACTTGATAGCAGGGTTAGTGTACTCACCATCTGCCACGGTGGTTACAGGCAAGATTTGTATCCAGTGAGTAGTCATATCCAATTTAGCTACCTTTTTAAGAATTGTATATCTACTTTGGATAGCTACTGTTGAATTTTCAGCCCTGATAGGTTGACCGGACTCACTTGATACCATTACATATGAAGTATTGATATCAAATACACCCAAACCATTGATAGATGTAAATTTCGATTTTTTCACATCTTCGTACAAGTATTTCTCCATCCAATCAGGGATATTCTTATCTTGTGTAGCTTGAGTTTCTTCATTGTTATTTTGGATTTCTTCTTCAGTATTTTGAGTTACTTCATTATTATTTTGAACTTCTTCTGAGTCCTTAACTTCTTCATTTTCGTTATTTTTTGAATTGTTACCATTATTGTTATATTTATTATTCCAGTTAGGATTAAAGTATGGGTTTTCTTTCTTAACTTTTTCTGTCCATACTGTACCTTTTAGGCTTAACAAGTCAACCAAAGTTTCACCTTTAGCATCAGCATTCAAGTCAGCCCAAGCTTTCAAACCTGCGTTAGCCAAAGTTGGATAAGAAGCGACGGTATTTGGATTAATGTTCAAATCCGCAGCCAATTTTTCCAAACCGGTTGTATAATGTTTCGCCGGCTGAACTGTATCGTCTATAATTTCACTATACAATTCTGTCAAATCATCAACGGTATCATTTGTATTCTTATCTTTAACCAAGAAATAGAACTTAGGTTCTGTTTGATTCAACCATGCAGTTGTAATAGGACTATTTTGATCTAACTTAAATGAAGTCGCTATTTGTGCTGTAACCGGCGGAGTTGCCATTGCATCATCTGCATTTACGTTAAGTATAATTGGGTCATACCAAGCACTGTATGATTCATAAATAATTGCATTTTTAATTGTTACAGAAGTCTTGTCTGCATTAATATTTTTACCAGCCGGAATAGTCAAATTCTGTGTTGGGAAAGCTAAGAACTTGTTAGCCTCACAAATACCCGCTTTACAGTGGAAATAAGCAGTCCAATTTACAGCATTAGGCACCGTTCCGTTAGAAGCTTTGCACTGACAAGTATTTTTATCAGCATGAACAGTCGCTCCGGGGTTTTGAAGTGCCAAACCGCCATTCACAACTTTTGTAGCACCTAATGTAGCAACTGCACAGCTATAGTGAGGTGTACTTGTTGCATAATTATAACCACTAGCAGTACAAGCAGCTATTCCGTTTTTACAAGCATCACTATTTTTATCTAGAATACAAGCATCTACGTTAGCTCTACAAGTATCGTATGAGTCAGTCATACAGTAGTTGCCTTTTGGTGCAAAACCAAATTCAGCTTTATAAGCATCTGCAAATGCTTTATCACAGTCTGCCTGAGTCAACTTACATTCGCAATAGAAGCTCAAGGCCTCATTGTCAGGATTATAATCGTGCCATTTCATCAACGGTTCAATACAATCCGCAGGGTCAGCTGTCGGAATTGGAATACACATACCTTTTTCTTTGCTCAACGAAATATTAGAAGGTTTATCTTTTGAACAAGCTACGCACTGATTTGCCAAATCTGAAGGCAATGTATATTTTACAATACTATTAGCTCTTGCATCAGATTTTGCATTTTTAGCAATTTGTTCTTTGATTTTATCTTCTGTATTACATTTACATTGACAGTAATCATTGTGGTCTGAATATGCATAACCATAATATTTTGATTCACAAGAATTTTCGTGAGATGGTTCTAAACATACACAAGTACCCTGTTGAGGGTCCCATTTACCGCCATTAGCTTGACACTTGATTTGAACAGCAATATCTGTTTTACAAGTACAAGTTTTTTCATCAAATGTTGAATAAACACTGTTACAAGATTCTGCAGTAAGCTGACATTCACATTCATTAGTTTCAGCATTGTAAACTTTACCTAACGGACATTGAGTGTTGTCAGTACAAGCACAATTCTTTTCGTCAAATTTTTTGCCAATATTCAAACATTCACTACGAGTAATAGAGCATACACACTCGCTACCGTTTACCAATACAAAATTAGGTTTTGTACAAGCTTTAGTAGTGTCTTCGTCATATGGTGTAATTTCACCAATATCTTTGCCCAACTCGTTAGCCCCAGCATCTATACCGCTTACATCATAAAAACCATCCAAGCAACCAAGTGCTGAGTTTCTGAATGAAATATCATTAGTTCCTCTGTCCGCAACCGTTCCACTACTAGTAAAACGTTCTGATGCTTGGCAAGATGTATTATACTTAAATGCGACAGTAGCACCACCATCACCTTTAAACACATAATAATCGCCGCTTGAATCAGAAATTGCACCGGCTTTCTTACCAGTAGCCAAAACTTTTGATTTGTCTTCACCGGTAATTTCTTGCGATACATTGTAATAATTTTTGAACTGGTTAGCAAATTCTGCAGTGTTGCTATAACCTGTCATTTTACCATCCAGTTGCATTGTAGCTAAAGCCGTGGATACACTATCCATCAACTTTGCACGGGCTACTTTTTGCTCCAAATCTGCGGAACTTCCTCGTAACAAGCCTATTGTCAAGAGTCCTAGAACCCCGAGAATGCCTAATGTCACAAGAATTTCTGCCAACGTGAAGCCTCGTTTGAATCTGTTTTTCGACATTGAGTTAATCCTTTTCTTTACTATACTATACCCGAATATATATTTATTATATCACTTTTCTATTCAAATAATAGTGTTTTTTTGAAAATATTACTTTATATTAAGTAATTATTTTTTTGCAAAGTCCAAAAATTTAGTCAACAAGTCTTTTTCCGCACTTGGAGTAAATAACAAATTATTAGGAACTCTTGTTTTTTCGCCTGTTTCAAAATTAATCATAATTACAGTCGGAAAGCCCTGAACATTGTATTCTTTCATATATTTTGAATTGCTTTCATCAGCTCCGTTAATAAAAGCTGCCGCTAAATTAGACTTAAATTGTCTTTTTTTAGTAATTTTTGCAAAAGTTGGGGCAAACTTTTTACAATAACCACACCAATCAGCATAAAAAACTGCGACAACCGGTTTTCCTGTTGCCTTTGCATCTTCTAAAGACTTACCCTTTGCATAAGCTTCTGTTATTGACTTTGACTGAGCAGCTTGCGGTGCAATAATTGCATCAAGTGTTTTACTTGTTTTATAACTATAAAATGCAGAAGTTGCAGAACATAACAAAATTAACCCTGCAACTACGATTTTTGCAATTTTACAACATGAACAATTTTTACTTTCTTGCGTATTCATACTATTCTCCACTCTTATCTAATATCTATTACAAATTCTAATTTATCATATTTTTCATAAAATGTTAAACATGGTATAATGATTTCGTCTAAACAATGGAGAAAAAATAATGAAAAAGTTAGGAGTTAAAAATAAAGCGTTTAATTTAGCTGAAATATTAATCGCACTTCTTATAATCGGTTTTATATCAACACTTGGCTCACAAGCTGTAAAACAATCTAACAATAATTATACAAAACAATACTTCACTGCCTACAATACTCTTATGCAAGCTGCGGGGAATGCAGCACTAAACTGGAATCCTGTCTGCCAATGTTCAGCAGAAGCGATGTTAAATGCTGATTTTGCGAGCCTTTCAGTGTGTTGGTCAAGAGCGTGTTGGGCAGCTTTTGAACGTACCCCATTTACTGCAGGATATGAAGAACTTGCCCCCAGAGCATATCCCGGATATTTGATGGGCGATGCAGAAGTCGGAGATTTCGACGGCTTTTATACAGATGAAGCCTTTTGTAACTATTTAACTTCTAATATAATTACTATAAACGAAAACGCACAGTGCAGATACTTTATTAACTCTTATGCGACAGAAGGCTTAGATTATTCTAGAGGTATAAATTTTTATCAAGCATTTTGTAGTACCGATTATGCCGATAACGGAAATGATATAGCTGAAGCCTACCGTACAAGAATAGCTGTACAAACATGCGACTCACAAATTCAACCGACATTTGAAACAGCTAACGGACAAAAATTCTATGTATCAAGATTACTTAGCGTAAATGCTCCGGCTAGAGCTTTTCAATTCCAACGTGAACGTGAATTTTTCAGACTGGTTGTTGTCGACATAAATGGTGACAGTGCACCAAACTCACAACTAAGAAGAACAAGAAGAGCTGCATCTTCTTTGGGTAGACTACCTGACCTTGTTCTTTTTGCACTAAGAGCTGACGGAACAGTTATCCCTCTAGGTCGTCCTGAATATAGTAGAAACTATGCCAACGCAATCGTTCAATATCCTGAATTTACGGTAAGAAGAAATAATGCTGGTGACATAACAGAAAGATATGATGCTAGCGGTAATTTATTGAAAAATGAGGTAACTCAATCAGATGCAATGACACTAGCTGAGGCAAAAAACAAAGCCTGGGGGCTTATGCCTAACTCAGGTTTAGATGTAACCTCTGACACTGCTTTCAATCAAATCTTCAGCAATTCAGAACCTCTATCATACTCAGTATTACTATATACAGCAGCCAGATGCAGATTAGGACTTAATTGTAACAATGCAATACCAAGTGATTATATAGCGGACGGAATACACACAACTTTCTTTATGGATGAACTTTTTGCCAGATTAGTACATCAATTTGTATTGGATGTTGAAGGAGAAACAAACACAGTAATCCCTACAACAGCAGAAACAAATGCTGATTATCTGGAACGAGGATGCACTACAAGATTTTCTCGCTGCAAAGTAGAAATAAAGAATTAATTTTCAATAATAACTGAAGATGAAAGAAATTCATTAGCCCTACATTGATTGTAAGTTCTATCCCTCATTCTTCCGCTTTGAATTACTGAACAATTGAATCTACCGCTATCTCTGTTGGGCAAGAAAACCTTACCATTTGCTCTTACACCTATGTAAAATGCTCGTTCGGCAGAATAATCAGGGGTATCATTTGCTCTAGGCTGGATATACACCCTAATATAAACTGCATGATTTTCGCTATTTGGTTGCCTTGCATCAAATAAGCCCGTAACATCTTGCGGCAAACAAAAAACAGCACCATTATTTGTTTTTACACATCTAAAATCTGCACCATTCATATCAACAAAATTTAAATTACGCCCTACTCGACCGGAAGTTCCTGCCGTAAACGTACCTATTTCCGCTGCTGTAACATTGTCATTTACAATATTCAAATAAGAAAGAAAAATATCCGTAAACTTTCTTCCACCTTGGTACACCTGTCCCAAACTATCAGTAGCGGGCGAAATATCCGCAAAACCTCTTGCATCAGGATACATTCGTGCGTTTCCTGCCATATTATGAATTATTGTTGAAGTTCCAAAATAAACATTTTTGAACTTCACAGCCTCGTTATTTGGCATCATTTTTCTTGCGTGAGGAATTATTAAAGCTGTCACCGTTATCAAAATAGTCATAGCTATAATAGTTTCTGCCAATGTAAAAGCATATCTAAATTTATTCATAAAAATCCTTTCTACAAAGATGTATCTGACACAACTTCTTTAATTAAACATTGATATAATTTTTTATTCGACTCTTCTTCACAATCTTCACGAGATACAATTCGAATATCACCATCTTGACGTACTGCAAAAGTTATGGCAAATTTGTCAAAATAATCCAAATTTGTACCAAAATCAGGTTTATTTTTATATTTCGCATGGTTCACATAAACAGTAACAGGCACATAAGGAGTAGTATATCCACCACGTTCAATATTGAATACATTTACATCTTTAAAATCAGTCGGCGGAACAGACCACAACAAACCATCAACTGATTCATAGCAGTTTGCATCATCCTCAACAGCAGTATTTGAAACAAGTATTGTACATTTAATCGGTTTTATCTCTGACGTGTTGTCAAATGGATTCTGCAACAATTTTAACTTACTATAAAAAACCATTGGGAATTTATTTTCAAGTTCAACCCTATATGTCATCAACGAAGCATCACGTTGACTTTCTATTTCAATTCTTGAAGCTGACAAATCAGAAAAATCACTTTGTCCAATATACGCAGAACCGTCATTCACCATTGAATCAACAACATCATGAATTACTTGGCTTGCCTTTTTCATAGATAGTCTATCATTGGTAGACTGAAGACTATGAACGGTGGACTGAACAATTAGTGACAAAAATCCTAAAATAGTAAAAGCAATCAACATTTCACCCAAAGTAAAAGCAAATTTATTTTTCATTTTATATAATCCTTAATTATTTCTTTTTATGTCATCTGACTGAAGAATAGATTCCAAACGACAAGCTAATCGTTTGTTGTTATCTGCAGGACAATTTCTATCATTGTTTAATATCCTAATTTGTCCGTCAAATCGCACACCAACAACCATAGTATCATTTCTAAAGTCATTCTCACCATTTTTTTCCCATTTTGGATATACGGTCACAGGAACATAAGTTCGAGCCAAATTATTAGCCGCAGCTCTATTTGTATCATCCGTAAAATTAGAAACACCATCCTCTACAAAATCAGTATCAGGAATTCCGAACACAATTCCATCCGCAGTCCTAAAACACTTGTCACTATTACCAAGCTGAGTAGTGCAAGAAATATCTTCCTCTAAAATATCTAAATAATACTTAAAACCATCACGAAATTTTGTAACACCATCGTCATCAGAATTGCCAAATCTATCCCCAACAGACGTAATGACAGGTGTCAAATCTCGCATAAGCATATCCGCATTAGGATACAAAACTTCATTATTAATTAAAGAATTTATTGTTCGCTCCACGACTATATAAGCTTTTTTTACTTTTGTCTTTTCGATATCAGGGGACTGACGCATAACTTTTGATGACATAAGTCCAATCAAAATTGAAACTATACCTAAAGTCAAAACTATTTCAGCTAAAGTAAAAGCCATTATTTTTTTCATTTCATTTCCCTTCATTACCAAGCAATAAGAATAGCACCTCTAGCACCTGCTCCGCCTGAACTTGATTGAACATTAAGATCCCCGACCGTAGGTCTAGGAAAGTCTATGTCTACATCGATACCGCCATGAGTTGCAACCATTCTATTTTCTTCAATTCCGCCTGCATTCACATTAATAGCACCGCCGCCACCACCAGCCCCAGGATAAGTTGCAGCAACAGGAACTTGACCAACATCTGCTGACCCTCTACCCCTGCTCAAATTAATTATATTCATAGCAGCAGGAATAAATCTTGATTCAGCTTCTCCATTTTGACCTCTAACAACTTCCCTTGCGTTCAATAATCTATCTTGCGGAGTCGTACCACCACATTCGCCACCTGTAGCAATAATTGGAGCAGCACCACCACCCAATCTTAAAACAGTATTTCCGCCTCTATTAGCAGCCGCACAAGCTCTATTTGCAGCAACACCAGCTCCACCTGTTCCAAGATCCGTCGCTCTTATTGCAAAATAATTTTGCCCCTGCACCGGCTCTAAAAAAGAAACCGTTTGATTTACAACCGCACCACTACGTCCACCATTTGAACTATTAACTGTTAAAACCGGTTGGCGAGCGGACAATACTACTTCATCATTTAGAGGAACAGTGTGTCCATTAACATTAATACTTAAGTAACTACTTTCCCCACAATTTTGATTCGCTCTTGTAATATACCTTAGACAATCAGTACACGCCGCAGATGCACAATTACCACCAACATAACTAAGTTGGCTTGTATTATTTCTTGTAAAATTAAAATTAGTATTATCATATCC
>JAFQTK010000047.1 GCA_017409065.1 bacterium
ACAATGATGATTAACACAATGAATCGGAGAGCCGTTTTGTCCGTTTGCGATTGATGTAATTTATATCTTTCTGTGAATTGCAGGCATCTCCGTTTCGGGGGTGCCTTATTTTTTTAAAAGGATGCTATGAAAAATATGAGTAGTTCAATTATAAATGATATTATTTATGTTCTGAATTCAAGTGAACCAATATCAAACAAAAGAATTTCTATATTGAAAATGGTTAAAGCTCGCAGAGGAACCAATAGGGTTTTACTGAATTTGATTGATAAATTATTGTCAAAAAATGTATTACCAATTCACTTTGATGATACTCTTAACAGAGGAGCTTTCGCCGATATTTCAGAAAATATATATTGCAAACTTGAAGCAATATTATCAAAATCCAAATTCCCGTATTTCAATGCTATTTGTAGTGAGTTTGTTTGGTTGCACAACCATAATTATAAATTTGCAGAAAAAGCAGTTTTATCATATTATGATGAGTTAAGCAACCCTTCTTATGAAGACGATTTAGCACACACAAAAATAACTCTAGGAATTTGCAGAGTTTATTCAAAATGCAAAATAAAATCTTTTGATTATATTTCATTTTTAAACGAATCACTTAAATATGTAGAAAATAATTTTGATAGAAGTGGTTTTTGCATACTCTTTATATTAAAATCTTTGACTGCCGGTAATGAACATCTTGATTTAATTGAACAAACATATAATAATGCAATTATCCATTGCGAAAATAACAGCGATTTTAATAGAGCAATTGCTTTTTTAGAAGGTCAAGAATTGCTATATGAAAAACAAAAAAATAAAGATGCGGTTAAATCAATTAGGATAAGAATAGCCGAAAACTATGAAAAAGAAGCTAATAAGTTTGATTGGTTAGATTCATCAAAATCTTTTTACATTATCAATCTAATCCATAAAGCAATGAATGCATGGGAAAGAACAAATGATAACCGCAGTAAAGAAGAACGGAAACGACTTGCTCAAAGACTTGTTCCTGTTAAAACTTTATCAATGAAATCGTTAAAACATATAAAAAGCGGTTCTATTGATATTCAAGAATGGGTTGAACAAATCAAACAATTTGTTGATACTGTATCATTAGAAATATTGCTATACCGTTTATGCAATATGGTTACCCTTAAAAGTTATGATGAAATATTCAAAAATTTCAATTCAGAAGATTTCTCGTTTTCTTCACTTTTTGCTTCAACTATTCTAAATAAAGATGGAAGAATCAAGTGTATTATACCCTCATCTCTCGATGCATCGGAAGAAGATATGCTTGCAATAATTGAACATAAGGCAGCCGAAGAATATGAAATTGCCTCAGATATGTTTATAAAACGTTTTATTTGGTTCGCAAAAGATAAATTTAATTTTACCGAAGATACTCTTCGTTTTTTGGTTGAGGATAATGCGTTTGTTCCCCCCGACCGAAAAAACACTTTTTTAAAAGGTTTAGTTGCGGGATTTAATTTAGACTTGAGCACCGCTATGCATCTTCTAATGCCACAAATTGAGCACTGTATTCGTTGCCTTGCACAAAAATGTGGTGCTGTTGTATATAAAACAGAAAAAAGCGGCGTGGAATCTTGTTTATCATTGGAAAGTATTTTGAAATTACCTGAAGTAGTCGATTGTTTAGATGAAACATTTTTGTTTAATTTGAAATTATTTTACATAAGCGATTTTGGTTTTGCAATGAGAAACAATATTTGTCACAGCCTTTATTCAGACAATGAATTGCAATCACCAAGCAGTTTAATTGTTTGGTGGTTTACATTAAGAATTTGTTGTATGTTTTCAAACAATTTAGACAGCAGGTTAAGAATGCAAATGAAAGAAGACGAAGTAAATGAGTGAATTTATAAAAGGAATGGACTTGTGCGAAGGCTTTTTCAACGAACGTGCTAAACCGATTATTGAAGAAAACTTCCCTGAATTAAAATATTCAGCAGGGTTAATTGGCTACGGTTCTGATGTATTAGGTTATGATGACCCAGTTTCCACAGACCATATGTGGGGACCTCGATTTTATTTGTTTTTGAGCGAGGCTGACATTTCAAAGAAGAACGATATTGTAAAAGCACTGTCTGAAAATCTACCCTATACATATAAAGGTTACAGCGTTAATTTTACAGAGCCTGACCCGAATGATTGCGGTGTTCAGCACCCTAAATTTATAACTGAAGGTAAAGTTAATCCTTTGGTGTTTATTCACACTTTTGATGAGTACCTGAACGAGCAACTTGGTACGGCAGATTTGGATAACATCACACCTATTCAATGGCTTGTTTTTTCTGAACACAGACTTTTATCGTTAGTATCAGGTAAGTTTTTTGTCGACAGTCTTAACTGCACAGAAAAAATTGAAAAGATTAAATATTATCCTAACGAAGTTAAACTGTATATGATTGCTTCTAATTGGGAGATAATTGCGTCGGAACAGGCTTTTGTAAAGCGTTGTGGTGAATGTGGTGACGAAATAGGCTCACAACTCGTATGTGCAAGAATTGCAGAACGCCTAATGAGATTATGTTTCTTGTATAAAGACACCTATGCACCTTACAGTAAGTGGTTCGGAACTGCATTTAATCATCTCGACATTGATGATAGTATTGAACAAACGATTCAGTCTGCTCTTTCAGCCGATAGTTTAACCGAACGTGAAGATAACATTGTTAAGGCACAGGCTATGGTTGCTGATATGCACAACGCAAGCGGTTTGACAGATGTTGTTGACTACGAAATTGAAAGTTATTTCGGCAGGGATATTAAAGTAATATTTGCAGATAAATTCGCCGAAGCAACAGCCGAAAAATTAAAAGGTACAGCTTTAGAAAATGTTCCGCTTATAGGTACATTAAGTCAGTTTGGCGGACTTTCTTCATTTGCAGATGAGAAAGAATTTTATCCGCAGATTATGAGATTGTATGGCGAATAAAAGGAGTTGAATTTATGTATAAATCCGAATTCTGTGAAGTGCATTACGAAGAAAACTACAATGTTGTATTCGTAAAATGGAAAAGGTTTTGTTCTCACGAAAACTACCGTGAGCCACTTATGCTGGCACTCGAAATAATCAAAGAGCATAAGTGCGACTATGTTGCCGATACACGCACAGGCTTTGAAAATCATCCCGACGATACGAAATGGGTTGCTGATGTTTTTATGCCAACTGCAGTTGAATACGGATGTAAAACAATATGGTTCATAATTGATAAAGAAAACTCTTTGAAAGAAGAACTTGAAGGGCAAGAAGGCGACTCCTCCGACAAAATTGCATTCAGATATATTTACAGTTTGGATGAGGTCGCAAAATGAAAATCATCAACACTTGCGATAATATAAAAGTACTTTTTCAAAACGGTTTTGATATATCCGCATGGAGAAAATATGCAGGAGAAATATCAAAAGAAATGCCGTCAAAATGCGAAAACGATGCAAAAGAATATGATTTAGATAAAGCTATTCTTCCTGTTCTTGAAGCTGCTTTAAGTGAAGAAAAACTTGATTTTGTGAGCAGGAATTTTCAGGCTGTAATTGATACGCTGAATAATAATTTGTCAAAACTCTTTGATACTGAACCTGATATAAACATAATTCTCTATCTTGGTCTGTGCAACGGTGCTGGTTGGGCAACTACGCTTGACGGTAAAAACACCGTTCTTCTTGGAGTTGAGAAAATAATCGAGCTGGATTGGGGCGACGAAACAAATATGCGTGCCTTGATTCTGCACGAAATCGGTCATTTGTGGCACAAAATGAACGGTCATTTGTATATCCCTGATTTTACAAAACGAAGAAAAGCCATACAGCAACTTTATCAGGAAGGTGTTGCTATGGTTTGCGAGCATATTCTCTGCGGTGACGATGATTTCTGGCATCAGGATAAAAACGGTTGGCTTGATTGGTGCCGTGAAAATGAACCCGAAATCAAAAAAGAATATCTCCACCGTCTTGATGCAAGGGAAAGTGTTCAAGACTTTTTCGGAGATTGGTGTTCGTATAACGGATATTCCGACGTCGGATATTATCTTGGTTGTCGGTTTGTCGAGTATCTTATGAAATCGCATCCGTTAAAAGAGATTGCAAACTTTCCATATAGAAAGATTAACAAGGAATTTAAAAATTACGCCCGGCAGAGGTGAATTATGAAACTGACAAATTACGGGATGCCCACATTGATTGAAACAAGCACGCTTGAAGAATGTGCGAAGCTTTGTGCGGAATTGGGACTTGATTTCATCGAACTCAATATGAATATGCCACAATATCAGCTTGATAAAATTGATGTGGATTATTTCAGAAGTATTGCTAATAAATATGGCATTTACTATACCATTCACCTTGACGAAAATCTGAATGTCAGCGATTTCAACCCTTATGTTACAGAGGCTTACACAAAAACCGTTGTCGATACTATTGAAATCGCAAAACAGCTTGGTGTCAGAGTGATTAATATGCATATGGCGAGAGGTGTTTATTTTACTCTGCCAGACAGAAAGGTTTATCTTTTCTCGGAATACAAAGAGCAGTATTTTAAAAGCATTGTTGCATTCAGAAATATGTGTGAAAACGCTATCGGTGATGCCGATATTAAAATCTGCATTGAGAATTGTGACGGCTATGAAGATTTTCAGAAAGAAGCCATTGAGATGCTTTTGGAAAGCAAGGTTTTTGCTCTGACTTTTGATGTGGGACACAACCACGGTATTGGCGGAACAGACGAAGAATTCATTATGAAACACAAAGACCGTCTGCACCATATTCATCTGCACGATGCAGAAGGTAGAAAAAATCACCTCGCACTCGGTACGGGTGAAATGGATGTTGAAAAATATATTAATCTTGCTAACGAGCAAAACTGCCGTGTAGTTTTGGAAACAAAAACTATTGACGGATTGAAGCTGTCTGTAGAGTGGCTGAAAGGATAATTTCTATGAATACAGATTTAATCAAATCGGTTGTTGAAAAGCAAATGAAAACAACGGTAAGCAAAATCTGTGCAGTCGGTAAGGGTGCAAGCGGAAGTGTTTATCTTGTAAAAATCACAACCGAGCCTTATGAAATTGC
>JAFQTK010000048.1 GCA_017409065.1 bacterium
ACTAAATTTCTTTCCTCTCATATACTATCTTCCTCCTACTAACATAAATTCACCATAAGCTGTTGTAATAAAGTTATGAGCATTATCAGATAAATATCTATTTTGAGTATCATCTACTGCATTAGCATTAGTTAAGTTAGATAATGTAATACTCATTTTATTATCAACCCCTATATTATAACTTATAGATTGAATTACAAATCTTTCTCTCTTGAAGTTATAAAAACTATCTTCTATAGTAATAATATTATCTACAAATATTAATGGATTAAAAGTTGTTGAAATAGAAACACTTGTATTAATAATGCTCTTACATCTTAATTCGTAATCAGCTCTATCTTGAGCTAATTTATCACTATATATAGCAGCATCATTAATATATTCAATATGTCTACCTATTCTTTTAATACATATTGGAGACGCAGGGTCATTATTAGATGCAACAGCACTATAAATTTTACCATTTACATTATCTCCAACAACGTGTACTTCATTTACAACATTTCCAAAATCATAACTTGTAGATGAATCTAAAAATTCTTTCTTTTCATCACTATAATGCCAAATAATAGGTTTATTTGGGTCTTGAATAGTTTCATTAATATCTATAAAACATAAATTACCTATATCGTTATAAAAACACTCTGCTCCTAACATATCGGCTAATTCTAATATCATTTCGCCAAAGTTTGAACCAGGGTCTTTTGTTATTGTATATGGAGTCACTATTCCATCAAAATTATGGTCATATAATATAGGCTTTAAATCTAATGGATAGCCAGCTCCAGTATCTATAGTTAAAATACCTTCAATCGCATCTTTAATTAATGTTCCCGCAGGTATTTCATAAGTTGTTTCTAAAGTTCCCATCTTACCTTCTAATAAAGCAAATTTATCTTCTAACGTTAATGTTACTTGTTTATCAGAATCTTGATGTGTAGAACTTGGATTTCCCATAATAAAAATACCTCTTGGAAACCAGAAAGTTTCTCCTCCAAAAGATATTCCTATATCAAATCTAAATTTATTATGAACCCAGATAGTATTTATACTCGGAGTATATTTACCATCTTTATTTACTAAATTAATATTTAAATTACGTCTTTGACCATTTTGGTAATTTTCATTATAATTACCTGAACCTAAAATTATATCTTCTTGTGGAATTTCATAATTTATAGTTTCATCTGGATGTAAGACAAATAATCTAAATTTTGCTTCATATTTACCAGTTTCAAGTGCTTTTTCCAAACCATCCAAATCATAGTTTGAACTACTTGTTAATATTAAATATTCACCATATACTGTTTTTAAATATTCTCTAGCAATATCTGCTAAAGCTTGAATTTGATAAATAGACCTAGCCATAATTAATCACCTATAATAACATAATTATCAGCGTCACCTATTTGAGTCCATCCAACATTAACAGTTGTGGCTTGCTCTCTAGTTTCATCAGCAACTTGTGATGAACTTGATGTTATATCTACGATATATTTATGTCCCTTTCTATCTTTATACAATTTTAATTGTGAATTAGCACAAAAATTATTCCAATCTTCTAATAATCTTACATCTTCATCATATCCATTTTTTCTAACTCTTCCAATTAACCCACTAAATGAACCAGTGGCATAATTAGATTCACCCATTGATATCGTAGGATAAGCAGTAAGCGTTTGATATGTGGTTTTAGAAAAGTTTTGCGTTGTACTATCACTCGCAACATTTGATTGGAATAACCAAACATCTTTTGGATTAACTTTATAAGTCAAAGTATCTTCATCTTCTAAATCCATACCAATAATTGCATAATCCCACCAACAAGTATCAACAATATTAGATAATGAAGCTTTTGAAGACGCTTCTTCATCTTCTTTAAAAACATAATATTGATATTGCTTTTGATTTCTAACATTGTAGTCAACTATAGATAATTGACCAACACTTGTAGTATAGATTGGTTTTAATACACTATCTCCAATTTCATTTCTATAAATTGAAAATACATATCCTAAAGCATCTTGAGACATTCCTTTTGAATCATAATCTCCATCAGGTTCAAAACATACTAAAGAACGGGTATAATTATTTGCAATAGGTTTATAATTTGTTACAAAAATATCGGCGTTTTTATCTTGATATTTCTTTTCAAAATGTGCAAAGTCTAAAGTAATATTACTATTAAATTGTACTTTATCTAATGTTGCCATCTAATTACACCCCTCCTTCCAATACTTTAATATCATCATTTGTGATTTTTACTTTCCACCAATTATCTGAAGCTCTTCCTATTTGAGTTCCACCTTCTACCCAGTAATAATCATCGTTCCAAGAACTGCTATCAGTCCATATATAATCAGCATATATATTCTTAATATTAGTTGCTTGTAAAACAAATGTATTATTTGGATTTGCATAGAAAGAAGTTTCAACAGCAGAATATAAGAAATAATAATCTCCTACATTAGGTTTAACAGATGTAGACATATCTTTACTTAAGGTAATCATATTTGTTTCAGAATCATAGTTTTCAATCTTATCTGTATATCCTGAATTTACAAAACAAATATATCTTAATCCTTGAGATAAATCTATATCTTCGCTTACATATAATTGATTATCATTATCTCCTAATTGTGTAACTTGTCCTCCAACTAAATCTCCATTATTAACAGTTGGACTCATTGCACCAAAATTATAATTTCTTGCATAGATAATTAAATCGTGAATATCATCTGTTTCAGATTTATATCTAGCAATTTGTATCATATCATTATAAATACCATTATCACCAAAGAAAAAGTTTTCATCTGGTCTAAATTGCATTGTTACTTGATAATCATCAGCCCACGTTGCAAGACCACCACGTTTTTCGTATACTAATAAATTTTTACCTAATTGTGCTGAATTAACCCCATTATAAGGTACATCATTTAAAATATTAATTCCAGTTAAATTATAATCAGGTTCTGTAATTATATAATAAAATTCTCCATTTTCAGGAGCGTGTGATAAAGGCATACTTAATGTTGTTTTACCATTATTTTTATTATAAGTACCTATTATTCCTTCTAATTCATTTTCCCCAACTTTAATTCGTTGACCAGGGAATATATCTTGTCCTCTCTCTAACCAAATAGTATAAGAAGAATTATTATTTGATTGAATATATCCTGTCGCTTGATTTGTACTTAATGAATAAGGAGCATCACTTGTTAATGTTGCCCAAGATATTCTTAACCCTTGGTCTTCTGTACTAACAGTCACTGGTTGGTCATCATAAGATAACGCAGTATAATTACATACGAAGTTAAGTGCTCTTGTTGTCGTTAATACACCAAACTCTGTTTCACAACTTAATTCAACTCTATATGTTTCTCCAGGTTTAAAACCATTATAATAAAATTGAATATTAGCACTATAGACCTTTCCAGAAGTTTTAATTAATTGTGCTCCATTTTCTGTAACAGAATATAAATTCCATATAAAATAAATAAGAGGAACATTATCTGATTGTGTATATGAACCAGTAAATGTATATTCTTTTGTTGTAATTTCACTCTGATAATTTGTAATTGTTACAACAGGTGTTTCTCTTACATATAAAACATTTTCAGGTGTTGTTTCAATGAAATCTGAATATATAATATATCTATCATCGTGTGTTGGTATATGATTAAAAGCTTCAGAAACCACACATAATCCAGTGTTGATACTATAATCAGTTATTTCTTTTGTTTCTTCACCTATATTTAATAACATACCAGGTTTAATATTGATATTTTGTTTTAAATATACATTTGTAGTAGTATTTAATGCTTGTGTTACTTGTAATTGAATAGCATTAATTGATTGTAAAGATATTGTAATATCATTATATGTTTGAGTTACTTTTTTAGTTGTAGGATTATAAGTAATATAATCTCCTTGTTTTAAATCACTCAAAGTTGTAAACCATATATCTCTACCTAATACTTGAATATGATAATCTGCTGCATTTAAACCATCACTTGAAACTGTATATTTATATACGTCTCCGTCTTGTGTCATTGTTAAATCAGCAAAATTTCCTAAAGTTATTTTTGTAGCAGCTAATGAACTTTCACTTGTTCCACTGTTATATCTTAAGATAATTGTATCATCATAAGAATCATAACATAAAACATCTCCCTGAGATGCGTCAAGTGGTAAATTAAAGGAAAATCCATAATCTCCTACTTCTATAACATAATCATCTTCATCTAATCCACCAGAAGGAATATTATAATTATATAAAGTTGGTTCAATTACATTTCCATAAGTAATTTGCATATTAGCATCATTTTGATACAATCTAGCAATCCACTTATAATCTTTACCATTTTCAAGACCAATATCTCTACCAAGTTCAATAAATCCAGTATCCCCGTTATATAAATCAACAGCAAAATTAGTTTTATCGCCTTGATAAATTATATTATTTTCCCAATCATAAACTGTTAATCTATATGCCGTTACTTTATCGCTAGTATTCATTACTAAAGATATTTCTTCAATACTATTTGCATCTATAGATTTATATGTAGGTTGTATTGACCTAGGTTGATAAATCACATTTATTCCTCCTTCCTTTTTATATATTTAAGGAAGGTAAGGACATTATTGTCCTCACCAATCCTATTGATTTTTAGTTATATTTAACATTGATTTTAATTCATTTGCAAATTGTTGTGCATTCGTAACATTTGGCAATTCAATATCACCAAAACTATAATTATTAACAACTGCACCACCTTTATTATTAACAACGGATGTTACTCTAGGTTTAGTTAAATTACCTAATAGATTTCTCATTTGAGAATTATTTAATACATATTCTGGTTTATTTGGTGTTCCGTGTAGCACAGCAAGACCAGTATAATCAACTTCCCCACCATTAGCATATCCAGGTAATCTTAAAGCGGTATAACCTGACGCCTCATCAGTAGACATATTATCAACTTTATCAATTTCTGCAAGTATTGCATTATATTTATTTTTAAAGTTTTCTAATACATCAAGTCTTCTATCAAGTATTTCTTTTTCCCAATTTGCACCCATTATTTGTTTAGCTTTTAAAGCATTTTGTGCTTCTTCATATACATTGGCAATATCAGACCATTCGCCTTTATAATCTTGAAGGTCTTTAATTAATTTATCCCAATATTCGTCTTCTTCTTCTTTCTTCTTATTTAATTCATCAATTTGTTTAGATGTTTCATCCAAATTCTTTTGTAAATCATAATAAGCATCAGTAAAATCTTCAACAATTTGTGGGTCTAAATTAGAAACCATTTCAGTCCAATTTTCGCCTAATAATATATCAGCTAAATTTCTATTTTTTTCATTATCAAATTTATCAAATACTTTATCCCAAGAATCTATATAATTTTGTAAAGATTCAATTTGTTCTTCTAAAGATTTAACAGTTTTGTCTTTTTGTTCTTCTATTTCTTTTGTTGTAGCACTTGTAATTAAATCTTCATAAGTTTTCTTAGCCTCTTTAATTGCTTCAGCATCTGTAGTCCAAATCCATCCAAGACCTTCTTTATATACTTTTTTAGTCTTTTGAGTCATAGCATTCATTAATGCTTCATATGCTTCTGCAAGTTCAATTGATTCTTGAGTATCTTCATTCATTTTTTCAATAGCATTAATTACATTATCATAATAATTTTCTACCGTATCTTTTTGCTCATTAATTGCATCTAATTGCTCATTTAAAAAATCAACAACGGCTTTTTGAGCTCTTTGATAATCATCATTTTTATCATTTAATGAATCTTGTAACTCTCCTAATTTATCTAATTCATCATTATATCTTTCATCTGCAGCTTCTTTTAAATCTTGATATTCATCTATTTGTTTATCTAAAGCCTGATTAACGGCTGATAATGCAGATTTTAAATCATTTTGTTGTTCCTTTAATTGGTCTAATTTAGCTTTTTTAATTGCTTCAGCTAAACTATTCCATTCTTTTGTGCTTTGTTGATATTCTTTTTGTAAATTTTGTAAAGAAATAATATATTGATTTAAAGAAATTCTTCCAGCATTATAATCGTCTTTAATTTTATCTAATTTTTGCTTTTGAAGCTCTTTATTTATTTTTCTCCAAGCTTCAGTACCTTGACCAACTTTACTTAATAAATTAGTTAAACTATTAATATATTCATTAATAGTAATTTCATTATTATCATATTGGTCTTTTAATTTTTCTAATTCTTCTTCCCACCATTCTTTAGAAGATTTAGAATTTCCAGACCCTGAACTTTTACCTTTATAAGTTCCACTTGGCTTTTCTCCTAAATTAATATTAGCAATAGATTGAGCTAAATTATTATAATAATTATTTAATTTATTAAGTTTTTCTCCGTATTTATCAACATCTAAATTCCCACCGGCAGCTTGAACGGCGGCTTGGGCTTTTGCTAAATCAAATAAACCACCTGTTTGTGCTTTGGCTAAATCTCCTAAACCTTTAAGTGACTCTTTCTCATCACTTAATGCTTGAGATAAATAAGGCGTTCCAGCACTTAAATCGTCATTTGCAATAGCTAATACATCTTTAGCATATGATTCTTGTAATGACGCCAAAGCATTAATCTTTAAAGCATCGGCTTCATTTAATAATTCTTGAGTATTTGCTTGTAGTCCATTTTTTGTCCATTCTAAATAATTCAATAAATCTTTATCAACTAATGATTGAAATGTTTTAGCTGAAATATAACCATTATCATTAAATTCGTCTACTGCTCCGGTTAAAATATCATATTTAGTAGCAACAGTATCTATTTGATTACCTAAATCACCAATAATTCCTTTGGTTTCTTGAAAAGTGGTGTTTGTACCTTTACCGATAATACCTAATTGTTCTAGCCAATTAGTAAATTCCTCTAATTCATAACCTCCATTGTTTAATAAAGTGTTTAAAGTGCTTAATAATGTTATAGTATTTTGGTCAAGACCTTCAGTAAGACCTTTTTGATATTGATTTAATAAATCTTTAAAATTATCACCATTAATTCCATTTGCCAATAATGAATTTTTAATATCACTACTTAAATTTTTTAAACTATCTTTAATTTTATTTTTATTAATATCAGATTGCCATTGATTTAAGATATTTTGAAAATAATTTTTAACAGTATCATCTTTAATATTATTATCAACATAATTTTGTAATGTTGTAATTTTTTCTAAAGCTTTTTCAATTCCATCTTGGTCGCCTTCTGCTACTGCTTTATTATATTCCGCTTGAGCAACTTGCAATTCAGTTATCTTTTTATAATAAGTATCATCCGAATATACCATTGACTCTGCAGCTGCATTTAATACATCATTTTGTTTATCAATATAATCCTTAATTTCTTTATAATTTTTATTAGAAGTTTCAAGAATATATGTGTAATCATCTTCAGATAATCCATATTCATCTAAATATTTTTTCTTATTCTTTTTTAAATCTTCAGCAGAATTCTTCCACATTTCCAGAACTTCTTCTGGTTTCATAGCATTTATATCATCTAAATCGAAATAATATTCTTTATCAAAACCGTGACGATTTTTATTTTTTCCACCCCATCCATATGAATATCCTCCAGAGAAATTCATTGAATTAACAAGTGCTTCGACCATAGACTCCCATCTATCGTCTCCAATATTGTTTCCTCCGACATTCCATTCATAAGACATTACTTTATTTCTTTTACCACTATAATAATTTTCATCAAGATTTTTCTTAGCTTTATCAATGGCGGCAGAATGTTCAGCCATATAATCATCGGCTGCTTGTTTTTTTATTTTATTTTGTTTTTCTATAACTTCTTCTAAACTATCATTAATTAAATCAATACCACCATTTTCGTCTCCCAATAAATCATTAATATCTTGTTGTAAATCTAATATTTGAGTTCTTAGTTCAACTGAACGAGTATAGCCTGTATTTTCATCAATTAATTCATTATGAAGAGTTCTATATTTATTAATATATTCATCTAAAGATTTATTTTTTTCATTAAGCTCAGTACCTTTATCAACTGCAGATTCTCTTCTCTCAATTTCATCTTCCGTTTCTGCTAAAGCTTTTGATGTTTCTTCTTCAGCATCTGCTAACTTTTTGAATAAAGTAATTGCACCAGATACTAAAGCTGATATTCCAAATGTTAAAGCAGCATTTAAGGCTTCTTGAGCAATCGTTTGAGCAATTGTAGCTGCAGTTAATGATTCTGTAACAGTTTTTGATGTTAACTGAGACATTATTTTTTTCTTTTCTGCTTTATCTACTCCTGCTTTAGACAATGCGTTTTGAACTTCAGCTAACGCATTTTTACTTATTGACTTAGTTTCTTTATCATAAGCTCCTTTAGATGTTAAAATTTTTTGAATAGTTTTCTTTAATGTTTTATCTTCTGTTTTTAATTTTAAAGTATTAACAACTATAGCAGCACTATTTTTAGATAATCCAACAGAAAAATTATTAATTCTTGTTTTAATTTGGTCATATGAACTTCTTAACATTCCTAAAACAGCAATCATTGCTGTTGTTTGAATAATAAATTTACCAGCACCAGAATTAGCAAATTCTAAAAAATGTGTTCCTAAATCAACAATAAATTTTAATAAATCAGAATCAAAAATGGCATTTGATAATTCAACCCAAGCACTTTTCAATGATTGTAAATGTCCTTGTATTGAATCTAATACTTTTTCATTTTCTCTTGCAGCACTACCTTGACTATCCATTGCAGTTGCAGTTGCGTCAACAGCTGTTTTCCAGTTATTTAATATTGCTGCGGCATTTTGTGCTTGATATTTACCAGCAATTGTTTCTGTTACATATGCTTTTTCGGCATTACTTAATTTTTCATATACTGGAGCTAAAGTTTCTAATATATCGTAAGTGTTTTTTAATTCTCCATTAGCATCATAAACCGAAATTCCAAGTTTATTGAACAAGCCTTCCATTTGTGCTTGAATTTCAAGGTCTCTTTCTCCTTCATCATTCATACCTTGAAGTCTTAATGTAATAGTTTTTAAACCATTAGCGGCTTTACTTGCATTTCTTGTTATTTCTGTAGCAGCAGTCATTAAACCAATATATTGTTCCATTGAGTTTCCTGCATTTGCCATTACCGCAGAAGCTTTTCCTAGGTTACGTGAAATATCAGCAGAACTTACAGCAAAATTATTTGAAACCTCATTAATAGCATCAATAATGTGAATTGAATCCTCAGCTGTAATATTAAATGCTTTCATTTGAGCAATAATCATATCTGCAGCATCTGCCGCATCTATAGCTTCATCAGCAATATTTGTATACATTGCAGCTACCGTTCCTAATTCAAGTGCATTATCTTTATATCCAGCTTTAGCAAAAGCTGTAGCAGCTTCAACCATTTCTGTCCCTGTTTTTGCAACAGTTCTACCTGCTTCAAAAGCATCAGCTACAAATCTTTCTAATGATTCTCCTTCTAAATCAGTAACTTTTTGTAGTTCTACTAAAGCGTCATCTAAATTTTTAACTTCATCTATCATATCGTGAATACCATTCATAATAGTATTAAATAATTGTGTTACGGTATTATAAGTTAAGAATGACTGCATTGCTTTTGCCCAGTTGTAAGACCAATTTTCTGTCGCAAATGCTGCATTTTTAATATGTTTAGTTGATTGTTGAACTTGAGTATTTAAAGTTTTAACTTTGGCAGAATAAGTCGCAGTTGCACCAGCACCTTTTTGCGTTACTGTAACTAATTGATTCATTCCATTAGTATATTGAGTAACTTTATTTCCTGTACTAGAAATATAAGATGATTTTTGTTTAAATCCGTCTAAACTAACATTAATAGATTTAAGAGCTTCATCCATTGTCTTAAATCCTTTAGTTGTTCCCGTTGAATTTGTACCGACTTTTTTAAGTGCTTCTTGAATTTGAGTTAAACTCTCTTTCATTTCTTTTAATTGTGCATTTATATTTCTAGTATCGTTTAATTCTTTTTGAGCTTTTTCTAACTTTTTTACTTCATTGACTGTCTTTTTATATGCAGCTTGAAGTTCTTCTTCTGCACTTTTAACTGTTTTTGTTCCATTTGCAACTTCTTGCATAATATTAATTAAAGAAGAAACATCTATAGAACCAGAAAAAGGATTTTTTGCCATATATTATTTCACCCCCTTCATCAAATTTTCTCCGTATTTTCTAACTAATTTTTGTATTTCATTATTTAAATAATATTCAATATCATTTGTTCCTAAAGCACCTCTAATATAATTTAAACCAGGAATTCGACCACCATTAGGAAGTCCATAACCATAGTTTTGATTAATTAAAGCGTGATACTTAATGCTTAAGCTATCATAATTAGTTTCTCCACCTAAACTCATATGTTGATTAAACATTCCAATTTGAGTAACCTTTTGTCTAATTTTACTTTCATCAATTAAGCTCCAAATAATTTCATCTCCTGAATAATATGCTTTTGGCGGATTAGATAAAGCTTCAACTAAATCACCAGTTCTAATATAATATTCTGATTCTGGTCTACTAGCCAATCTATTTGCTAATTCATTTGCTAATTTTTTAGCTGTTTTATCAATTGTTTGTTGTATCATATTTAATAAATCTTGTTTTAATTGATTTTTATCTATCATTAGCATATTACCCCTTTCTCAATTTTGTTTTTTTCTAAAAAAAAAGAAAACCATTATTTGGTTTCCTCAGTATTATTACCACTAATAATATTATCATATTTATTAAATACTTCTTGTAATTGAGGCAATGCTTCTTGTAAATCTTCTAAATTTACATTATTATTTGACATATCTCCAAATAATTTGTTTATTACCCCTTCAATATTATTAATAGATTTATCTGCAATTTTATTTAACAAATCATAAGTATATCTAGCATTTTTTATACTATCTATAAATTCATCTCTTAAACCTTCATTATATATTTCATCTCTAATTTCATCATTAAAATCTTTAATGCAAATTAAACCCAAAGAATCTATAAATGAATGTTCCATTGCAAGATAATTAAAATTTAACCCTTCTATTAAACTTTCTTCTCTAAAAGCTCCCATAGCCGCTATAATAATAGCATCTATTTCTTCCTTTGTTAAATAATCTTTTTTTAATTTATCTTTCATAAATTAATCCTCCTTTTTTTCTAAAAAATAAGCTCTAGCGATTAGTATGGCTTCTGCCACATCATCGTCACTCTGTTTTGTTTTTGTATCTCTAACATAATAATTAAAATTTAAATTATATAATTCATTTACTTTGTCTACTGCCAACTCTTTCTGAACGGCTCTCTTCATTCCAGCACGAGTGCCGTCATATAATTCCATTCTTGAACGCCATCCAGATGGGGCATAGACTACCCAAGGTAGGCATTGTTCAAAACATACCCCTAAAATGACACCTTGTAGTGTGCTGAGTTCTTTTCCTGTCTTCAAATTATTATGAGAAGATATTGGTACGTCCTCAACAACAACCACCTTAATATTTTTATGTTTTTTTATAATCTTTGTTAGTTCAAAATAAATTTCTTTCATTCTCTC
>JAFQTK010000049.1 GCA_017409065.1 bacterium
AGGGAATTTGTTAAAATTAGAAATTTTATTTTCTTCTAACAGCCCCCCCCCCTACTAAATCAACCTTTTTCATATTTTACTTCTCCAATATCCTATCACAGTTTCAATATATCATAAGTCACCACTTTCAGGCAATATGTTTCTTTACGTCATTCTGAGGGGTGAACTTGTGAACCCCGAAGAATCTCACCACCGCAAGCCTACCCGTCATTCTGAGCGAGTGAAACGAAGCGAAGAATCTCGTGGAACAAAGACTTCGTGTGTCGAGATTCTTCACCCTAAAGGGTTCAGAATGACGTGTTTTTTATTAAAAATATTTTCCATCATCCTGAGGCGAAAATGAACCCTCTTGTAATAGGCTTTAAACGTATCGAAAAAAATCTTTTTTTATTTTTTTTAAAATTATCTTTTCTTTGATACTTTTCTTCTTTTTATGTCGATGAAAAAGAAGAAAAGTATCACAAAAGAAGAAAACTCTCTTTTGGCTCCGCCCTTATGGCTGGGGCTATGCCCCCGCACCCCCTTTAAAAAACAATATCATTCTGAAGGAATGCGAAACACGACTGCAGAATCTCTTTGAGCAAAAATCATTTCGTCATTCTGAGCGAGTGAAACGAAGCGAAGAATCTCCCCGAGTGGAGTCTATATTCCACGAGATTCTTCACCCTAAAGGGTTCAGAATGACAGGAAGATTTTTCGGCAAGATTCTTCAGCCGTCTTGTGAACTCCCTAAGCATTTCGAAATATGTATTACTCTAAATCCCTTTGAAAAATAGTTTTGTAATTTCTCTCATCAGCAAAAATATTTGCAATATTGTCACTAAAAGCCGCAAGACAAACAAATGCAGCGGCTGTACAAGCTAAAATTACCAAAACCATTTCTATTGTGAGTGTAAAAGCTTTCTTTTTTTTCATGTCACTTTCAACCGAATTTGTGCTAAACTTTACTTATGTATAAATTAAGTTTAGCACATCTTTATCCAAAATTACTAAATTTGCACGGCAGTACCGGAAATGTTACTACGATACTCAAACGCTGCGAATGGAGAAATATAACTGTTGATATTACAGATATTAATGAAGGAGAAAAATTCAATCCTCAATTATTTGATATTTGTTTTATTGGCAGCGGACAAGACTTGCAACAAGAAATAGCAGCAAAAGAACTCAATCAACAAAAACATGCTTTTTGGGATGCGGCTGAATCAAACACTGTGTTTTTAGGAATTTGTGGCGGATACCAGTTATTAGGAGAATATTATCAATCACATTCAAAAGATATCGAAGGAATTGGCTTGCTAAATACTTATACTATTGCAGGAGAAAAAAGATTTACAGGCAATGTTACTGCAAAAAGTGAGTTTATAAACCCACAAGAAATAGTTGGATTCGAAAATCACAGCGGATTAACATATATAAAAGAAGGAACTACTCATTTAGCAACAACAATAATCGGAAAAGGTAACAACGGAGAGGATAAAACTGAAGGTGCAAGAAAAAGAAACGTTTTCGGCACTTATTTACATGGTCCAATACTCCCTAAAAATCCACATTTTACTGATTATTTAATAGAATTGGCACTTGAGAAAAAATATGACAAAAAGGTAAAATTAGAACCTTTAAATGATGATATAGAAATTAATACGCACAAAAACTTAGTTGGGAAAAAATATTAATGAAAAGCGGATTTATAACAATTATTGGTCGTCCAAATGTCGGGAAATCAACCCTTTTAAATAAATTACTAGGACAAAAGATTGTAATAGCAACCGATAAACCACAAACAACCAGAAGACGTATCAAAGGTATCTTAACTAACGAAATGGGACAAGCTGTTTTTATTGATACTCCCGGAATACACCGCCCTCTAGATAAACTGGGTGAATTTTTAGTTGAAGAAAGTAAATTGGCAATCCCCGATGCCGATTTAGTACTATTTTTAGTTGATGGGTCAGAGCCTGCGGGATTAGGCGACAAGTGGATTGTTGAAAATTTACTTGAAATAAAAACACCCGTAATTATTGTACTAAACAAAGTTGATAAGGTTAAAGACCTACAAAAAAGAGAAGAAATCTTGTTAACATATAAAACTTTATTTAAAGAAAATCTTACAACGGTTAAAATTTCTGCTTTGACAGGAAGAAATATTGATACTCTTACAAAAACTATTTTCAAAAAACTTCCTGAAGGAGATTTGATTTATGCCGAAGACGAAGTCACGGATGAAAGCGTAAGAAGCATTGCTCAAGAAATTATCAGAGAAAAAATTTTGATAAATACAAAAGATGAAGTTCCGCATTCAGTTGCCGTACAAATTGATAAATATGAAGAAAAACCGGACATAGATAGAGTTTTTGTTAATATATTTGTTGAACACGATAGTCAAAAAGGGATTCTCATCGGGAAAAAAGGTTCCATGCTCAAAAAAATAGGAACAGAAGCCAGAATCGAGCTGGAAGAACTTGTACAAAAAAAAGTATTCCTTTCTTTGCAAGTTAAAGTGGAAAAAGATTGGAGAAAGAAACAAAAAAATATTGAGAATTGGATAAATTCTTAACAAAACTTTACATTCATTAAAATCTTTTTTCCTTGTGTAGAAACGATTTCAAAGGATATAAATCTTGTAAACAATAATAGACACTTTATATATAAACATACTTTCTTGTTTATGGTATCGTGTTAGTGGCAATTAATTATAGAGTAAAAAGAGGAAATAAAACATGTCATTACCAAGAGTAGCATATTTTTCTATGGAAATTGCAATGGACCAATCACTTTCAACTTATTCAGGTGGTTTAGGTTTCCTAGCAGGTTCTCATATGCAATCAGCAGGTTATTTGCAAATGCCAATGGTTGGTGTAACCATGCTTTGGTCATACGGTTACTACGACCAACGTATCGATCAGGAAGGTAACGTAGAAGTTGCTTATATTAGAAAACACTACGATTTTCTCACTGATATCAATGTTTCTACTGAAGTTGATATATTTGGCGAAAAAGTTAAAGTTAAAGCTTACAAAGTAGAACCTCATCTTTTTGGCACATGCCCTGTATTCCTTTTAACAACAGATATAGAAGAAAACTCAGAATGGGCTAGAAGAATTTCACACAAACTTTATGACGGAGATGAAAGAATCCGTATCGCACAAGAAACAGTTCTTGGTGTAGGTGGTGTTAGAATCCTTCAAGAAGCGGGTTATGACTTTGATGTAGTTCACATGAACGAAGGTCACGCTTTGCCTGCTGCATTTGAATTATTAAGACAATACAATGGTGATTTGGCTGCAGTAAAACGCAAAGTTGTATTTACAACTCACACACCTGTTGCAGCAGGAAACGAAGTTCACTGGGTTGATACATTGCTTGAAGGTGGTTTCTTCTCAGGTTGTTCAAGAGAAAGAGCAGTTGAACTTGGTGGAGAACAATTCTCATTAACAGTTGCCGCTTTGAGAATGTCAAGAATTGCAAACGCAGTTTCTCAGCTTCACGGTTTAGTTGCTAACAAAATGTGGGAATGGGTTGATGGAAGATGCCCAATCAGAGCAATTACAAACGCTGTAAATATCCACTATTGGCAAGATGACAGAATTGCTAGAGCAAAAACAGCTGATGAACTTTTAGCAGCTAAATATGAAATGAAAAAAGATTTGTTCAAATATATTGCTGATACTGCAGGTAAAAGATTTGACCCAGATGTATTAACAATTACTTGGGCAAGAAGATTTGCTGATTACAAACGTGCATGGTTGATTTTCATGGACAAAGACAGAATCGGTAGATTATTGGAAGAAAACAAAGTTCAATTGATTTTTGCCGGTAAATTCCACCCAGATGATACAATGGGTCGTGAAATGTTTAACAAAATTCTTCACAAATCATATAACCTTAAAAACGTTGTTGTATTGCCTGGTTACGAACTTGAATTAAGTGCAAAACTTAAAAAAGGTTCTGATATTTGGTTAAATACTCCAATTCGTCCACTTGAAGCATCAGGTACTTCAGGTATGTCAGCAAACATGAACGGTGCATTGCACTTCTCAACATTTGACGGATGGACAGTTGAAGGTACATTCCCTGGAATTAACGGTTATACAATCGAATACCCAGGTTTAGATGATGATATTCCTTGGGAAGAAAGACATTGGAAAGACCATGCTTGTATGATGGATATTATTGAAAATCAAATTATCCCGACTTACTACGAAAACAAACAAGAATGGGCTAGAATGATGCGTCAAGCTATGAGAACTGCTGAAGCGTACTTTAACTCAGACAGAATGGTTGTTGAATACTACAACAGAATTTACAAACCAATCGCTCACGAAGAATATTCTGCAGAAGGCGAAAGAACTGAAGTAAAAGTTGACAAAAAAGTTAACGCTGATGCGTGGACATACTCAAACATCAAATAAAATTTCCAAACAGAAATTAATGCAAAAGGTGGTTGAAAAGCCACCTTTTGTGTTTTAAGTTTTTGTTATGGATTCTAAAGCACTAGATTATGTATGTATATTCACCGGCGGCTCTATTAGAGGCGGAGCGTATGTTGGTGCATTAAGAGCAATGAATGAACTAGGAGTAAAAAACAAGTGTTATGTCGGTTCATCAGTAGGGGCAGTAATTGGTGTTTTTCATGCAGTAGGCTACAATGCCGACGAATTAGAAGAAATTGTTAATGAGTTTAATTTCGAACTTTTCAAAGATATAAATCTATCCTTCAACAAAGATTTTTCTATTAGCCGTGGTGAATACTTCTATGAATGGGTTAAGGAGAAAATTGAAAAAAAATTCTATGGCAAAAAGTACAAAAAAGGAGAAAATTTACCTGTTACTTTTAATGATATAGAACAAGATATAGTAATTCTCACAACTGACTTATACACAACTAAAGCCAAGATTTTCTCTAAGCAGGAAACCCCTCATTTTGAAATTGCTAAAGCCGTTCGCATTTCATCAGGCATGCCCGGACTGTTAAAAGCGACTGAACATAACGGTCAATTGCTTGTAGACGGAGATTTATCAAGAAGTTGGCCAATTTGGAAAATTATACCATCATTATTCGATTACAATTGTAGGATGCTCGAATTTCGATTGGAAGGCAGCAAAGAACGTTTTCAAATAGAAAATACAGCTGATTACTTAAATTCTGTTTATACTGCATTTTCTAACTTTGCAGCAGACCATGTTATTTCCACTTATCAAGACAGGGATAAGTTCGATTATATAAGACTCGACGCAGGAAATGTAAACATAACAGACTTTAACCTCTCTAAAGAGGGAAAAAAACACCTATACACAATGGGATATAATACAACAATAGACTTTTTCACCAAAAAATTGCCGCAAAAACGTTTATTGATACTCCCGCATTATGAAAAAATTTTAGTAGCCTTGAAAGAAACTAAAACTTATTTTGAAAATTCAAAATACATATTAGCAAAAAACAGGCTGGCAGAACTGTTTGTCACTATTTCAAAATCCAGAAGAATTATTGACAATGCTTATTATGAAGAGATTTTAGAGTTTTACGAAAAATTTATGAATAATTTATTCGTCGCTTTTGCAATAGTATCAATAATAAAGGACAAAAATAAATTATTAAAAACACTTAATACAATTATTATTGATTTGGAAAATAAAGTTAGCGAAATAAAAGAATTTATTAATACTGATTTAATAAATCATTAATAGTAATTTTTCCAAATTTTGGAGCTATCGGATTTGTGCTAACTTGAGGAACATAATTCTTCATTGCCAACATTTTATTAAGCTCATTGCTCAACACAGAAAACGGAACATACTCTTTTTCACTAAATTTACGATTAGCAGCATATTCAACCACAGTTTCCAATATATCCAAAAAAGTATTCTTATTGATATGAGCAAACTCATAGTCTTCAAAAACTTCTAAAAGGTAAGGATATGTGTCAACTGCACCGATTTTATTTATTTTTGAAATAAGATTTTTTACATCAACATCCGAAATTTCTAATGTCAAAAGTTTCAAATAATAATTAGAATAACGATATATATGTTTTAATATATTTTCATCAGTCTTCATTCTTGCTGCATACATATAAAAATCTCTAAAATATGAATAAATATCTTCGTCTTTGAGAACTTTACCATTGCTATAAATGGTTAAATAATCGCAAATAAAAGCACCTAATTCATCCAGCAAATTATATTTAGCAAAATTTTCTTCCATACGGGAAAAATAATTTGCATACAAAGAGATTGAACTTTTCCTGTTCAACGTTTCAATTAAGAATGCTTTAATATTTTCTATATTAGTACGCATAAAACTTCCTTAGAAATATTTTAAGACACAAATAAAATAAAATCAAAAGTTTTAAGAAAATTATACGACAAAATAAAAAGCCCTATGCAAGTACGATTTTGTTACCTGCTTATCTCGCAGGTGGGTGCCCGCCTTAGTATAGCCCGTTTCCTGCTGACTCATCCTAAAGATGGGCAGGTCTACTTTGATACTAATAGAAACTAAGCTCCCTATTTATAAAATTGAAGGAACAAAATAGTGACCCACATAAGGCAATAATATTTTTACATATCTATTAAAAAAAGTCTATTAGTAAAAAGGCTAAAAGTTAAAAAAATATAAATTGTGAAAAATCATAATATATTAAGTTTTAAGAATAAACGTAAAGAAATGTTCACATATTTGCACTAGTATATCGATTTGTGTAATAATCAATTATAGTTAATAGTCTAACCATTCCTTTCTTGACTTATGCGGCTTTCGAGCCGCATTTATTTTATTTCAAGGCATGCTTTTAAACTTATTATGAAAAATATTTAATTAGCAATTAGCTTTAGGTTTAAAATTTTTTCGGAAAATAATAGTCTGATTGATTGATGTGTTTTTTATTCAAAATAGCTAAAGTAATTGTGTAAGACAGGAAGGATAGAAAATGGCAGACAATAATATTGTTTTTGTTGAGCGTAAACCGCTCAATATTAGTGAAATATGGACGTCCCAACATCCGCTAATGCACTCGTGGTTGTTAATCAGCTTCGTTGGTTTAGTTATTTTATATTTAGCTATGAGTTTTTCTGTTGTTTAAGATTTTAGCTATTTGTGCTAAATTAAGACTATGAATTACGAATTTGACACAATTACTGCAATAGCTACACCTGTTGGAACGGGTGGTGTTGGTATTGTTCGAGTTTCCGGCAGCAATGCTCTTTGTGCGGTTCAAAAAATTTTTTCGAAAACGATAAAACCTGAAACCTTCACCTACGGTTGGGTGGTGGACGGAGAAGATGTCGTAGATGAAGCCATAGTCTTATATTTCAAAGCACCTCGCAGTTTTACAGGCGAAGATGTGGTTGAAATTCAAGCCCATGGTGGCATTAACGTCGTACAACAGATTCTAAATCTTGTTTTAAAAAATGGTGTAAGGCTAGCTGAACGTGGAGAATTTTCGAAAAGAGCATTTTTAAATGGCAAAATTGATTTATCAAAAGCTGAAGCCATTTTGGATATTATTCACGCAAAAACATCAAAATTTGCCTCAGCCTCAGCGAAAAATCTTTCCGGAAAATTAGCCGAAGAAATTAATTCAATTAAAAAAGATTTATTTAACACGTTAGCCGGAATCATTGCGGGAATAGACTTTCCCGAAGACATGCCTGAACCTACCTATGAAAGCCTTGAAACAGCTTTGTCAAATACAAAAATTAGAATTGAAAAAGTTTTGGCTTCTGCACAAAACTCTAATATTATGCGACAAGGAATAAAAGTTGCAATTATAGGACGTCCAAATGTAGGGAAATCGTCACTTTTCAACAATCTCTTATCTATGGAAAGAGCTATTGTAACTGATATTGCAGGGACTACGAGAGATGTAATTCAAGAAACTTTAGATATCTCAGGAATTCCTGTAACACTAATTGATACTGCTGGTATTCGTGATGGGAATATAGACAAAGTTGAAAAAATCGGTATAGATTTTACAAAACAAGCAGTAAAAGACTCCGACTTGTCATTATTTTTGTACGATTCAAGCGTTGGCATGACGGATGAAGATGAAACTATTTTTGAATTAGTAAAAAATAAGAATTTCATAAAAATTGCGACAAAATCTGACATTTCAAATGATAGAACTGATAAAGATGCAATATATTTGTCGAATAAAACTGAAGAAAATTTAGATATCTTAAGAGAAAATATTTCGGCTGCTGTTTTAAATGCAGATTTAATTGAAACCGAATTTACAACAAATAACCGCCAACAAGAATGTCTGAGAAAGGCATTGGCATCCGTAAATATTGCTTTAGATGCAGTAAACAGGGAAGAAATTCAGGATTTAATTTCTATCGATGTAAAAGCTGCTTTATTAGCATTAGACGAAATCACCGGTGAAGTTATCACCGATGATATTCTAAACAATATTTTTGAAAATTTTTGTATTGGTAAGTAATTTTACCCTTTTCTAAATATTATTTCGTCATTTTCGCAATCCACTATTATTGTATTCCCCATAACAAATTCTTGAGAAAGAATTTTTTTGGAAAGTGGATTTTCTACCAACTGACGAATTGTACGTTTTAGAGGTCTTGCACCATAAATTGGATTAAATCCTCTTTGTGCAAGCAATTCACATGCTTCATCAGTTATTTCAACTTGTATATTTTTATCTGCCAATAAATTTTTCAAATGAGAAATTTGAATATCAACAATTGGAGCTAATTCGCTCATAGTAAGGGCTTTAAAGAATACTATCTCATCGATTCTATTCAAAAATTCAGGTCTAAAATGCTGTTTCATAAGCTCCATAACTTGATTTTTCGTTTCATCGTAATTAGAACCTGAAATCATAGACGAAAGTGTATTTTCAAGAATAATATTTGAACCGATATTTGATGTCATAATAATTAACGTATTCTTAAAATCAACAGTTCGACCTTTACTATCAGTAAGTCTTCCATCATCAAGAATTTGCAACATTATGTTAAACACATCAGGATGAGCTTTTTCAATTTCATCAAAGAGTATTACTGAATATGGTTTGCGGCGAACTGCCTCAGTAAGTTGCCCACCTTCATCATAGCCGATATATCCCGGAGGAGCACCAATAAGCCTTGCAACAGTATGTTTTTCCATGTATTCAGACATATCTATTCTAACCATACTATCTTCATCATTAAACATAAATTCTGCAAGAGCTTTTGCCAACTCAGTTTTCCCCACTCCGGTAGGTCCCAAGAAAATAAATGAACCAATCGGACGTTTAGGGTCTTTTAGTCCTGAGCGAGCTCTTCTAACCGCATCAGAAACAACATCTACGGCTTCATTTTGTCCTATTACACGTTTATGCAAGAAATCTTCCATTCTTAATAGCTTTTGCAGTTCACTTTCAACAAGCCTATTTAATTCTATACCTGTCCATTTAGAAACAATTTCTGCAATATCTTCTTCATCAATTTCTTCTTTAAGCAATTGATTTTTAGAATTATTTTCTCGTGTTTGGAGAGCTTTTAGTTGTTTTTCTAACTCTATTAACTTGCCATACTTAAGCTCCGCAGCCCTTTGCAAGTCTGCATTTCTCTCCGCAATTTCAATTTCATGTTTTGTTGCATCAATATCATCTTTTAGATTTGCTTCACCTTGAATTAAAGATTTTTCAGATTCCCACTGAGTTTTAAGTTTATTAATTTTTTCATTCAATTCGTCAATATTTTTTGTTAAACTTTGAATTTTTTCATTATTTTCATCCCCAAACTCTTTTTTCAAGGCTTCTCGTTCAATTTCAAGCTGAATTTTTTGTCGAGTCATTGAATCAATTTCTTCAGGCATAGAATCTATTTCAATTCTTAATCTGGAAGCAGCCTCGTCTATAAGGTCAATTGCTTTGTCAGGCAAAAATCTATCTGTTATATATCTATCAGAAAGTTTTGCAGCTGCAATCAACGCAGAATCCTTGATTCTGACTCCATGGTGAACTTCATATTTTTCATTCAAGCCACGAAGAATACTGATAGTGTCCTCTACACTAGGCTCATCTACATAAACAGGTTGAAAACGACGTTCTAAAGCAGGATCTTTTTCAATATATTTACGATATTCATTAACCGTTGTTGCACCTACACATCTTAAAAGCCCTCTTGCAAGCATTGGTTTTAAAAGATTGCCAGCATCCATAGACCCTTCTGTCGCACCGGCACCTATTACTGTATGCAATTCATCGATAAACATAATTATTTCGCCGTTCGAGTTTTCGACCTCTTTTAAAACAGCTTTCAATCTTTCTTCAAATTCGCCTCTAAATTTTGCACCGGCAACCAAAGCTCCCAAATCAAGAGAGATTAACTTCGTATTTTTTAAACTTTCAGGAACATCACCTCTGACTATTCGCTGGGCCAAACCTTCTATAATAGCAGTTTTACCGACTCCGGGTTCACCAATTAAAACAGGGTTATTCTTTGTTCGACGATTTAAAACTTGGACTACTCTGCGAATTTCTTCATCACGCCCTATAACAGGGTCTAACTTGCCTTTACGAGCAGAAGCTGTTAAGTCTGTTGAGTATTTTTCCAAAGCTTTGTATTGTTCTTCAGCATTTTTAGAGTTCACGGAATTATTCCCCCTTATTTTTTTCATAGCTTTTAAAATTGATTCTGTACCTATTCCTGATTTTTTAAGCAAACGTTGAATTTCAGAATTGTCTAATTTTGTCATTGCAATTAAAATATGTTCAATTGAAATAAATTCATCTTTCAATTTATCAGCCTCTTGCGATGCTATGTCCAACAAAATATTTGTTTCATTAGACAAGTACAATTGTTGTGACGAAGTCATATTAGCCACTTTAGGTTGTGCTTCAATATTAGAAAGTAAATCGGCTTTAAAATTACCTTTGTTTAAACGTAACTCCTGAGTATAATCTTGTGCAATACCTTCATTTTCTTCTACAATAGCCAAAGCTATATGTTCAGGTGTCATTTGAGAATTACGAAACCTTGCCATAGATTGTTGTGCAGCGTAAATTATTTGTTGTGTATAAGTAGTTAATCTATTGAAGTCAATCATATTTGACCCTCCTAAAGTTATCGTTTCATATTTTTATTTTAATGGTATTTTTTAAAAAATCATTAAAAATTTATTTTTATTTAACTTTTTGGTATTATACTTGTACTAGGGAGATGTGTTGATATGGCAAAATTTGATATAAATAAAGAAAAAATTGATTTAGTTTATCTTTGGTGCGATAACTCAGACAAAAATTGGTCAGAAAAAAAAGCTTATTGGCAAAAACAGTTGGGTCTAACCCCTGATACAGAAAACACGACTGCTGATTGCAGATTCCGAAATAATGATGAATTAAAATATTCTTTACGCTCAATTGAAAAATTTGCACCTTGGATAAATAAAATTTTTATAGTAACAGACAATCAAATTCCTAATTGGTTAGATACAAATAATCCCAAAATTGAAGTTGTTTTTCATAAAGATTTTATCGAAGAGGAATATCTTCCCTGTTTCAATTCTGCTGCTTTAGAGTTTCATTTGCACAAAATAAAAGGTTTATCAGAATACTTTTTATACGCAAATGATGATATGTTTTTGGGCAGACCTGCTAAAAAAACCAACTTTTTTACCAAGTCAGGTAAAATTATTGAACGAATCAATCCCTTAACTTATACTGAAGAACAAATTAAAAATGCAGAAGTTTTTGTCAATACAATTTATGCTGATGTAAATAAGAGTTTATTTTTAAGCAACGCAAAAATGTATGAAAAATTCGGATTTTTGCCTAATTTTGTTAATACACATAATTTTACAGCTCACAAAAAGAGTTTATATAAAGAATGTTGTGATGTATTTAAGGACGAAATCCATAAACTTTCACTTAACAAATTTAGAAGTAATAGTTGCGTGGAACGCCATTTGATTTTTTATTATCAAGATTACAAAAAACAACTTGTACGAAAAATTGTTCCTACAAATTTTCAACAGTCTAAATTATTATGCAAATCTAAATATAATTTATCAAGATTCTTCACAAATTTTGAATACATAACGTTGCATCTTGGAAAAATTTATTCACCTTATTCACCAGAAGTTATTTTGGAAGAAAAACCACTACTTTTCTGCATTAATGACACAAGCTGTTCTAGAGAAAGACATAGAAAACTTTCGCTCAATATGATTAACAAATATTTTCCAGAACGCTCAACGTTTGAAAAAAAAGAACAAATTAATATTTGTTTAGCTTGTGACGATAGTTATGTCCTATATTGTACAACCGCAATAAAATCTATAATAGATAATGCAAGCAAAAATTCTTTTTTAAATTTTTATTTGTTAAATAAATCTTTAACAGAAAAGAATAAAGGTATTATTGAGAAAATTGCAAACACTAAAAATTCAAAAATAACATTCAGACAAGTCAAAGCTAGCGACTTTGCCGATTGCCCAATCCCAGAAAATAGTCATTTTTCAATAGAAACTTATTTTAGGCTTAAAATACCTTCTTTATTCCCTAACATAGACAAAATGTTATATATAGATTGTGACACAATAACACTTGGGGACATAACGGAACTATGGAATTTTGATATATCGGATTCTTTAGCTGCGGCTTGCCAAGACAAGAACAATGTTGATTATTTGAAAGAATTTGTAGGAAATCATCCATATTTTAATGCCGGCATATTGCTTATAAATTCTAAAAAATGGCGAGAACATAATATTGAAGCAAAATGTTTTGAATTTGTTAAAAATTATACTAATAAAATTCTATGGGTTGATCAAGACGTACTAAATGTGATATTAGCACATAATATTAAGTTCTTTGATGCGGATTGGAATTTGCAATATAACCCTACCTATGATGTTGTTAGCTACATATACAAAGATTCAGAAATTAAATTAATTCATTACATAACTAAGAACAAACCGTGGAATACCAGTGTTCCTGCTAAATATGCTAAATACTACTATAAATATGCGTTTAAAACCCCATGGAAACTAAAAACACTAAAAAATTATATTAATTCAGTTATTTTGACAAGAATACCAATGTTACATAACATTGTTGAAGATAGAAGATTATTAAATCGTTTAAAAAATGAAGTGCAAAATAAACGTGTAGTTTTGTGGGGAGCTAGTTTATACCTTAAAAAACTAATTAAATATCATAATCTTAACACTCCTGAAATAATTGGTATCATTGACCGTGACCCCGGAAAATCAGGTCAAAGGATGGGAAAATACCAAATTTATCACCCCAATTCTTTAAAATCGTTGAATCCTGATGAAATTATTTCGTCAGTAGTAAATCACCCAAAAATGAAAGATTTTATCAGTGAAGAATTGAGTAAACAAAATCTCGACATCGAAATTAATGCCAAAATATTTAACAAATAGGATAAAAATGAAAACAGCAAAAGAATATTGGGATTTACACCATAAAAATACGATTGAACTATTCAAAAAACGTCCAAGTTGGATGAAAAATTATGACAATGATTTTCCTAGTGCAATTTTTATTAGAGGACTAATCGCTGATTATAAACCTTCAAACATACTAGAAATAGGTACGGCTGCGGGTTGGGCTGCTTATTATATGTTAGATGAAGCATACAAATACGATAAAAATACTCAGTTGACGTCTATTGATTTTGCTGAATCACTTTACTACGACATAACCAAGAAAATAGGTGCAGCTTTTAAAGAAGTAGAACCTGAAATTTACAAAAATTGGAATCTTATTACAAAATCAATGGCAATAGACTTTGCAAAAGACAATGATAAACTTTTTGATTTCGTTTTTATTGATGCCTCACACACTCATCCATGGGCAACATTAGATTTTATTGCGGTTTTACCATTTTTAAAAGACGATTCCGTAGTTGTATTTCACGATATCTTTTTAAATAAAATAGCAGCCGGCAAATTACCTGCGACAAGACATCCCGAAGATACCTACAAAGGCTTTGAAATCTGTAAAGGTCCTAACGAAATTTATAAAGCTTTTAAAAATGAAATGTTGATTTCTTATGATGATATTGCACCTAATTGCGGAGCTATAATTGTAAAATCCGATAATAAAATTAAAATATTCAATAAATTATTAAATGTTTTACAAAAAAATTGGGAATATAAATATATTCCAAAAGATATGCTTAACAGCATTTTACCTAAATACGAGGAATTTATTGCCGACAAATTTGGAATAAAAAGTGCTGCTAAATTTAAAAAAATATTTACCAAACAGCTTAAGAAATTTAGTATTAAAAATAAAATACATTTATCTATCAAAGCAATTCAAAATTATTTCTTGGAAAAACAAAAAGTCATCTCCCTTAAAAAAGAAGCTAAAAACAAACGAATTGTTTTGTGGGGTGCTAGTTTATATCTGGAAAAATTAATAAAACAACACCACTTAAACTCCAAAGACATAATTGGGATTATTGACAAAAATCCCGAAAAAATCGGGAAAATGTTGGGGATTTATAACATTTATGCCCCAAATGATTTAAAAAACCTTAATCCTGACAAAATTGTATCAACGGTAGTGAATTACCCTCAAATGGGACAATTTATAAAAGAAGAATTAAATAAACAAAATCTTGATATTGAAATCAATGCAAATTTATTTTCCAGATAAAACACACAGGGTAGTTATTACACTACACTGTTTGGATTTCATCATCGGTATCGTTTTTATTATTTGACTTCTTTTGGATAATTAAGAACAGCCAATGCTTTTTTGAATAATGCCTTAGAATCAACTTGAGAAGTATTTGTCATACCGTCTTTGACTCTTGCTACACCATCTGTTCCAACCTCAATTGCACCACTTTCTAAGCACAATTTTTTAAGGTTTGCATCTTCAGTTGCATTATATGTATCCAAAATACCTTGAGCTGTAACCGGAAGGACAGTCGCATTAGGTTTGTTAGCGTTAGGTTTAGCACCCAATGCACCTACCATATCTGACGCCGCACGGATTGTATCAAACAACTTATCATTTTGGAAATCAGCCGCTGTTGTAATTCCGAACTTCGCAAGGTCTTCTCTGTTAATTGAATTACCACCAGCCTCATTCAAGAATGCCATTACTAATGGATTGTAAGTTTTACCACCGTCATCAGTCAATGCATATGCAGGGTTCTGAGTAGTCATTACACCATCATTATTATTGCCGTTGACATACCATTGGTTGCCTACTTCGTATCCGACTAATGCTGCGTATGCTGCGTTAGCTTGAAGTGCTTTAATTGAGTCAGATGTAATTTTACCGTCCTTAGCAATCATACCGATATCAGCTGCATCACCTTTGTCGATTGTTTTGTCACCTGCATTGTAAGAATTGCGACCTGTACCTGTACAAGCTAACTCGAACGCAAATGTCATTTCATAACCGTTAGTAAAGTTGCTCAATACACCTTTCAACGTTGGGTCGTTAGTTTTATTGTACAAGGTCATAATTTCTGTAGCTGTCAATTTTGAGTCTTTGTTCACGTCAACAGCTTTGTAGAAATCATCCAATGACATAACGTTACCCACAGGGAATTTCATATCAACTTGTCCGTCTTTATATGTATTTGTACAAGTTTCTTTTCCTTCTGCATTGTACACAGTTGCTGTTTTGCGAGTTGCTGTGTTCTTAACGTTGTCATATGTGTTTACAACTTTAGTACCGTCAGCATTTTCTTGAGTTATAGTATTCTTTTCGTAATCATACGTTTTAGTATTTATTACTTTGCCGCTTGCGTCATATACAACTTGTTTTGTTGCCTTTTTGTCAGTAGATGCAACGTCATCATAAGTTGTAACATATGTTTTGTCGCCTGTTTTAGTCGTAACAGTATTGTTAGCTTTATCAACTACCGAATTTTTAGTTTGATTACCGTCTTTGTCATAGACAGTTTGAGAAACCGTAACAGGTGGATTTGCATCTATATCTTCGTAAACTGTTTCTGTTTTTGTATCGTCCGGATTAGTGACTGTTTTCATGTTTTTCACATAATCAAGCATTGTTGTAGTTGTACCTTTAGCAGAGTAGTCATATTCTACTTTCGCCAAGACATTATCACCTTGTTTTTGTACAATATTATCAACTTTGCCATCGGCATTTGTTTGCGAAATATATGCCTTACCGTCAATAGTCATACCCATAAAGCTGCCGTTTTGTTTAACACCGCTGACAGTTGCATCAGCTGCCAAACCAAACGCTTCTTTGGCTTGTGTCATTTGAGCAGTTTGAGCCTGAGTCGGTTCTGTTACCGGTTGCCAAGAACTTGGTTTTTGTGTAGGAGTCAAATCTTGAATTTCGCCATTGACTTTTTCAACGTCAAGAATAGCATTGTTAAAGATATTGCCTTCTGTTGCACTTGATACAGTATCTTCACCGCTTTCGCCGTAAACGTAGTTTTTAGTACCCGCAGTAATTACAACATTGTCATTACCGCCGTTTACATCACTGGTGTCACCATGAACTCTGTTGTTATCACCTTGGATTTCAATTGAATCATTTCCGTTGCTACCAAAGAATGAGTTACCATTACCAATAACAACTACGTCAGCATATTTTTCATCGCCGGTTGTATTCATCTCACTGATTACAGTAACGTTCCAACCATTGGATTCAAATACTGTTCTGCCATCTTCAGCCTTGTAGTATGTCAAGTTTTCAGTTGATTCAGTACCGAATTTTCTGTAAACTTCATACTTGATACCATCAATTTCGATAATTACATCATCGTCAACGACAGTTTTTTCAGGCTCAAACGGTGGATCAACCGGTGGGTCAACCGGTGGATCAACTGGTGGGTCATCATCTTCTGGGAACCATTCAGGTTTTGTTAATGAATTTTCAATTTCGTGGTCAGTAATTGTACCGTCCTCATACATACCGTCACCGATTGCCGTATTTGTTTCACCACTGACAAGTACATTTTCACCTTTTAGATAAAATTCATCATCGCCTGTGAAACCAACACCCATAGTGTTGTCACTATTGATGTTAAACATTTGGTCATCGCCTCTCCACAAATCTGTAAAGGCATTATCACCTTCGATATAGACCTTGTCATCACCATCGCCCATCAATGCACGGTTGTCATTACCTACAAGATACGCAATGTCATCACCCAAGCCTAAATCCAACTCGTTACCTTGACCATTCATTTGGATAAGGTCATCTTGCAACTGACCCGAAATATCTTGGATTCTCCAATTATCACCGGTCATATCAATGTATTTTTGACCTTTTTCATTAGTTTTTACTTCATAAGCTAATTCATTACCATCTGCACCATTGTTAGTAACTAAGTATTTGTTATCTCCAATAACTAACTCAGTTGATGCACCGGCTGCTAAATCTTTTAGTACGTCTTTAACATCAGGTAATTCACCATTTACAGAAGCACCTGTCGGTTCTTCTACATTATATGCTTCTAAGAATGCTTCCAAAACATCACCAAGTGCATTGTCAGCTTTATCAAGCTCTTCCAACTTAGCAATCATTTCAGCTTCTTTAGCCTTACCTTTATCATTTAGCGTACCATCCGCATTATAATCACTTGGATACAAGAAAGAAGTACCTTCTCTTTGACGAACATATTCTAATAATGTTTCGTAATCTCCTTCTTTATCAAGTTTCGCATGGACATCATTCGCACGCATTTTGTCGAACTCTTCCATTCTTTGTTTTTGTTCAGGTGTAACGTCACCCGGAATGTAAGGACGAATAATATCTTCCTCAACAGGTGGATCCGGTTCCGGTTTTTTGTAAGAACTTAAATACGCATCAAAATCATCAAAATCTTGAGCAAACGATGTGTCATCTTTGTCAAATTCCTTCCACAATTTGATTAAGTCTTCAACATCAAGATTCTGAGCATCTGCGGACCAAGAATCACTACGATTTGAAACTTCGTAATATTGCATCGTCTTGAATAGAGTTTCATCATCATCAATCTTAGATGCATTAAAATCAGAAGTCATCTCGTGTATCTGTTTCCAGTCTGCACTACCCCAGGCCATTTTGTTGATACCGTTGATGTTTGTCATTTTTCCATTTCTCCTTAGTTAGGCTACTAATCTATATGTATTGTTATATCGGCACATTTTGGTTAAGACTTGAGCCCAATTTACAAAAAAATTTTTAACAAACACTCATGATTCAGCAATATCAAGGAAAAATTCGTTTTTACAAAAGTTAACATTCCATTAAAGTTAATAAAACATGGAAAACCGCACTACTACATGGTTCTAACGAATTATCATGCCTTGAACTTCTTTTTCTATATTAAGACTATCCTGAAAACTATCGAGCAACTCAGCTGCTGTATTAGCTGAATAAAACTTGCCGCTTGTTGCCAGAGCTACACATTTTAATTGATTGTGAGCCTCCTTGTCATTTATATCGAAAGCAATAACATCAATTCTAAAATCATCACGTTGCTTTACCAATTCTAATATATAATCACAAGGACTTTCGTCACAATTTTCTCCACCATCTGACAACAGTATTATTCTCTTTTTACCGATAAAAGTACCAAAATCCTTTCGTACAGACTGTTTAAGAGAATAAGTAATAGGAGTAGAACCTTGCGGTGACAACTTATACATTGAAGATTGAATAACTCTACTATTATTCAAAGATGGCGGATTAATCAAGGACGATGCCTTACAACTATCAAAATACGTCATGCCACTTCTATGCCCATAAGCCCTAAACCCAACATAAACATCTTTGGGTAATTGAGGCAAGATTTTTTCTAATGTTGAAATTGCTATATCTATTTTTCGCTTTCCATCAATTTTTTCCGTCATGCTGTTTGAAAAATCAACAATAAAAACAATCCTTTCTTTAGGCTGTAATGCACTAACTGAATATGATTCAGGAGAATACACATTATAATTTTGCCCGCTGGCAATTGACTGTTTGAGCGTTATAAGAAATAATAATAAAAAAATTAATCCAAAAATTTTATTCATAAGGAGAAGATAATGGACTTTTTTGAAACAATCAATACCAGAAAGACTATAAGAAAATATAAACCTGACATGCCCGACATGGATGATGTGAGAAAAATCATTGATGCAGCAAGAGTTGCCCCTAGTGCAACAAATTCTCAAAACTGGCAATTTATAGTAATAAAAAATAAAAATATCCTTGAAAAAATGAAAAATGCTGTTATAAATGAATATGACAAGCTAGCAGAGTTAAATACAGAAGAAGAATTTTTAGAAAAAATTAATTATTTTAAAAGTTATTCAACATTTTTTGTTAATGCACCAATAGTAATCGCCATAGTTGAAACAAAAAGAGTTTCATATATTACAGAAATGATGAAAAAATTAAATTTTGATAACGAAAAACTTAAATATATGCGTCCGGATTCATCTTTACTTAGTATAGGCGGTGCAATTGAAAACATGAGTCTTGCAGCTCACAACTTAGGCTACGGCACATGCTGGATGGTAGCACCTATCATTGCAACAGAAGAATTTAGCAAACTTCTCAATTTAGACAACGACTCTCACGTTGTTTCACTGTTACCACTAGGAATCCCTTATCGTGACGATTATCAATCTCCACCTAAGAAAACCCTCGAAGAAGTAATAAAAATCATTGACTAATGTTTTATTTTCCAAAAATCGACATGAAACATTGCCAAGAAAGGTATTAATTCTAAACGTCCAACTAGCATTAAAACTATGAAAATAAATTTTGTCATCGGATGTAAAACAGCAAATGTTTCAAACGGTCCTAATTGTCCAAATGCAGGACCAATATTTCCGATTGCAGAAATGCTACCCGTCAATCCAACTATTATATTTTGTTCAATGATAGAAACCAAAACAGCACCGATGGCAAAAATAAAGAAATAAAACATCACAAATGAAAGAATTTGACGTCCAACTTCTTCTTGAACTATATTTCTATCAATTTTGATTGGCAAAACAGCGTTTGGATGTAAAATTTTAACAATTTCTGTTTTAAAATATTTAAACACATACAAAATACGGACTATTTTAACCCCACC
>JAFQTK010000050.1 GCA_017409065.1 bacterium
ATTAAGGTTTTTCATTTTTCACTTCTCCATCTCATTACTATTGTTTCAATATATCATAATTTACCGCTTTTGGCAATATTTGTCGTTTCGTCATTCTGAAGGAGTCCGAAGGACAACTGAAGAATCTCATGGAAGGCAGACTTCGTGTGTCGAAATTCTTCGGCGGCAGTGCCGCTTTTCCACCAGCCAGCCTCAAGAGCTAAAGCCCGTTTAATTAGGATTCATTTGCCGCCTCTGAATGACGGTCTTTTTATTAAAAATACGTTCGTCATTCTGAACCCCCTTGTGGTGTGAAGAATATAGAGGGGCAAAGACTAAAAGTTATATTCATTATTTTTATTTTACTTTATTACTTTTTTCTTTTGATATCGATGCAAAAGAAAAAAAGTAACGAAAAAAAGAAAACACTCCTGTCTGCGATGCACAGCAGGGGTTTCACCCCCGCCCCCCCATTCTTCCATAGCCAGTTAAGCTTCAGTTCAAAAAGCTCCCCTAGTGAATATTCACTTGCCATCTGAGGATGACAGTTGATTTTAGAGAAGATGCAACTTGAGCAACATGCGAAAGTTATTCAAAATTTGAAAAATCGGCAAAATTATTTACTACACTTTTGTTTACCATTCCATTTCAAATCATCACAATGCAAATATTCCATATTTCCTTTATAAATAACCCAAGCCGTACAGCCATCTCCCACCGATTTACTATGACAATTTTTATCAAATGGATTTTTTGAATTTGGCAGCCCTCCGGGAATTAAAACATATCCTGAACCATTATTTATGACATGAAATCCAAAAAAATCTTTTCCCCGCTGGTTAGGTTTTTTTGTGCCATTTATATCTAAGAAAATACTTATAAAAGCATCGTCATCATTCCCTCTAAACCAAACCGAAGAACCATCTTCCAACATTAATTTATAATAATTAGTATAGACATTTTGTGAATAATTTTTACCTTGGGATGTCCCATTTAACTGATAAGTAATTTCCGGAATACAATTTTGCTCATTACTAAAACCACAATCCTTAGAAATTTTAAAGTAAGGCTTAATTAATGTTTCCACCAAGTTAAGCGTACCAGACTTAGTCATTGGAGTTTCCCAAGTATCTACCGGTCCATGTTCATTGACTGCTTGGGCATAAGCGTTCGAAATAGTTGAGTAAAACTTTTTAACTCTACTAACTGTAATATGTTCTGTATATTTTTGTTGAAGCGTTGGAATAGTAAGAGTTGCAACAACACCAATTACAGCCAATGTAATCAATGTTTCTGCCAAAGTAAAAGCTTTATTTTTATTAAATCGAGGGAATTTGCTAAAATAAGAAATTTTATTTTCTCTTAATCGCCCCCCCCCCCCTAGTAAATTAAGGTTTTTCATTTTTCACTTCTCCATCTTATTATTATTGTTTCAATATATCATAATTTACCGTTTTTAGGCAATATTTGTCGTTTCGTCATTCTGAAGGAGTCCGCAAGACGACTGAAGAATCTCATGGAAGGCAGACTCCGTGTGTCGAAATTCTTCGGCGGCAGTGCCACTTTTCCACCAGCCAGCCTCAAGAGCTAAAGCTCGTTTAATTAGGCTTCATTTGCCGCCTCTGAATGACGGGAGGCTGGAGAGTGCAAAAATTATTCATGATTTATTAAAATCAAATAAATTATAAAGTGTCGTGTCTAAAGCTCGAACAATTGGCACTAAATGTTTTTCAATACCGGCACCATAAGCTTTACCTTTCTCAATTTTTTTCAAATATTCTTTTCTTATTCCCGATTTCAAAGCTAATTCATTCAACGACATCCCTTTTTCTTCTCTAATTTTTTTAACATTCAACCCCAATAATTCAAAATAAATTATAACTCTTTTGCTTCTATTCATTATCTACACCTGCCACCATTAATTAAACAATGTTTAAACATTGTTTAATATACGATTAAGTTTAAACATTGTAAAGTCTTTGTTATAACAAGAGGTTTATAATGAAGAAAAAGTTTATCAAAATAGGCAATAGTTGGGCAATGCTATTCACAAAAACAATGCTAGAAATGATGGATATCAATCCTGAAATTGATTCTGCCGAAATAGAGTTTGACAAAAAAGTTCTCATAATGAAAAAAGAAGAACAAGAAAAATAGCAGTACTCTAAGCATAACAATTTGCAAATTTTAATATCTCAACGTAAAAAACACTTAACATTACAGCCAAAAGATAAAAAATATTGTACATTTTTATTGTAAAGCTTATAATATTCTTGGTGGAAGAATAATTTAATTTGAAAGAATTAATTTGCAATGGCAAATAATACAAATAGAATTTTAATATCACTAATCATCGGACTGAGCGTTGCCGGACTGTCTTTTAAGATGTATTCAGACATGCAAAAAGAAATGAAGGCTAAAGACCAACTCATTGCGGTCATGAAACTTCGTGATGCAGAACTTGAAAAGAAAAAAATAACTTACATTACAGCGACCAGAGATATGAAAATCGGTGAAACCGTTACCGAAAATGACCTTAGAAAGAAAAATTTTACAAATGAAAAAGAAGGTGGACTCACCTCATTTGATATGGCTGTGGGCAATGTTTTGATTTCTGATATAAAAACCGGAGAAATACTTACAGAAAAATCTTTCACAGGAGTTAATACTAAAAAAAATGAAACCGGTCTAAGAGAAGGACATCGAGCTATTACTCTTTCCACTTCCTCATTAGACGGATTATCACCCGAAATGAAAGAAGGAGCAATTATTGATATTTTTTCAAAAAGTAAATCATCTCCGATTGTATTTTCCAAAATTAAAATTCTTTCACTTGAGCCCGCAAAAGCTCAATCCACTGCGGAAGCAGTAAAAGATGCAGTAGCTAAAGACAAAGAACAGCCAATTTCTATCAAAGATGCAAAAACAGCAACTTTTGAAATCCCGATAAGCAGAGTCCAAGATTTTGTAGAAATGTATGCATCGGGCAAAATCTTACTTGCCATGCGACCTATTGGAGATGATACTGTTGTAACAACAAAGAAAAAAGAAACAGCACAGGCAAAAGCCAAGGCATCTAATTACAACCAAAATCTGAACTACGATTCACCGGCTATACCTAAATTGCCTACTGTTCAAACTTACGAAACACCAACAATAAACGAACTTCCTTCACCAATAAAATCCATTGCAAATACATCAAAAACAATAGAACTTATAGAAGCAAGCAACAAAACTCAGGTTAGTTTTGATTAATTAGAGGACAATTTGAAAAAAACTTATACAAAAATTTTAATATTATTCTGTGCATTAACCTTATTCACATACGGACAGGTCGCTAATGCTAATCGTAGAATAAACTACGACTCAGTAATTGCGGAACCGCAAAGCAGCTTCGAAACACCCATGAATAATCGAACTGCAAAACAAGTTAAAATTTCTACCGAAGTAAAAGATAAAAATGAAAAATTGTATGCAATAGTAGGGAAATCGCAATTATTAAAGTTTGATGAGCCTGTTACTCGTGTATCTATAACAGAACCGCAATACGCTGATATTGTGTTACTTTCATCACAAGAATTGCTTTTAAACGGGAAAAAATCAGGCAGAACCAGTCTTATCTTCTGGGGTACAAATAATCAACCCGCTTTTTTCAATTTAATTGTTCAACAAGATGCAGATGCATTTTTACAAGCGGTTGAAGAAATTGCACCAAATGAAAATGCAAACTTAATTTTCACCGATGATGGAGTGATATTATCAGGACACATTTCTTCAACAGCTACAAAAGAAAAAATAAAAAATCTTGCACAAGCATATAATTTTAACTTGGTAGATATGTCTGAGAGTCCAACAAAACAAGTACTTTTAGAAGTTAAAATAACAGAGGCTTCCCGAAACTTTACAAATGAATTGGCAAGCCAGTTCTCATTTGGACAAGGCACACCTTACTTTGTTAACAATGTCTTAGGCAGACCTTCAGGCGGTAACATTAGCCAAGGTTCTTTTGACGGAACACTCAACGGATTTCAATATATCTTTGCTAACAACTCATCTAAATTAGCCTTTTCACTAAGAGCAGGCGAGAAAAACGGAACAATAAAAGTTCTTGCTGAACCTAAATTGTTGGCACTCGATAATGCTGAAGCAAGTTTCAATGTTGGGAACGAAGTACCTGTTCCATCAGGGATAGGTCAGTATGGACAAGTTTCATATCAATTTAAAAATACAGGTGTTATTTTGAATTTCAAACCGCAAATTCTTGAAAAGTCTAATAGAGTAATTTTAAAACTCTCACCTGAAGTAAGTGAAGTTGATGACTCCTTAGCGATTCAGCAACAAGGCGGTGGAAGGATTCCAGGCTTTAAAACAAGAAAAGTAGATACAACTGTTGAATTAGGAGATGGTGAAACTTTAATTATCGCAGGTTTATTAAAACAAACCAGCAGTAAAAGTCGAACTAAAGTTCCTTGGATTTCAAACATTCCTGTCTTAGGACTGCTTTTCACCAATATGGCAGACACAAAAGACGATACCGAATTGGTAATATTTATAACCCCAAAAATTGTTGAAATGGATTCAAGAGTCGGAACAGAAACACTTTAAGAGGAAAAAATGAACAACTCAGCAAGCATAGTTATCATAGATAAAGAAGATAATTCAAGAAACATAATAAAAAATTATGTCAGAAACATTCCTGAAACATATATTGACAGGGATTTTGAGGACTCATTTGAAGCATACACTCATGTAGTTGAACATCGAACCAATATCATAATTGTAGATATAAGTGAAGATCCTGACGTAACTTTTGAACTTATTAACAAAATTACTTCAATTAATAAACAAGCAAAAATCATTGTAACATCATATAATTCAGATGCCGACTTGGTTATCAAAGCCATGAGAATTGGAGCAAGAGAATTTCTGACCAAACCGATTAAAGAAGAAGAAATTCAAGAAGCAGTTATCAAAATGAGAGATTTATCGTTAGGAAATCTTTCGGATAGCAATCATTGTAAAATTATTTCAACGTTTTCAAACAAAGGTGGTATTGGTAAAACTGCGACAGCTGTAAACTTGGCTCTTGAATTAGCTAACATAACAAAAGAAAAAGTTGCACTAATAGACTTAAACCTTCAATTAGGGGACGTAACAACTTTTCTTGACTTAACACCAAGTTTTGATATTTCGTATGTTGTAAATAATATCCACAGGGTTGATGAAACATTTTTACTCTCTACATTAGAACAATATAAAGATACAAGTCTTTATGTATTAGCGGACCCGCCTTTTTTGGAGCAGGCAGAAGATATAACGTCAGACCAAATTTCAAAACTTTTTGATGCATTGAAAAAAACTTTTTCATATATAGTTGTGGATACAGGCTCAAACTTTGACGGCAAAACCATAACTGTACTTGATAATTCCGATTTGATTTTACTTGTAACCATCGTTAATTTGCCTGCAATTCGTAACTGCCAACGTTGTTTAGAATTATTCGAAAGACTTGGCTACACAAAGGATAAAGTCAAAATTGTTCTAAATCGTTACATGGAAAATGAAGAAATTAAAACTGAAGACGTCGAAGACGTTTTGGACAGAAAAATTTATTGGAAAATACCAAACAATTATTTCACTATAATGTCAGCAATAAATAAAGGAATTCCTGTTGGATTGGTTAATCCCGATTCAAATATTTCAAGAAATTACCGAGATTTAGCAGCAATGCTTTCTGATAGTATAGTATCTACAAAACCAACAAGAAAACAACAACGTACTAACAATTTTAATATTCTTGGAATATTCAAAAAATAGAAGGAATTAAAAATTGTCACTCAAAGACCGCCTAAATCGTTCATCAGAACAATCGCATAAAGACATATCTTACGACATACTTTTTCAAACCGGAGAAGTAAGCACAGAGTTTATGCAACTCAAAGACCGCATTCACTCTCTTTTAATTGAAAAAGTTAATGCCACACCAACTTGGGCAAATTATTCTGATGACGAACAAAGAGAACTTATCAGAGAGTTTATAGACAATCAACTTGAAACAAATTTTCATTCCATACCCTTGAACAGAGTCGAAAAAGAACGACTGGTCAGAGAAATTGTACAAGAAACAAAAGGCTATGGACCATTAGACCCACTGCTACAAGACCCAAATATATCTGATATATTAGTCAATGGAGCAAAGAGTGTTTATGTGGAAAAAAATGGCAAATTGCATAAAACACAAGTCACATTCAAGGACAATAATCATTTAAAAAATATTATAGAAAGAATTGTTTCTAAAGTCGGTAGAAGAATTGACGAAAAATCGCCAATGGTTGATGCACGTCTACCTGACGGAAGCCGTGTTAACGCAATTATTCCGCCACTTGCAATTGATGGACCTTCACTTTCAATAAGAAAATTTAAAGGCGATGCGGGTTCTTTAAACAGCTTGCTAAAATGGGGTTCAATTACGGTTGAAATGGCTGAATTTTTAACCGCTATTGTAAAATCTCGTGCAAATATTGTTATAAGCGGGGGAACAGGCTCAGGAAAAACAACCCTTTTGAACAGTTTATCCGAAGAAATTCCTCACGATGAACGTATTATTACAATTGAAGATTCTGCTGAATTATCATTAAAACAAGATCACGTTGTAAGATTAGAAACTCGTCCGCCAAACATTGAAGGTTCAGGAGAAATTGCAGCGAGAGATTTAGTAAGAAACGCACTAAGAATGCGTCCTGACCGTATTGTAATCGGAGAATGTCGTGGAGCTGAATCATTAGATATGTTACAAGCAATGAACACAGGTCACGACGGTTCGCTTACCACTCTTCACGCAAATTCACCTCGAGATGCTTTGTCCAGACTTGAAACAATGGTTCTGTTTGCCGGTATTAATTTACCTGATAAAAATATTAAATCTCAAATAGCATCTGCCGTAGATTTTATTATTCAAACAAACAGACTTTCTGACGGTTCAAGAAAAGTTACCTCAATCTCCGAAGTTACAGGGATGGAAGAAAACGTAATTTCAATGCAAGAAATTTTTAAATTCGATCAAATTGGAATAGAAAATGGAAAAGTTGCAGGTGTTCATGTTGCAACAGGAATTAGACCTGATTTTGTCGAAAAATGTGCAACCAAAGGTCACAATGTTGATTTGACTATATTTAATAAAGAGAGAAAACAAACATATATCAACCTTGAAGCTCAAAATATGTCAAAACAACTTGAAAAAGCTGCACCGGTAAAAACACGACTTATGCAAACTAACGCACTTACACAAAGGCTTCGTAAATGAACGCAACAGTTTTAAGTTTATTGATAGGATTATCGTGTTTTGCTATTTGCATGATTTTATTGCCACGGAAAGCAAAACAAAAAAATGCTACACAAAAAAGACTGGAACAAGTAAAAAACAAGTCATTCAAACATGAAAAAGAACTAAACGAAAAAATCTCGCTTGTAATTTCGGATACCAATTATCAATTACAATTTATGGGCAATTTGCTCAGAAACTTTAAGATAACAGAGCAAATAAAAAATAGTTTATTTCTAGCCAACTCAAAACTTCATGTTGATACATTCCTTTTTTTAAGTATTTTTCTTGGTATTATAGGTAGTTCGTTAATTGCTTTAATCAGCCTTAAATATGCTCCTCTTGGCTTTATTTTGTGCATAATTCCATCAATTAAATTAAAAGTAACAATAAATAAAAACTTACAGATGTTTACTCAGCAATTTCCCGATGCACTAAACATAATTTCAAGTTCCTTGAGAGCTGGTCATCCACTAATGGCATCATTTGAAACAGTAGTTCAAGAAATGCCACAACCGGTAAATAGAGTTTTTAAAAATGCTGTTGATAAAATTTCACTTGGGATAGACGTAAAAGAAGCTCTTAATAGCATGATTAAATTGATACCTGATAGCTTAGACTTGAAATTTTTTGTTACAGCAGTATTAATACAAAGAGATGTTGGCGGTAATCTGGCAGAACTCTTAGACGGACTATCATCAACAATCAGAGAACGTTTTAAACTTTTAGGACAGTTAAAAGCCCAAACTGCTCAAACCAGATTTTCAGGAATTGTACTCAGTTTTATGCCCCCACTTGTAGGCGGCTGCATTTTTCTTTTGAGTCCTGAGTATATGGAACCGCTTTTAAAAACACAACAGGGTAATCTCGTTTTGCTTGGTGCAATTACACTAACCTTGCTTGGTTTATATTGTATAAATAAAATTACAAATATCGAAATGTAGGAGATAATTTTGAATATTATTCTTTCTTTATTACTTGGAATATCAGCAGCAATGACAATATACTTTCTGTTAACGAACAGAAAGAATTTGCTTGAATTAAGAATAAAGAAAATAACAAAAAAACAACGCAAATACGTTAGAAATATATCCAAAAATATTGCCGAAATAATAGGCGGCTACAATAAAGAAACAAAACAAAACAGAGAAAACATAGCAAAAAATAAACTTCTTCTCATGCAAGCAGGAGAAGATTCTAATGAAGATAATGTATTAATTTATGAGGGACGAAAAATTATCATATTGATAATTAGTGCAATTCTGCTAGGCTGTATAATAAAGTTAATAGGCTTCTCTATGACAAATTTGGCAGTAGCATTGTTTATCATAATAATTATCTATAAAACTCCTGATTTTATGTTAAGACGAAAAATTTCAATTAGACAAAAGGAATTTATAAAGAATCTTCCCGATGCAATCGACCTTCTTTCAATTTGTATAAAAGCCGGTTTAGGATTAGACTCTGCGTTAAATCGTGTTGCCAGTGAATTTTCATTAACATCAAAAGTTGTGGCAAAAGAATTTGAAAGGCTAAATCGTGATGTCCTTTCCGGTCTAACAAAACAAGAAGCGTACCGAAATATGGCTATTTGCAACCCAAATGCGGAAGTTAAATCGTTTGTTGCACTTTTGATTCAAACCGACAAATTAGGAACAAGTATAACGCAATCCCTCGATGCATATTGTGACTCAGTTAGGACAAGAAAACGCCAAAGAATCGAAGAACTTGCACAAAAAGCCGCAGGAAAAATGACAATTCCAATGGTACTTTTTATGCTCCCTGCAATATTTTTGATAATACTTTATCCGGCATTAATAAAAATCTCAACAAACATGTCCTTCTAATTGCTATAAAAATATCAACTTGTGTGTTATAATATACTTTACACAATAAGAGGAGAAGAGTCATCGAATACGGTATTTTAATAGCAGGAATTTTATTATTAACCGCTGTACTTTTCAGCAAACTTGGCGGTCGTTTAGGTATTCCATCGTTAATAGTCTTTATCTTAGTCGGTATTTTAGCCGGCTCTGACGGATTTGGCGGAATATATTTTGATGATTTCAATATAGCTCAATTTGTCGGAATCATAGCACTAACATTTATCTTATTTATGGGTGGCTTAAGCGTAAACATAAATGAAATAAAACCCATTTTTCATAAAGGTTTATCTTTAGCAACAATTGGTGTATTCATTACTGCTATTACTGTTGGCTTTTTAAGTCATTATTTTTTGGATTTTACAATTCTTGAATCAATGCTGCTTGGCGGAATTATTTCATCAACAGATGCAGCAGCAGTATTTAGTGTTTTACGTTCAAAAAATATCAGCCTTAAAAACAACTTAAAACCGCTTCTTGAGTTTGAAAGCGGTAGTAACGACCCAATGGCAGTTTTTTTGACAGTTGCAATAATCTCCCTCATAACAAATGAACTTAAATCCGTATATTCGCTAATTGGAATGTTTTTCCAACAGATGTTATTGGGTATAATTTGCGGTTACTTGATAGCAAAAGCTGCTGTTTGGTTAATTAATAAAATAAAACTTGAATACGACGGATTATACATTGTAATTACCATAGCAACAGTACTAATGGGGTACGCTGCGGCTTCATTAATCGGTGGAAACGGATTTATGAGCGTCTATGTTTGTGGTTTAACAATGGCTGCATCAAACTTTATACATAAAAATACATTAGTCAAATTCCACGACGGTATTGCATGGATTATGCAAATCGGAATGTTCTTAATATTAGGACTATTAGTCTTTATGAAGGAAGTTATGGCTGTGGCTGTTCCGGGGTTAATCGTAGCACTAATATTAATTTTTGTAGCACGACCAATCTCAGTATTTATAGGACTGGCACCATTTAAAACTCCTTTTAGGGATAAATTGCTAATTTCATGGGTCGGATTAAGAGGTGCAGCACCGATTGTGCTTGCTACATTTCCATTAAGCAGCGGAATTGCTCACTCACACGAAATATTCAACGTAGTATTTTTTGTAGTTTTGGTTTCTGTAATAGTACAAGGTACAACTATTCCTGCTGCTGCAAAATTACTTGGAGTTGATGCTCCAATGGATAAAAAATACAGCTCTTTACTTGAATATGATACAGCATACACAAATAATAAAATGATAGAATTTACAGTTCCTAAAAACTCTATTGCCATAGGCAAAAGACTATTTGAATTGGAACTTCCACAAAAATGTTTAGTTGCTATGGTCTTTAGAGATAATGACTACTTGATTCCGTCAGGAACAACCGAAATACATGAATCAGATGTCCTGTTTGTTCTAATGGATAAAGAATTTGAACCAATAGTAAGAGAAAAAATTTGTACGAAAAAAAGTTAATAAAAATAAAAAGAGATTCATTAAAAATGAATCTCTTTTTCGCATAATAGATAGACGCCTATGGATTTTTCTTACATGCAATAACTGTAATTGCCTTTGGTTGTAACGTGTTAAATGTTGTAGTTGCCGTAGTTGAAGTATTGTAAATTTCACTGGTTGTTCCTATACCCCATGATTGTAATTCGGCAGAACAAGTTCCTTCTCCCCCACCGGAACCTTCTCCGGCTACTTGTCTACATGAATAAGTACTACCAGAATGGATAAAGTTCTTATAAACAAAATTAGCATCATTATTTCCACTTTGGGTGAAATTACCCACACCATGCCAATGTTGAGGTAAAACAGCATCTTCGGAAGTACCGGCAGTAGTGCTTATTTTCAAGAAACGACCACTATATGTAGATGAAACATTAGTGTATCCTGAAGGACAACTACCTGATGCCAAAAACATTAAAGAGCCTGCCGGCGGTGTATTAGTCGGAGTATTTTCCAAACTGCCTACACGAGTAGTTAGGTTATTAAGACTGTAAGATAAATTATTCACAGTTGTTGACATATTATTAACTGTCCCTGTTAAAGATGCCAAGTTCCTTTCTAAGACAGTAACTCTACCGTTTGTAGCATTATCTAAACTTGTCACTCTGTTTGTCAAATTGGTAAGATTTGTGTTCATTGTACTTACGGTAGTACTCAAAGTATTTAAATCAGTTCTCAATTCTGTAACATTAGTTTCAACTGCCGCAATCCTATTTGTTAGCTGAGTTCTCATGTTATTCATTTCTGTACGCAATGCATCCAAATCTCTATTTATTCGCATAATCTGAAAATTGCCGACTTGACTATTTTTCATAGTTTTAGAAATTAATGGAGCTGCTGAACTCATTGCAACACCTACAATTGCTAAAGTTATCAATGCTTCTGCTATTGAAAAGCCAAACTTTCTATGTTTTCTCAATTTAATCATTAAAACTCCTTTCTCACTCAAGCAAAGTATATCATATTTTTTATTTAATACGCAATCATAACAATTATTGCCCATCACTAAAACATATGATATATTGAAACAATAGGCTGTATGGGAGGAAAAATGAAAATTAAAAACAAAGTCGCTTTTTCTATTGCTGAATCGCTAATTACACTTGCTATTGTAGGTGTTGCAATTGGGACAGCCGCACCTCTGATTTCTAAATCTATGAGGAACAGCCAGATTAGCAATCTTGAAATAATGCAATTACGAAATGAAATTGAAGAATTAAAAAGAGCTGTACCTAAAAGAAATTCTATCATATTTACAACCGATTCAAGCTGCCCCGACGGTTGGTCACCTGTCACCGGCTTGGGCGGACATTATCCAAGAATTGCAGAAGTTAATAATAATGTCGGTGTTGGAGTAAATAACGAATTAGAGCAAATGGTTCATAAACACAAGCACGTTTCTCCATACATTCAAGCAATTGATTCATCTGCTTTTACAAACTCTTTTCGCTATGGACCATTTCGTAATTCTCATTCAAGAGCTGCCGGTGGAAAAGACGGTATTCCCGTTTATGGAGATGGAGAATATCCTGAACTCGAAGCTGCAAAAGCTACTGTAAAAAGTGATGGTTCACTCGGTAAAGAAACTGAATATGTTGAATCCGGAGGTTCTGCTTATTTAATTCGTGGACATAGTTCATCGGGTGAAGATGCTAATAACTGGTATA
>JAFQTK010000051.1 GCA_017409065.1 bacterium
AACAGCTGTATCACCGTGAGGGTGATATTTACCAAGAACTTCACCAACGATTCTGGCACTTTTCTTAAAAGGTTTATCTGGTGTCATGCCCAACTCGTTCATTGCGAACAAAATACGTCTGTGAACAGGTTTCAAGCCATCTCTCACATCCGGCAATGCACGTCCCACAATAACAGACATTGCATAGTCAATGTACGAACGTTTCATTTCATCTCTAATATTGACAGGAATTATCTTTCCGTCCCCAAATAAATTAGTCTGGTTTCCCAAAATTCTACTCCCCATTAATTGTAATTTATAATGCTATTGTAGCATGAAAAGCAATAAAATCAATTAAGTAGGGTCTTTTGCAAAAAAAGTTAACACTTTCTTACAATCTTTGCTATGAAGATAAAATTGAAGACATTTGAGATTGTTGAGATTGCAACGCTGCAATTTGCTTTTCCATAGCCTGAAACTTAGCTTCCAATTGTGACTGATATCTAGAAATTGAAATAGACTTAGTTTCGATTCTAGCAGTTATATTTGACATTTGAGAAGATAGTGTTGTTTCTCTGGTTTGAAAGAAACCATTTTCCACATCTAATGCCTTTTCTGTTATATCTTGAATTTGTTGGACTATTCCTGAAATACCTCTATCTGAATCACCAACCAACAAAGTTTTAACTGAAGCAGGGTCATTAGTTAAAGCTTCAACCAATTTATCCTTATCAATTTGAAACTTGTTTGTATCTGCATCAACAGAAGTTCCCACTTCACCTGTGGTTATTCCGATAGATGCCAAAGTTTTATAAACTGAATTTCCACTAATTGCGTTTGCCGCAGTAGTTCTCAAATCACTTCTAAGTGAATTTAATGAACTATCATACTGCAAATCCGCCCCTGAAGCTGTTGCTGTATCAGTAGTGGATATCAAATTATTTAAAGCTTTTACCAGCTCTTCGACTTTCGAAACAACTGAATCTGTATCTTGCCCAATCGTTATATTTATATTTTTACCTGCCTCTGTTGCATCTTTCAAATCCAAAGACAAACCTGCAACACCTGACACCTCACTGGTTATCACATTAGAATAAGACTCAACAATCGAACCATTAAGCTTAATTTGTGAGTTTTGCCCTAATTCTTGAGATTCAGGGATAATATTGCCATTTCTAGTCAAGCCTAAAATATCAGTTACATTAGAAGTTCCACCTTCTATATTGACATTAAATGCACCTTCTTGTTTGGAAGTAATAACTAACTTATTTTGCACAGAATCATAAAAAGCAGTTGCATTTGACTCAGAATTAGTATTGATTTTGGAAATCAATTCATTCATTGTTGTTTCATTAGTAACCGTAATTTCTGCATTGCCTATCGTAAAAGTTCCTTCTTGAATAAGCGGAACTTTTTCCCCATCATCATTATATTTATAAAAACCTGACTCAACACTAACTAAAGGCTTAGACAAATCCAAAGCACCAATAGAATATGAACTTTGAACACTACCATCATCTTTATTTTTTAACGCTAATGCAGACATTAAACTGGAAGTATCAGAGTTTGCCCCTATTCTAATAACATCTGAATTATTTGATGTAATAGTAAATTTACCCTCATCAAATGAAACTGAAATTAAAGAGTTTCCTTCTTCATCTAATGCAATATCTTGCATTTTGTCTGCAATTGCTCCCAATGTATCATCTTTTGAAATTTCAATAGAGTAACGTTTATCTCCAACATAAAAACTCAACGCCCCCTCTTTGACACTTCCACTCGCAATCGAAGAAACTAAAGTGTTCTCATCAATAGGAGCAGCAATTGAACCAGAACTTGTAACTTTAGTGTTTGTTGCTAATTGTAAGATTTCTAAGGAAATATTTTGTCTTGGAGTTGAATTGGTAACAGTCACACCGACCTTGCTACTATCAGATATCGAAACTTTATTTGAAGCAAAAATATCAGATGCAACACCGAATTTAGAATCCGTAAAAGTTTGAGTTGTTGTCAATAAGGAAGAATAAGTACTTTTAACTTTACTCAAAGCGGTTTTTTGAGCATTCAAAGTATTATATTGTGTCTTTAATGGAGAAAGCAACGAATCTTGACGAGCAGTTACAAGTGCTTCAATCCACGAATCCGTATCCAATCCTGATGCTAATCCACTAAATGATATTGACATGACAAACCTCCTTTGATACTACTATACAAGGATTTTTGTTTCTGCATATCCTATATTTGAGTGAACTTATTCAACTTACTTTTTGCAAGATTTTTCTGATAATGCATCGTCTATCAAAGCATCCCATTTTGCCAAAAACAATTCTTCCGAATAATTTTGCATAGACAACCTTGCATTATTACCGTATTTCACCCGCAAAGGTTGATTATTCATTAAAATAGTAAGTTTTCTTGCAACATCTACCTGATTACTTTCACACAACAGACCATTTTCCCTATCTTTTATAAGTTCATTTATACCGGTCGCAGATTTCAACCCCAAACAAGGCAGACCGATAGCCAACGCTTCTGATAAACCTAACGGGAAACCCTCAAATGAACTTGTATAAGCACCAATATCAGCTTGCAAGAAGGCTTCTGTCGGGTTATTCGTAACTCCCATTATTCTTACTTGTCGCTCCAAACCATGCTTGGATATCAGCTCATTAATAACGGCTCTATAATTTTGAGGTTCAAAATCTCCATATAGCAAAACTTCCCAATCGGGATAAGATTTTGCAATCAATGCAAAGGCTTCTATCAAAATATTTTGCCCCTTGTTCTTATCAATTCGAGAAAGATAAATAATTTTTTTCTTTGTTTGAGTCAAATCAACCTGAACAGGTGGAATTTTTACAGGATTGTGAATAATTCTTGTTTTCCCTTTGTAATAAGTACGCATAAATTCTGCAAATGACGGAAAAAACAACTGTAAATAAGACAATTTTTTAACACAATGGTTAAATAAAATTGCCATGTCTTTTGATTTTTTATTGAAGATTTTTGCAGGTGTGTGGTAAACCTTCGGATGAGTATGATACATCTGCAAAACAGGGATTTCGTAATTTTTATTAAACAAAATTTGAGCAGAAACATGTGCAAAGAAAGGAATTATTACATCAGGTTTTTCCTTGTCGACTACGTATTCTATTTTATCACTTAATTCACCCCAACGTAGATGTTTAAGAGATTTTTTACATCTATGCTTTAAAATAAAATCTAATATTGAATGTCTTCTGCGAGTTGATTTAAAATCACCGATATCCAAATAATTTAGGTTATAAAATTTTACAGATTTGTCTAAATTAGGGTCCGATTCCGGACACTCCTTAGTCGGATAAATTACAACTACCTCATATCCTCGTTTTGCCATAGTATTAGCAAAGTAGTACAAAATCTTAGTAGCACCGTTAACTGCGGCATGAACTTTTTCTTGAGATACCAATAAAAGTTTAGTTGCCATTAAATTTTTCCTCCAGACGCCTCTTTTTCTAATTGACTAATAACAATATTAACCATATCAAACTTATTTAATTCTAAAATATCACACAATACAGAAAAATGTACAGCTACAATTGTCAAGAACGACGGTTTTACTGCTAATAACAAGCGTTTATACAGTCCTCTGTATGTATTTTTCACATAAGGATGAATATCAGGTGTAAAATTTTTGTTGAGTCGAACTACAATCTTTGTCAAAAATTTTTCTGCAGAAATTAATTCCCAAGTACTTATTTGCAAACCTTCTTCCAATTTTTTGGTAATTTTTTTCAACCGTCTGTTCCTAGGAGCAAAATCTTCCAATAAATTTTCCCACAAAATATTACAAGTTATATCTTGCTGTTTTTTAGCGAACTCGACACTTACGGCTTTGTCATGAGTTCTGTGTAGCAACAATTCTTCGGGGATATTTGCCAACTGCGAATGTTTGTTTAATTCCAACCATAACTTATA
>JAFQTK010000052.1 GCA_017409065.1 bacterium
AAAATAAGACACCTGCCAATCCTCCCGCAAATGGCATTGTCTTGGAAGGCTGAAAATGATTAGTTTTAAAAATTTTTTACAACAAGAAAAACCGATAATTGGTCTTAGCTCATTAGGATTGTCAAACGGAAGAGCAAATGTATCTCAACAAATTCAGCCCCAAAAAGTAGTGACTAATCAAGCCAATGACGAGGCTAGGCTTTTTGATTCAGATAAATCTAACACCCAACAAATGCCAAAACTTAATATTTCTCAGCAAGGGCAAAACTCGTTGGATAATTTATTTAGCAGCAACTTTACAATAAAGTTCAATAACGGAAAAGTTACTGGTTAAACTTATCATTATCTTTTAATAATTTTTCAAAATCTGAAGGTTTAATGCTTTGTATAAAGTTTTTAAATTCTTCAGCTTCTTCTGCATCTTTTTGAGCATCACTGGAAATTGCACCTTCTGCAAGAACAGCTGCTGAAACAAATATTGGAGCATCTACTCGAATTGCAACTGCAATTGCATCAGAAGGTCTGGAATCTATTTCAACAACATTTCCTTCTTTGTTTTCAACAAAAATAGTTGCAAAATATGTATCATCATCGACATCGCTTATTTCTATGCGAGTAACTTCATAACCTGTTTTTTCAATTACTTCAATAATCAAATCGTGAGTCATTGGTCGTTGAACTTTTAGGTTTTCTATTTTTCTTATGATTGCACTAGCTTCGGCTGAACCAATCCAAATAGGCAACGCTTTTCTGTTATCCAAGTCGTGTAGAACAACAATCGGAGAACCTGTTCTTGTATCTAATGCTATACCCATAACTTTCATTTCTATCATTATTTGAATCCTTCAGCTGTGTCTAATCTAATCATATTATAATACATAATAATAAAAGTACAGATTTTATTCTGATTTAATTAATGTATTTTAGCTTTTTTAATTCTGCTAGAAGCTTTGTTTTTGATATTTCTTCTGTGTCAAAATTGGTGTCAATATGTACACTCATTGTATTCCCACATTCATATCCTTGAACAATTTTTTGTAAACCTATGCTTTTATATAAACCCTTTTTGTCGTATTTTCTACAATTTTCAAGACTTCTGTCTACAAAAATTTCGATATATCTGTCTTGAAGTAGAGATTTGATTTCTGACCTTTGTTTTGCATCTTTGGATATGCAAGTAACCACTACATTAAATCCTTGTGAGCTTAATAGGTCTGCCATTTGAGCAATTCTGAAAACGTTTTTGTACCTATCTTCTGCTGTAAATCCTAAGTCGGCGTTTATACCTTTTCTTATTTCATCTGCGTCCAATAAAATCGGTTTGATGTTAAAGTGACTCATCAAATGCATTGCCAATGTAGTTTTTCCCGCTCCGGATAATCCTGTGAACCAATAAACAAAGCCTTTTTCAGTTCTGTTAATCAAGTTGTTGTCATTTGCCAAAAAGACAGCAACTCCGACCGTTCTTTTTGTTTGGTTGTCAATCAACAGCCCAAAACCGTTATTCTTAATATCTGTTATATTATTGAAAATAATTGGTTCTTCAAGTTGTAGTGTATTATTAGAAACTTGTCGTACTTTTACTGTTCTTGTTCCATGTTTGAGCAATAAATCATTACTTAATTCTTCAAATAAAACAGAATAATATTTTATACTATTGCTTACAATTACATTTGTGTTAGAAAGACAATGACCTCTTGATATATCAACATCTTCGTTTATGGAAATAAGACCATTTTCACTGGCTGATTTAATTGTTACCTGTATTTTTTCGGGATAAAGAGTTAGTTTATCTCCGGTTTGGGGGATATTATGTTCGACGTAATGCCCCCAATAATAGCGTTCATTTCCATCAAAATTACAGTTTTGTATGTGAATTAAAGTTTTTTTGTTTTCTTTTGTTAAATTGGTATTTTTAAAATCAATTAAGCAGTCCAAAACCTTGTCTATATTTTTATTTTCAATAGCACTAACAGGAATAATTTGGTAGTCGAAATTGAAGTCTTTGAGTAATTCGCATATTTGAGATGAAATGTTATTAATGGCTTCCGTATTCCATTCGAGTTTGTCGCATTTAGTAATGCAAACGCATAGTTTTTCAATTTGAAATAAACTGCAAATTTCAATATGGCGTAAGGTTTGTGGCGATACTCCTTTTGTTAAATCAATGACAAGAACGGCAGCTTGGGCTTCTGCAGCGGCAATTGCCATGTTTTTAGTGTATTGTTCGTGTCCCGGGCAGTCTAAAATATGGAATCTTGTATTATCAAAATCAAAAAATCTATGGGCTACATCTATTGTAATTTGTTGTTCTCTTTCGTCTAACAAACCATCTAACAGTAAACCTAATTCAATATTTTCAAATCCTTTTTGTTGTGAGATTTTTCTTGCATCAGCTAATTGGTCTTCCTTTATATTGCCGGTGTTAAGTAATAATCTTCCGAGCAATGTTGATTTGCCATCGTCTACACTTCCACAACAAATAAATTTATACAAGTTATCCATTAGCAGACTCCTTTTTATAAATTTTTTTCATTGAAAATATCCATAATCGTTCATAAACGTAATAAAGAAGAACTTTTGAAATGATTTCAACTATACCAATGCTTAGTGAAATAGTAACATTTTTGGTAAATACAAATGAAATTAGGATTGTGCAAATAGTGCCAAAAAATCGGTATAATATTCCTTTTATAAGACTTAGCGTATGGCTATCTTCTCTGATTATCATTAAAAATATCCTTCTCTTTTCTTCAGTTCCATCGAGCCTTCTGCATCATAATCTATGACACGAGTTATTCTTTCTGTGTATTTTGCAATTTTTAATTCTTGAATTATTTCGTCAACATTTTTAGCTTCGGATTCAACTGCCCCTGTTAACGGATAACACCCAAGAGTCCTGAATCTTACTTTTTTAAGCTCTCCTGTTTCGTTTTGTGTTGCAATGTAAATTCCGGAATCCAGTTTTTTGACATAGCGTTCTTTTGAAAAATAAAGCGGAACAATATCTATGTTTTCAAGTTTTATATATTCCCAAATATCCAATTCGGTCCAGTTTGAAAGAGGAAAAATCCTCAATGAAGTGTCTTGAGAAAAATGGGTATTGTACAACGGTGGAATTTCAGGATTTTGCATTCTGGGATTCCAACGGGAGTTTTTATCTCGAATTGAAACTATACGTTCTTTTGCTCTGCTTTTTTCTTCATCTCTACGGCTGCCACCAAACGCTATTTTAAAATCATACTTTGCCAATGCTTGCTTTAAGGCTTCAGTTTTCATAACATCTGTGTATCTTCTGCCATCTAAAAACGGGTTGAGATTTGCGGGGTGCTTGTAAACTATGATGTCGATTTCTTTCGCAATTTTTTCCCTGAAATCATACATCTCTTTGAATTTCCAACCTGTATCTATATGCATAAATTTGACTGGGATTTTTTTGGGGAAAAATGCTTTTTCAAAAAGTCTGAGCATAACACTGCTATCTTTTCCGATAGAGTAAAACACAACAATATCGTCTAAGTTGTTGGTAGAACAAACTTCTCTGATTATATCAATGGCTTGCAGTTCTAATTGTTTTAGATGATTAAAATTCCTCATTCGTTAATTCTACATCATATATGCAAAATTTTTATACTCCTAACATTGTAAATTGTCTTTTATTAGTATTTATTGAGAAAAAGCACACAAAAATATAAGATTGAAGTTTTGTTTTAAAACATTAGGGAGTGCTTCATTTTGTTGTTGCTAGTTTGTCGAGTGTAAAATTCGCCACCAAATAAGTCAGTTATCGAAATATAATTTCGAGTTTGATTTAAGGTTTTATATTTGTTGGTTGAAATTGGATTATAAAATTTGTATGAGTATTGTATTGGTCGAGTTTTCATAATTGAAGTCTTTGTAAAATATAAATCTCTATATCTGAATTTTACATGTAATTTTCAGTTTTTATTATCACTAATTGAGTAAATTATTTGTTAATATAGATTTTGTTTTTATTTTGAAATTTTTACATTTAATAAATCAAGTAGTAACTTGCTTTGAGCCATACAGGTCAATGAAATCATAAAGTCAATGTAAATACTGCTTGTAAATCCCAACTAAAAATGCTACTATAAGCATAGTTAAATATAAGAATTATAAAAAAATATTATATATGAACTAATTACATATAAGAGTAATTTAATTTTAGAGAATTAAATCCAAGTGCTGTATGCATTTTGGGTGAATGTTATATAGATAAGATGAGGACAGGACAATCGAAACTACAAGCTTATTAATGATAATTTTTATTGTTATTTCGTTGGTACTTGCAGGCGTAAGCTTTGTTTTGTGGAACAATGTAAAAAAATTATCAGAAAAAAATCAAAATGTTGAAAATGAAATGAAAACTCGTGAAGACCTTATTAGAAAAGAAGCAAAAATTGCTGCTAGAGAGGCTCTGAACAATGAAATTGAAAAGTTTAATGATGAAGTGAGGGAAAGACGAAACGATTTATCTCGTCAAGAGTCTAAATTGGCTAAAAAAGAAGATCAGTTGGAAGATAAAATACAAGCTGCAACTGATAAAGAAGACCAAATGAATCGTAAGTTGGATGAACTTTTAGAAAAAGAAGATTATCTCGCAGAAATTGTTGCAAAACAAGTAACAGAATTGGAAAGAATATCCGGCATGTCACGAGAAGATGCAAAAAATGCACTTTTTGAACAATTGAAACAGGATTTAGCACATGAGTTTAACCAAGTTGTTCGTGAAAATGAACAAAAGATAAAAGAAGCGGCTGATGAAAAAGCTAAAGAAATTCTTACAACAACAATGCAACGCTGTATGATAGATACTGTTGTTGAATCAACTGTGTCTGTTGTTAATTTGCCGTCAGATGATATGAAAGGACGTATTATCGGACGTGAAGGCAGAAATATTAGAACTTTAGAAACTCTTACCGGTGTGGATTTTATTATTGATGATACCCCTGAAGCTGTTGTATTGTCAGGTTTTGATCCGGTTAGACGTGAAATAGCTAAACTAGCGTTAGAAAAATTAATCGTAGATGGTCGTATTCACCCTGTGCGTATAGAAGATATGGTAAACAAGGCTCAAGAAGAAATTGAGCATAAAATAAAACAAGAAGGTGAAAACGCTGCACTTGATATGGGTGTTATGGGCTTGAATAAAGAGCTTATCAAAACTTTAGGACGTTTGTATTATCGTACAAGTTACGGACAAAATGTTTTGAAACACTCATTGGAAGTAGGTCATATAGCAGGAATGTTGGCTGCGGAATTGGGTGCTAATGTTGCGGTCGCTAAGCGTGCAGGTTTGTTGCACGATATTGGTAAGGCTGTTGACCAATCTCAAGAAGGTACACATATCGAGTTGGGTGTCGAGTTGGCACGTCGCTATGGTGAAAAAGAAGATGTTATTCACGCTATTGAAGCTCACCATGATGATGTTACAGCAAATACAATAGAGGCTGTTCTTGTTAAGTTGGCTGATGCTGCATCCGCAGGTCGTCCTGGCTCAAGAAGAGATACTTTGGAAATTTATATTAAACGATTACAGAAACTTGAAGAAATAGCAACAAGCTATGAAGGTATAAAACAATCATTTGCAGTACAGGCAGGACGTGAAGTTCGAGTTATTG
>JAFQTK010000053.1 GCA_017409065.1 bacterium
AATATATAGTTGGGTTGAAAAATTAGTAAAAGATTACAATTATTAGAGTGAGGATATAAACATGGTAAATGCTGAGTTTGCTAAGGAGTTAGTAAGTTCGAAGTTTAGAAGTATAAATGACTTTCCTAAAAAAGGAATTGTTTTCAAAGATATTACAACTGTTATTAAAGATAAAGATGCTTTTAAAGCGGTGATTTCTTATTTTGCTGATAAATATGCTGATAAAAATATTGATTATATTGTAGGGTTGGAATCCAGAGGTTTTATTTTTGGCTCAGCATTGGCAGATAGGCTTGGTTGCGGTTTTATTGTTATTAGAAAACCGGGTAAATTACCTGCAAAAACTATTTCGCAAGAGTATGAATTGGAATATGGTACGGATTGTTTGGAAATACATGAAGATGCAATTGAAGCAGGGAAAAATGTTGTAATAATTGATGATTTATTGGCAACAGGAGGAACTGCAAATGCAGCTTGTTCGTTGGTGAAAAAGCTTGGTGCTAATATTATTGCAGTAGCTTTTGTTTTGGAACTTGCTTTTTTAAACGGAAGAAAGAAATTACCTGATAATATTCAGGTAGATTCAATGATTATAGATGTTGATTAGTTAGTGTAATAATTGTTTTGATAAATTCAATATGCTATAATCGCAGCGGAGGTATGTATGGGACTTTTAAATAATATTCAGCACGATAAGAAATATGATTTCGTAACTATTGGGAGTGCGACTCTTGATATATTTGTAGAAACTCCGGAAGCACGAATTGTTTCAGTATCTGCTCCTGCCAGTAAGAATGAGTTTATGTCATTTCCTTATGGCTCTAAAGTTGATATAGAAAATTTTGCTTTTGAAATTGGTGGCGGTGCTTTGAATACTGCAATGAATTTCAAAAATTTAGGGTTTGAAACTGCAACTATTGTTAAGTTAGGTGCAGATCCAATGGGTAAGGCAATTAAGTCTAAGCTGAAAAATGCTGATATTTGTGATGATTATATTGTATCTGTTGATGATGAGAAATCAGGGTTATCTGTTATATTAACAAGTTTTCAGGGGGATAGAACGGTTCTTGCTCATCGAGGTACAAATGCAACATTAAAAATTAATGAAATAAATTTTGATGCTATATCAAATTCAAATTGGTTGTATTTAGCACCGTTAAATGGTGATAGTACTAAATGCTTGGATAAAATTGCTCAGTTTGCGGAAGATAATAACGTGAATTTATCAATAAATTTGGGAACTTCCAGTATTAAAAGTTCAAGAGAAAATCTGTTAAATGTTTTGAAAACTGCAGAAATTCTGATTATGAACAGCGAAGAGGCTAAAATGTTGACAGGCATGAGTGTTCGACCTGATTCAACAAAGGAAAGTTTTTCTGCATATGATATTCATCCTGATATAGTAAAAATGTTGAATACTATCAAGGCAATGACCGGCGGTATTGCTGTTATCACTGATGGGAAACAAGGAGTGTATGCTTTTGATGGAAGTAAATATTATCAATGCGGAGAGTTTCCGGCAAAACCTGTTTCAACTTTGGGTGCAGGCGATGCATTTGCATCAACGTTTACCGCTGTCTATTCCCAAACTTCTGATATCGTAAGAGCTTTAAAATATGCTTCTGTAAATGCAGCTTCAGTTGTGGAAAATTTCGGGGCACAAAAAGGATTTTTGAAATTTGATGAAATTGAGCAAAAGCTTCAATTAAACAAGGATTTTCAAGTAAAAGAGGTTCAGGTATGAACGCCGGCATAAATTTTCATGCCATTGTTGCTGTTTTTTTAGGCGGTGGGCTAGGATGTGTTTTGAGATATTTAATAGGTGTATTTTTAGGACGTGCTGTAAGTGTATTTCCGCTTCATACCTTTGTAGCTAATATTATAGGTTGTTTTATTTTGGGAGTTGTTTTTGCTGTATTTATGGCTAGAGTTGATATTTCTTCTGAATTGAAACTATTTATGAGCGTTGGGTTTTGTGGTGGATTGACTACATTTTCAACTTTTTCGTGGGAGTTGATTACTTTATTCCCTCAAAATTGGTTGCTCACAGTTTTATACGGAAGTTTAAGTTTATTTTTGGGATTAGTTTCAGTATTATTAGGACTATATGTCGGTGGAGTTTTAGGAAAAAATGTCTGATAAAAAAAGCAAAAGAATTTTGTTTGTTGGAATGCCTGATACTGCATATTTAACTTTGCAGGCTGTTCATAATGCAGGATTTAATATTGTAGGTGTTGTTAGTCCACCGGAAAATCATCCGGCTAGTTTTGCTTTTTGTAGTTTTGCTCAAAAATTGGGATATACGACAATTACTCCCAAAAAGTCAGTTAAGGAGCAGGCTTTTATAAAAGATGTAGCAAAACTTAATGCGGATTTAGCAGTAGTTACAAGTTATTCTCAACGTTTTCCTAAAACTTTATTGAATGCAGTAAAAGATGGATTTATCAATGTTCATCCTTCTCTTTTGCCTGAATATAGGGGTGCAAATCCGTATTCCCATGTGATTATTAATAATGAACAAGTTACTGGGGTGACCATTCATAAGATGGATGAAACCTTTGATACAGGTAATATTTTGGTGCAATACCCAATGGAGATATTGCAAAATGATACAATGGGGATGTTGTTTAATAAATTAAACAGGTTGAGTTGTGAGATTTTAGTTGATTTCTTAAATCAGTATGTAGATAGTGGAATGCCGGATGGAATTGTACAGACAAATTTATCTCAACCTAAAAATTTAGCATTTAAAATTTTACCGGAAAGTGAATTTACTAGAATAGATTGGAATAAATCAGCAATAGAATTGGACGCTAAAATCAGGGGATTAAATCCATTTTTACCTGCGGGTACTTCATACAAAGGGATTCCTGTGAAAATTTTTTCAGCTGAAGTTGATACCAAAAAAGTTAATTATTCACCAGGAATGGTTTGTAATTTAGGTGAAACAATTGATGTATCAACCGGCGATGGAGTTTTAAAGATTAGAACACTTCAATTAGGCTCGTTTTTTATAGGTAATGCCCGTGATTTTAGGGAGAGAGTGAAGATAAGTCTTGGAGATTCATTTTCCTAATCTTTAAGCTCTTGGATGTGCGTGATTATAGACTTCTTTCATTCTTTCTGTTGTGACGTGCGTGTATATTTGAGTATTGGAAATGCTTGCGTGTCCGAGTAATTCTTGTACTACTCTTAAATCTGCTCCTTTTTCAAGAAGTTTTGTAGCAAAGCTGTGTCTAAATACATGTGGGGTTACGTTTTTAGGTAGTTGTATTTTTTCTGTAACTTCTTTTATTGCTAATCGCACTGATTGAGGTTGTAGCCTAAAACCTGTGTTATTTACAAATAATGCTTCATCGGAGCTAGGGTTTGACAAATCTCGTTCTTTGGAAATCATAGGTCTAACCGTTTTTATATAAGTTTCAAGAATATCTTTGGCACGATTCGAAACAAGAACAATTCTTTCTTTTGCACCTTTTCCAAAAACTTTTATTTCGTTGTTTTCTAAATTTAAATGCTCGAAGTTGAGATTTGCTAATTCTGAAATCCGCATTCCAGTTGCATACAGTAGCTCTAGAATTGTTTTGTTTCTAAAACCGGCAGGAGTTGAAATATCAATCGAATTAAAAATTTGTTCAATTTCCATTTCAGTTAAAAATTTGGGTAAACTTCTGCTTCGTTTAGGGATTCTAAGTGCTGTTGCCGGATTTATTTCAACCGCACGTTCTCTGTATAGGTATTTGTAAAAAGAACGAATTGCCGAGATTTTTCTGGCTAAAGTTGTTCGTGTGTAGTTAAACTTTTGTATGAATATGACATATTCTCTGATTTTGCCATAAGTTACTTTCTCAAGTTGAAAATCATCTAACCAAATCAAAAAACTTGTGATATCCCCGTCATAAGCAAGTACTGTATGCTGAGAAAAGTTGCGTTCAACTTCAAGGTATGCCAAATAATCTCTTAATCTTTGTTTCGAAATTTCGTTCATTGAGTTAATTATATGCTTTCGTAAAATTCTTTAATTAATTTGCAATCTTCTTCAATATTAGGGCTTTCACATACCAACGCACCTTTTACCCCAAAATCTTTTAGTGCTTTTAGTAAATCTTTGTAATTCATATCACTTTCTTCAAGTATAAGATGATGTTTTTCACCTTTTTCGCTATAAGCAATACCTGCAAGGTGTCCGTGAAAGTTTTCAAGAGCATAAGTCCCGATTTGCGTACCTATTTTATCAAGTATTGTGGCAAATTCATCGTATGTGTTATATATGCCATTGTGCCTTGCATGCAGGTGAGAAAAATCAACGCATGGCAAAACTCTATCGAACTCTTTTGAAAGTCTGATTATCTCATCTAAGTCGCCCCACTGAGTTTTTTTACCGGTTGTTTCAGGTCTAACCCAGATGTCTATACCTTCATTGTGTAAGTCCGTCATTATATCTTTCATTGTTGATTCAACTTGTTTGTAGACTGTTTCGCTGTCTTTTTTCATATAAAATGCAGCATGAAAAGTTATTGAATATCCACCAACGTTAAAAGCTGCTCTTGCTGTATCTTTTATTCTGGTTTTACTGGCTTCTATTTTTTCAGGTTCATCTGAATTGAGGTTAATGTAGTAAGGACCGTGAGCTGTAACTATAAATCCCTTTTTTATCGCATCAGATACCAATTTTGAACTTTTGTCGGAAAAACGAACCCCATGAACAAACTCCATCTCCAGTCCATCCAAGTTTAAATCTTTTAAGACTTTAAATGCACTGTCATATCCTAATTTTGCATCGGTTGCTAGCGGCATGCCGGCTGTAATAAAATTCAATTTGTCCATATGTGGATTATATCATTTGATTAGAGTTATGTCGATGTTTTTACTTACCCCGAGGAAGTTTTATTCGATTTTAGCTAAAAATAGTTGTATTTTTTGAAATTGGGTATATAATTGGTGTTGGATAGTCGGTTGGAGGTTAGTATGGATTTTAACTCTTATATTGTTTCAGAAACAAAGACAGCTCATTCTTTATCTTTAGCTAGCCTACCGATTGACTCATTACGCAGTGATGATAAATATTTTGAAATTAAGAAGCTAAGAAGAAAAGCATTTACTCTCGCTGAAACTTTGATTACTTTGTCTGTTATTGGGATTGTTGCGGCATTGACTGTACCAACGTTGGTGACAAATGCTCAAAAAGCTGCTTATGTTGCCGGACTTAAAAAGGCGTATTCGCAGTTAAACAATGCGGTACGGATGCTCCCTATAACAGTGGGATGTTCGGGTGGTGACTATGAGTGTGCTCAATTAACCACTCAAAATTTGTCTGCTGAGTTCAAATTAGCTAAACCTGCATATCAGTGTAATTTATTTCCTTGGGAGTCTTCGGAGCGTGCAGCTTGTATACAAACAACTGATGGTATTACATATATTTTGGCTAGTGAAGCTTACCCTGTAAATTCGACTGTCGGAGTTGATGTAAATGGGGATAAAGGTCCAAATCAATTTGGGCGTGACCGTTTTTTGTTTGATTTAAGACCTTTGTATGACCCGAATTACACGAATCACAAAAATGACAACTCTTGTAAAACTGTTATCCCGACTGGTTCTAAGTTAAGTGAACAATGTACTGCTGTTAGTTACTGGAACAAAGATCCTAAAAATCCTGCTTGTTCAAAATCACGATTAAGTTGGGAGTGTACTGGGCGTGTTCTGGAAGAAGGTGCGATGAATTATTAATTTGACTGATAAGTGTTTTCGTGATAGAAATGTTTTACAGCCGTAATTTTGCGGCAAGTCTAAAGAAACGGAAGTAACGCTTTTTGAAAAAATCAATAACTTTAGCAAAACATGCAGGTTTTTGTTATGGCGTCAAAAGAGCAGTCGAAACAACGAAAAAAATAAAAGCAGAAAATCCTATCCGCCCTATATGTGTTTTGGGTGAGCTGATTCATAATTCTGATGTTATTAATGAGCTTAGTGATTTGGGGATTAAAACGGTTTATGACGTTCCAACTTGTTTTTCAAATGATGAGTGTGGTGTCTGTGTAATTCGTAGTCACGGACTTGCTCAATCAGAAATTGATAGAATTGCTGAAAAGGGTTATGAAGTTGTTGATTTGACTTGTATTGACGTAAAAAAAGTTCAACAAAAAGCTATGGAACTGGCAAAAGATGGTTCTTTAGTCATTATAGTCGGTAAAAGCGAACATCCTGAAGTAATGGCTATTTCTGCTAATGCAAGGATGTTTAGTGATGATGTGTATGTTGTTTCTGACGTTGATGAAATTACGGATGAGTTATCATCTAAGATTCGTATGGCAAAATGTGTTGGTGTTGTTTCTCAAACAACTCAGCAAATTGAAAATTTGCAAAAAATCGTTGCAGCATTAACAGCACTAACTAAAGAACTAAAAGTTTATAATACTATTTGTGCTTCAACGTCAAAGCGTCAAAATGAAGCTCGTGAATTAGCAAAAAATTCTGATTTAATGGTTGTTGTAGGTTCGAAAAAATCTGCAAATACAACTCATTTGGCAGAAATCTTAAAAAATATTACCCAAACTATTCATATAGAAAATGAACAAGAATTGGATTCTTATGCTAAAATAGTTAGCAAAGCTGTGTCAATTGGTGTAACAGCAGGAGCTTCTACTCCTCAGAACGTCATAGACTCAGTATTAAAAAAATTAGAAATACAACAAAATCATAATTTATAAAGAAAAGGAGAAAAAATTATGGCAAAAACAGCAGAATTTACTGCAGAAGATTTTGAAAAACTTCTTGATGAATCATTCTCAAGAAAACTATGTGTTGCAGACGTAGTTGAAGGTACAGTTGTAAAACGTGAATCAGATGGCTTTTTAGTAGATATCGGAGCTAAAGGAGAAGCTTACCTTCCTGACCGTGAAGTTACATCATCTCATGACAAAAAACCTCAAGATGTTCTTAAAATTGGTGATGTAAAAGAATTTTATGTTCTTAAAGAAGAAGATGCAAGAAATGAAGATATCGTTCTTTCATTGAAAAAAGTTTCTTCAGCTCAAGCTTGGCAAGTTCTTCAAAACCACAAAATTAACAATGAAACTATTATTGCAAAAATTGCTTCACTTGTTCGTGGTGGTGTTATCGTTGACGTTTGCGACCTTAAAGGATTTATTCCTGCTTCTCAACTTAGAACAGGAACTCCATTTGACGGTTTGATTGGTCAAGAAATCGAAGTTAAAGTTCTTGAAGCAGATCCAAAGAAAAATAAACTTATCTTGTCACAAAGACAAGCTTTGCAAGAACAAAGAGATGCTGTTGTTGATGAAGTTATCAACCAACTTGCAGTTGATGATGTTGTTACAGGTGAAATCGTTAGAATTGCTGATTTTGGTGCATTTGTTGATATTAACGGTGTTGATGGTTTGTTGCCAATTTCAGAAATTAGCTGGGCTCGTATTAAACACCCATCTGATGTTCTTACTCTTGGTCAAAAATTGGAAGTTAAAATTCTTAAAATTGATACAGATTTGAAACGTATCAGCTTGAGTTTGAAACGTCTTGGTGACAACCCATGGGAAGAAATTGAAGGCAAATTTGAAGAAGGTCAAGTAGTTAAAGGTACTGTTAACAAAATCACTTCTTTCGGTGTGTTTGTTAATATTTTCCCTGGTGTAGAAGCACTTCTTCCTCAGTCTGAAATGGTTAACGAAAAAGCTAACCCCTTTGAAATCTACAACGTTGGTGACGAAATCGACGTTATGATTAAAAAATTCACTCCGCAAGAACACAGAATTGCTTTGAGTGTAAAAGACATTAAATAATTAGTCTTATTTTTAAAATAAAAGAAAGCCTTGAATTTGCAGTTCAAGGCTTTTTTTGTAAATAAATATTACAAATTTTTGGGAAAAAGCACTTTTTTGCTGCCAAACGTTTTTATATAAGTAAGGTTAGTTTTAGTTATAAATTTATAGTTTTATTTAAAGGGGTTTAAGTATGTCTGTATATTTGGGTTATGGCGGTGTTAACATGCATTCATATCAAGGTTCAGGTCGAACTATCAATATTCCTGATCGACCTAAAGCCAGTGACTCAAGTATTGCTGAATTTAAGAAGGAAGATAAGACTGCTGAGGTTGTTGGTGGAATTGCTTTAGTTTCAGGCCTTGTTGCAGGTGCTATTGTGTTAGCTAAAAAAGGTAAGTTAGGCGAAAAAGCACAGGAATTAGTAAATAGGGCTTGGACTAATATAAAAGGTGTCTTTTCTAAAAAAAATACCCCGACTGAAAAAGTGGTAACTCCTGCAACTAAACCTGCGGCATCACCAGTGGCAGAAACGGCAGGGACTGTTGTAAAACCAGCTCCAACACCAACAGCTGCACCTGCAGCACCGTCGGTCAACCCTGCAGCCAAACCGCCTGCAGCACCGTCGGCAAAACCGGCAGCGACTTCTGCTGCGACTGAAACAGCAGAAACAGCAACTAAATTTAATTTTGCTTCAAAGTTCAAACATGGTGAATTAAAAGTTGTTGGTGACGAAGCAATGAAGTTGTTGAATGGCGAAACTTTGAGTCCTGAGAAAACTCAGAAGGCTGTGAAGCATTTACAAAAAATATTGCAAAGTGGTGCTAATGACAATTTCAGACAAAATATATTAAATTGCTTAAACGAGCGTTTCGGTACAAATTATGACTTGGCACATATCCCAGCACTTAAAAAGATTTTGGTATAAAGGGTGGATTTTTAAAGAAAATGACAGTATTGGATTCAAAAGAAATAGAAATGGCAAGCACATTGAGGCAACAGCTTCAATGTGTTAGTCCTGTCAATTTTATAACTATTCGCAAAGATATTTCAATTGAGGATGAAAATAGTGTGTTGAATGTTGCGAGTGGCAATATCAAGCAAGAAGTGAGCATAATTAAGTCTATAATTGATGCTTTTGTTTCTTTATTTAAATGATGAATAAAAATTGTTTTTGCTAATAGCTGTTTAATGTTTTAAAAACGGTAAATAGACGGTAGTTTATTTACCGTTTTTTGTATTTTTTTTACCTGAATGTAAATTTATGTAAAAGTTTTTGTATTTTTTTCTGATTTAACTAAAGTTTTTTTTTTTTTGCCGAAATGAAAAATATATGTAGTTTATTTAAGGAGAAAAATATGAATATTAATCAGAATTTGAAAAATTTGTATGCGGCACAACAAGGTTTAAACAGTTACAATTCCTATAAAAATAAAACTAAAAATGGTGAGCGGGTTAATGATAACTTGTTTGATACCGCAGATTACAACAATGATAATAAGGTTACTAAAAACGATTTGACCAAAATCAATAATGATATAAAAAACTTAGAAAAAAGTGACAAAACTTATGATTTAAATAATGATGGGAAATTAGATATAAAAGATATTCTGGCTTTTGAGGCAAGTGCTGATATAAACGGAGATGGTAAAGTATCTGATGCTGAGAAAAACTTCTTGAAAGAAGTAAAAGCTGATATGATTGAAAAAATGAAAGATAAAAAAGATAATGTTGAGTTTGATGTTAATGGGGATGGAAAAGTCAATGCAAAAGATGTTTCAGATTTCTTGAATTTAACTGGTAGAAATTATGATTATAGAGAATCAAATGATTCTCTCGATAAATATTTGACTAGTTTCCAAAATCAATTAAACTACAAGGTTGCAAATTTGAATGGCGGAAGTTCAATTAATTTGGAAGATTTAGCGGTTATTGACCAAAGATTGGAAATCGCTAATGATATAGCAAAAGGCGATGCTAGTGCAAAATGGTTGTCAGCTGATTATAAAAAACAGTCTGATGTCAATGGTGATGGCAAAGTTGATCAAAAAGATGTCCAAATCCTTACAGATATGCATGCATCACTTTGTTCTCAGCTAGGTGTGACTAGAACTGAAATGGACAAAGTTAGAAAGGATTATTCTGATGCTCAAGCAAAAGAGAAACAATTAACTACTGAAACCAAAAATGCCGAAACAGCTCTTAAAAATGCTAAAACTGCTACATCAAATGCTCAAAAAGCAGTTAATACAGCACAAGAAAATAAACAATCTGCACAAAAAACACTCAATAGTGCTACTAATACAGCGAACAAAAAATTGAATACATTGAATAGTGCCAAGAAAACACAAGAAACAGCTCAAAATGCATACAATACTACAACTGCAAACTTAACAACAGCAAAAAATCGTTTGGCAGAGTATCAAAAACTTCTTAAAACGGCAAAAGGTTACGATAAAGAACTATATCAAGATGCAATTAAAAATATAAAATCTGATATTAAACGTCTGGAAAAAGAACAAAAAACTAAGAAAGAGAATTTGGATAAAGCAAAATCCAAAACTAAGACAGCTCAGTCTGCTTATGATAAAGCTGCAAAGGCAAAGACTGATGCTCAAACAAAATTGAATAATGCCAATACTAAACTGACTAATGCTAATAATACGCTTGCAGCTAAAAAGAAAGCACAAACTACTGCTCAAAATGCTTATAATAATAAGAATAATCAACTTAAAACAGCTCAAACAAATTTGAAAAATGCTAAGACAAAAAATGATAAAGTTTTGTCATACTATACAAAAGCTGTTAGTTTAAATCAGGAAGAGTCAAAAAATCAAACAAATTCATATAATTCAAAATTGAAAACTCAGCAAAATGAACTAGAAAAAGCACAAAAAAATCAAAAATCAGCACAAACATCCTTTGATAAAGCATCAAAAGAAGCAAATAATAAGTTGTCTGCTTTGAATACAGCAAAGAAAACACAAGACAACGCACAAAAATTATATAATGCAGTAACTACAAATTTAACAACAGCAAAAAATCGTTTGGCTGAGTATAAAAATAAGCTAAAAACAGCAAAGGGGTATGATAAAGAACTTTGCCAAGATGCAATTAAAAATATAGAATCTGATATTAAACGTCTGGAAAAAGAACAAAAAACTAAGAAAGAGAATTTGGATAAAGCAAAATCCAAAACTAAGACAGCTCAGTCTGCTTATGATAAAGCTGCAAAGGCAAAGACTGATGCTCAAACTAAATTAGATAATGCTAAAAAGACTGCAACAAAAGAACAGCAAGACGTAAACAATCTAAAAAACAGTTATAATAAAACTAAAAAATATTAATAAGGAATCGCTAGAAGAACTCAATAAATATTCATTGAGTTCTTCTTTTTTAATTGCTAGCAAAAAAATATATTTAGCTGTGTTATGCCATAAAAGGACTTTTTATGATAAATAAACTAGCGACATATACGTTTACCACAAATGAGCAAAAAGCGATAAAAGAGCTGTTACACTACTGTAATGGTAAGACAATTGAATCAGCTCGAATATTAAAAAATGATAAAGATATTACGGACAAATTTATCATCAAAGAGTCTGAGTATCGAAATTCAATGGACCCAAGAGGCGAAGTTTTGCCATGTCATGAAGCTAATTGTCCCTTGTTTAATTTAGTAAAACGCAAACTACATTTTAAAGATTCAACTTATATACATTTTCATCCACGAAGTTTACCGTTAAGTTTTGGTGATGTTTTAACAGCCTTTATATATAGAATGAAGAAAATAGTTGCGGTTTCGGCAGATGGAAAATTCAGCATTTTTATCCCTAATCCTCACTCTAAAGTGCCTCGTAAAGAATTATATGCCGGAAATGAGAAACTTTCTAAGTTGATTAGAGAACAAGGGGAAGGCTACATATTGGATAATCCAACTAATTTTAAGAATTATAAACAAGCTATGCATATGTTTTGGCAGAATTTAGCCGAAAGAACTGACAGTAAATATATTTCTGATATGTAACAAAATATACAATCAGCCACATTATAATGAAAGAAAGGAAATAAAATAAATGCAGGTTAGAGAATTACCAATTATTACATACCAAACATTAGCAAGGAAATTTAAAGATACAACAGTTGCAGCTCATCATTCACCAAAAGGAATTTCAATTCTTCATGTTATGCCAAAAAACGGTTCTCGTTTGGAACCTGATATTTATACATTTGATAAAGATGTTTTAATAACAAGTGATGTTATGCTTCGAACAAAATCTGGTACTGCAAAACAAATATTTACTAATTACTTCACCAATGGTGTAAATATGATTATTAGAGAAATCAACCATAATTTGCATAAGGAAGTTGAAACAACTATTGATAAAACAATAATACCGTTGTCCGATATAAGAAAATCTAGAAAAGGCGGTGGCGTTGCATCTTTGATGGATAAGGCAAGCGGAAGAAAAGTTGACGGTACGATTCCGGTTTCCATAACAAAAAAAGACGTTGTTGTTAATGAAGAACCAATTTCAACTCATTATAATATTTTTGCTAACGGACAAAGGGATAGTGTTCGCATTGTTAGTGATAATAATTTAACGAAAGTAATTGCTTCTGGAAAATGGGGAAAACATACTTTTGATTTGGGTGAGGTTCAGAATCCGCAGAAGAAGTCTAGCTTAAACCATATCTTTGATTGGTTTGTTAAAGAAAATAATGGTTTGGAATGAAATCTATAAAATAACCGCAAAATTTTAGTTGAACTTTTTTGTTTTTTAGATGAAAATACTTTCGGTAAATATTTATGAGGCAAAAATATCATTAAAACTAAAAATATTGCAATTATATCATTGGGTTATTTAGGAGATACTTTGTTGGTTGAAGCAATGTGCCGCAATATTAAACAAAATATTTTAAACTCAAATATTTTGTTTTTTGTCAATGAACCCTTTAAAGAAATTCCATTAGGTTTTGAATCGGTAGATAAAATATATTCTTATGATAAAAAGAAAAAACATAAAGGAATCACAGGATACATAAAATTTTTAAAAGCCATTAATGAAAAAAATATTGATTATGCAATAATTACTCATCCTCATGAACGAAGCATTTTGTTAGCCAAGATAATAGGTGCTAAGAAAATTATATCTTTACCGATTAAAAGAAGTTTTTTTAATGTATTTGTGAACCAAAAAAGAAAATATTATGAAGAAGAATCAGAAACTATATATAGAGCTGATTATAATAATAAATATTTGAATGGGATTTGTGAATATAAAAATATACCAATATGTTATAAAAGATTAGATATAAATGAAAAAGAAATTTTAGATAAATTTAAGCTGTATAATCCCTACATTGTTCTTTCCCCTACCTCTAAAGACTTAATTAAGGATTGGGATTATGATAATATAAAGAATTTTATTCTAAAGTCTGAAAGAGATGTAGTATTGGTTGGGACTAATAAAGCTAAAGAAATAGCAGAACAGCTTAAGGCAGAAAGTATTAAATTTATTGATTTGTCTTTAAGAACTACAATAACTGAGTTAGCCGCTGTTATAAAAAATGCTCAATATTGTGTTTCAGTTGATACAGGTACGTTTCATTTGTCCTATGCACAGAATGTTAATACTATTGGACTGTTTTTTAGTAAAGAAAAGCTAAAAAAATGGAGTCCTAGCAATTTGAAAAATATTACTATTCTGCTTGGCGAAAGGTGTGGTGATAAAAGAAATTTTGTTAGCAAAAAAGATATAAAAGCAGAAGAAGTTTTGCAAAAAATAAAAATATAAATCAAATAATTATTTTAAACAAAGTGAGAGTCATTCAATTAAAATTTGAAGTACTTTGTTAAGAAAGATTATCAAATGTTAAGCAAAAATAAAAATCTTTACAATAGGCGGAAACCCTTGTATAATCTGCTATATGATATGAGGAGATTTTGTGTGTAAATCCCTTTTTCTCAAAAAACTTTATTAATTTACAAACAGTTTTTTGAGAGTATAAGGAGATTTGAGTATGGCAGTAGATTCTGTTGCAGCAGGACAAAACGTGGTACAGCCACAAGGAGCGGAGAGAACCCCCAAAAAAGAAGAAAAAAAAGACGTTAGTTTTTGGTCAAGTGATTGGACAGCAGGTAATTTTATTCGAGAAACTACTGGCTGGGATGGTTTAGCCGATTGGCTTGATGACAAAGATAAAGTATGTACGGATGGCAAAGATGACGGAAAATTGGGCTTTGGCGAAACGATGGAAAGTTTTGGAAAAGGCTTAGCCGGCTTGGCTAAACAAGCAATGAATCATCCGATTGCAACCGCAGCAGCTGTCGGTGCCGGTGCAGTCGCAGTTGTAGCAACCGGTGGGGCAATATTGCCGGTTATGGTCGCAGCAGGTGCAGTAGCGGGAACAGGTATGGCTGGATATGGTGCTTATAAAGCAGCTACCGCAGAAACTGATGCTGAAGCAAAACAAGCCTGGGAAACAATCGGTAACGGAGCATTTGCTGTGACTACATCTGCTCTGGGTGCAAAAGCCAGTTTAAATGCTGCTGCAAATGCAGGTGTAACTTCAGCTAAAGGTGCCGGTGATATGAATGCGGTTGAAGCAACATTAGCAGCGGTTAAAGCCACTCCTGAAGCATTAAAAGTTTCGGCAATGAATGTAAAAGGGAATGCTTTAACTATGGCAACAGGTACTGTCCATGCTCATTCAAATCAGCTTCAAGGTGCTCATGAATATATGAGTAAAGCAAATGATGTTCAAGCATATAGATTTAATCCGAACGGAACACCGGATGAAATCTTAGCAAATAATCCGGGAGTATACCGAGGAGAAGACGGAAAATACTATCTTCCAAATAAATGGAATGCTTCTGAACCATATGCAATCGATACATCAAAAGAACAA
>JAFQTK010000054.1 GCA_017409065.1 bacterium
AAAAACGATAATAAACTTCTGGCAGCAGAACGTTTAGAACAAAGAACCAATTATGATATAGAAATGTTACAAGAAACAGGATTCTGTTCAGGTATTGAAAACTATTCAGCACCAATGGCAGGTAGAAAAAAAGGAGAAACTCCAACAACACTAATAGATTTCTTTCCAAATGATTTTTTAATGGTTATAGATGAATCACATGTTACATTACCACAAGTAAGAGGAATGTATAATGGTGACCAAGCAAGAAAACAAGTATTAGTAGATTATGGATTTAGATTACCAAGTGCACTTGATAATAGACCTCTTAAATTTGATGAATTTAACGATTTAATTAATCAAGTTATATATGTTTCAGCAACTCCAGGAGATTTAGAACTAGAACATACAAATAATAGATATATAGAACAAATTATTCGTCCAACAGGATTACTGGATCCTGAAATTGATGTAAGACCAATTGAATACCAAGTAGATGACCTAATCAAAGAAATTAATATCAGGTCAGAAAAAAACGAAAGAGTTTTGGTTACAACTTTGACAAAGCGAATGGCGGAAGATTTATGTGATTATTTTACGCAGATGGGTGTAAAAGTTCGGTATTTACACAGTGAAATACAATCAATCGAACGAGTCGAAATTCTAAGAGATTTAAGACTGGGTGAATTTGATGTTTTAATTGGTGTAAACTTGCTTAGAGAAGGTTTAGACATACCTGAAGTTTCACTAGTTGCAATTATGGACGCCGACAAGGAAGGTTTTTTGCGTTCTGAAACAAGTCTAATCCAGACAATTGGTCGGGCAGCAAGAAACTCATGCGGCAAAGTAATAATGTACGCAGACAAAATGACAGATTCTATGAAAGCAGCAATATCAGAAACTAAACGAAGAAGAGAAATTCAAATAGCATTTAACAAAAAGTACGGAATAATTCCTCAAACAATCAAAAAACCAATAGAAAACAACCTTCTTCAACTGGTAGCAAGTTATCGCAATCTTGAAGATATTATTGCTGAAGAAATGATTGAAATGAATATTGATACAAAAGATTTACCGAAACTTATCGATAAGCTTGAAAAAGATATGCATAAAGCTGCCAAATTACTAGACTTTGAACGAGCCGCCGAAATTCGTGATCAATTAAAAAAATTGCGTTCTTTAAAATAAAACTATGATAACATTTTACCCTGTCCAAAAATGCTTCCGTTCATTCTGTCTGAAAATCTCGTAACTAAAGCTTTTTGCAGAATGTTTTGATGTTTTGCCTCTTTCGCAGATTGACTATAATTCATAAGGTCATAAAAATCACCGGTTCTTGCCAACTCAAAAGCCGTTTCAGTATTCATATCAACGACTAATCTGGCTTTAACCTTATCCTCAAATCTCGCAGGGAAACGACCTTTTTCTTTCATTTCTAAAATTTCGGAATTAGAAAGTGAATCAAAAACACGTTCTTGAACCGCAATCGAAAACGATGAAAAATTACTCATTAATGAATTTTTAAATCCAGCCGCCACAACCAGTTCTGGACTTAAAATGCCCCTATCCAGTAAATCTGCGAACTTAGAAATAGTAACTCCATTCTTGGTAAGTTCACCTGATGCAATGCTATAAGCAAGTTCCTTACTGCCTGTAAACTTGTATATTTTATCAATAAGAGCAGCTCGTGCTTCAGCCGCTTTATCAGTAGCATCTCCGGTAGACTGAGCCATTGCATTAAGCAACATTTTATTTTCTACTTTATTTAAGACCGCCGAATCAACAGTGCCTGTCATTTTTAGTTCTTCAAAAAGTTTTTGTTGTTCTTTTACATCAACTTTCAACTGAGAAACTTCGTTGGCAATTGATGTCATAATTTCTTTGTTCGTTAAATTCTTTTCATTTCTCATCATATGCGTCATAGCATAAGATTGATTTTTCTCCGCTAAAAATTTAATTTGCGATGACAAAAACTTTCTATTTTCAACAGTCATTCGCTCTGAATTATCAGCATTTGAAAAAGCTTGTTTTTGATTTGATTCATGCATATACTGAATTTGAGCATTCAACAAGTTCATACTTTCTTCAGTTGTATATTGTGAATCAATACCGGATTTATGAGCATAAACTTGCACAGATTTATGATACTGTGAAATTGAATTAGCATAAGCCTGCTGAACTTCCGGATGATTTTTATATGAAGAACTGGACGTGATAGTATCAGCACCGCCTCTTTGATACTGTTCACACTGATTTACATTGTACCTAACAGCAAGCCTACCATGACGAGGATGTTTAGATTCAGTCAATGAAGTCAATACGGAAGCTGATTCATAAGCACTCCTTGCTCTGGACTGTGCAATATCCTCCTCGGTCGCATTTATGTATTGTGCAAATTTGCGTTTATTTTCTGCACTCACGCACTCAAATCCTTCCAGCATAGCCATAGCAAAGGCCTTAACTGCGGGGTCTTCAGAATTTTTGACATTTGCAGCCATTTGTAAAATTTCAGATTCTGGAATTTTTTCACCATTTTGCACTCTGTTTTGCATATCTACCAACATAGCCTTTTGCAGACGTGGAGGTAATTGTGCAAAATTCTCACTGTAATAATTTCTCAGCTCCGGATTTTGTGCAAATTGTTCTGCCAAATACTTGGCATCTTCATTTGCCCAACGAGATTCATCTTGATAAAGATGACGGGCAGCCTCAGCCTCAGATAAGCCCTGACTTCTCAAATTATCATAATGCTTTCTGCCATCAGGTCTATCTGCATTTTGATTTTTATTCCAGTCATCAATAACAGAACCTGCTGCTTCGGTTGTTTCTTTAGAATATCTAACTTTATCTGCATCCGATTTTGCCGATGTAACATCTTTTGATGTCAACTCTAATTTATCACCAACAGTATCAGTACTTTCATTATTCAATATACTGGGCGAGCTGACTGATGAGACAGAACTTTTCTTTGCATCAATTGTGCTGCAATTTTCACTAAGTTTCTGCTCTATTGCAGCCCTTGTTTTAGCTTCGTTTTCAGCTCTTTCAGCCTCAGCAAACAAACTTTGTGACTTTTGTCTTAATGCTTCAGCTTCCTGTCGACAAGACTCTGCATGAGTATCTTGAGCAGTTTTTGCCCCTGCCGATGAAATATCTTGAGTAGCATTATTATTTCCAATCGGAATCGTCGCAGCCTTTTTGGTAGCCTCTGCTTGAGTCGCCTCTTGCTGTTTTTTATCAGCTTGCTTCGCCAGCCGCTCTGCCTCTGCTCTCATTTGAATATATGTATTTGTATTTGTAGAAGTATCTCCTATACTCATTTACAAATAACTCTCTCTCTAAATAATCAATATAGTACATATATATAAAAACAACATAAGATTAAAAATTGCATAAAATCAGACATTTAAAGCTTTTTGTAAATAAATGTTTACAAAAAGCGGCTTGATAAATATCAAGCCGCTCATAAATTTTATTATTCACTTATTTTTTTGCAGTTGGTGTTGCATTTAAGTATTTAATGACATCATCAGAAATATCAGTTCCGCCAATAAAGATAACTCTGTAATCCAAAACCATAGTTATACCTTTTTGTTTAGCAACAGCTTTTGTTGCATTTAAGATATTTTCATAAATCTGGTCTTGTTTACTAACTTTCAAATTCAACAAAGCATCTTCTTTAGCCTTATATTCTTTTTGAGTTTTTTCTTCAAAATTCTTCTTTTGAATTGGGGATTCAATAGCTTTAAATTCTTTATCTTTATCAATTACAAACTGTTGAAGCTCCATAATTTTATCATCAAGCTGCTTATAAGTTTGTTTTGCAAAATTATATTCAGCCTCAATTTTTTTATAATTAGCAACACCAATAGTTTCAACTGCATTAGCCGCAACACAACTAAGCATCAATGCCAAAGCAGTTACGAAGAATTTCATTTTTTTCATATCACATAATCTCCTATTACTTCTTTGAGAATATTACCAACAAATCAGATTTTTTACAATAGCTTTAAAAAACTATGACGGATAACGCTCAGATGCCGTTATAAGCATTTGAGCCAACTTATCAGAGCCTTCAAACCCTCTATTATTCAAGATTAGAGCTGCAGTAGCTTTATCATAATCTACCAATCTATGCTCAACGTAAAACTCATCACTACCATCAACAAGCTCCAAAATAGCATAACATGCTTTTGGATTTTCGCTGAGCGGTCGGCCAACACTACCGACATTCACAACCGTTTGCTTCGTATTAGTCTGATATCCGCAAGGTTGATGGGTATGACCGCAAAAAATCAAATCAGCATCAGTACTTGAAATCATTTCTTCTACTTTTTCAATCGGCATGCCCGGATATATATTTTCATTGTTCGCACGAGGTGAACCGTGTACAAAATGAACAGTCAATGAATTTAAGTTGATTTTCAAATCTTTTTGTATGTTTTTCAAAAATTCAATATTTTCAGCTTTTATAACCTTCAAATCAGCAAAATAAGCTTCGCCCATAATAGGATTAGTTTTTTTGATATTTTCACCTAATTCAACACTATTTTCTGCCAAATACTCATCAGTATTCCCCTGAATCAACTCAAAATTGGAATCTAACAATAATTGCTTAATTCGCTCAATTGCTTCATTTGGCTGAGGTCCGGCCATAGCCAAATCCCCAAGACAAAAAATTTTTTCACAATTTAACTGTCTGATATCATCCAAAACAGCCTCTAAAGCTTGCATATTCCCATGTATATCCGAAATAATTGCTATTTTCATAATCACTCCAAACAAATTAATTTTTATGCTATATAAATATTATGATAAAAAGAAGAAAAACAAAACAAATACAAATTGGCAACGTTAAAATTGGCGGAGATGCACCTATAAGTGTACAATCAATGTGCAATACAGATACCAGAGATACACAAAAAACGTTATCTCAAATTAAATCACTTGCTGAAGCTGGATGCGAAATTGTCCGATTAGCCGTATTAAATAAGGATGCAGCTGAAGCAATAAAAGAAATAAAAAAGCACTCCCCACTTCCACTTGTTGCGGACATACATTTTGACTATCGATTAGCCATTCAATGTATTGAAAACGGCATTGATGCACTAAGGTTAAACCCAGGAAATATCGGCAAAGAAGAAAATGTAAAAAAAGTTGTAACTCTTGCCAAAACAAACAAAATACCAATTAGAATAGGAATTAACGCAGGGTCATTACAAAAAGATCTTGAGCTTAATACAGAAATGTCTTTGGCTGAAAAAATGGTTGAAAGTGCAATGCGACACATCGAAATTTTGGAAAACAATGATTTTGATATGATGAAAGTTTCATTAAAATCAAGTTCTGTCCTAACCACGATAGAAGCATACAGATTAATTTCACAAAAAGTCGACTATCCGCTACATTTAGGAGTAACAGAAGCCGGAACACTAAAATCGGGAATAATAAAATCCGGAGTTGGTATAGGAACAATGCTCGCTGAAGGAATTGGTGATACTGTTCGTGTTTCTTTAACTGAAGACCCGATAGAAGAAGTACACGCAGCTTTTGAAATTTTAAAATCACTGGAACTAAGACAAAAAGGTGTAAACTTTATCTCTTGCCCAACATGCGGACGTACACAAATTGACCTTATTTCATTAGCCAAAAAAGTTGAAGAACGATTTAAAAATTATAATAAACCAATAACCTTAGCAGTTATGGGATGTCCCGTAAATGGTCCGGGGGAAGCTAAACACGCTGACTTTGGTATTGCAGGAGCAATTGGAGAAGGTTATATTTTTCAAAAAGGTGAAATTATAAAAAAAGTTCCTGAAGATAAGCTACTTGAAGAATTTGAAAAAATTGTAAAAGAATACGCAAAATAGTTGGTTTAATTTTTTGTTACAATGTATTATAATGTAATAAAATATTGTAAAATAAGTTTGTACAAAATCTAACAGGTAAGAAAAATGAAAAAACTGATAAAAACAATGTTACTTTTAGCTATCACATCATTTGCACTCCCTACTTTTGCAGTAATTGATTCTGATAGACTTTTAAATGAAGATTACTTAAGAAATTCAGGCTATTCGCCGGAAACAATTCGTATGATTAACCTAAAAAGAATTGACCCATACGCACCTTATGAGAAAAAAGAGGTAAAACAAAATCCGGTTAGCTGGGTAAAACGTTTCTATCAATACATGGACCCCGCTACTGATAACCAAAGATTTGGTGAAGGTATAATTGATCCGAGATTGGACAGACCTAGCCAGTTATAAATTCTCCATACAAACCCAAAGACCACCAATAATTGGTGGTCTTTTTGGTATCAACTTGCACTCAAAAGTTTTGTATAGTAATATTAACAATAATTTTGCTTATTTTTTGAATTAGTTATAAAATGAAGATAGACTTTAAATAAAAAGAGGATGTTAATATGAAAACTTACACACAGGAACAAATTACAGAAATCGTCGGTGGCATTCTTTCTAAAGTTACAAATGCAACTATTAATAGAATTTCCCCGCCACTTTTAGCTGATGAAAGCACATTGGCACTTGCTTTAGGTGAAGAAGAAATAGAAAACCTTGCTCAGTCCAAAGCTCAAGTAGCATTAGTTCCTCTTGGTGTAAATTTAGAAAACATATCGACAATAGAAGTAGAACGCCCACGTTTGGCAATGATGAAACTATTGCACCTATTCTATATTCCACCTGAAACACAATCAGGCATTCACCCTACTGCCGTAGTACATCCTGAAGCTAAAATTGCTGAAAATGTTTCAATAGGTGCAAATGTCGTTGTTTCAAGAGGAGCTGAAATTGCAGCTGGAACAAAACTTTTGCCAAATTGCTATATCGGAAGAAATGTAATAATTGGTGAAAACTGTCTATTCCATGCAGGCTGCCATATTGGGGATGAAGTTCAAATCGGAAACAGAGTAATACTACAACAAGGTTGTTCTATTGGGGCTGACGGTTTTAGCTTTGTAACAGAAAATCCTGATAATATTGAAAAAGCTAAACAATCAGGCGAAATAAAAGAAGCTAACGCAAAACAAAAAATATATAAAATCCCGTCAATTGGTTCTGTTGTAATAGAAGATGATGTCGAAATCGGAGCAAATTCAGCTATTGACCGTGGAACAATAGAAAACACCGTAATTGGAGCATCAACAAAAATCGACAACCTTGTACAAATCGGTCACAATTGTAAAATCGGAAAAGCTTGTATGATAGTTTCACAAGTTGGTATTGCAGGAAGCTGCGTAATTGGAGATAGAGTTGTTATTGCAGGGCAAGCAGGTTTAGCTGACCACTTAAACATTGGCTCTGACAGTATTATTATGGCTCAAGCCGGTGTATCTAAGAGTTTCCCTGAACGTTCAATTATAGTTGGTGCACCTGCTGTCCCTAGAAAAGACTTCGTAAAACAACTCAAAGTTATGAAATCAGCGGAAGAACTCGTTGCTAAATTTAAGAAATATGAACATTTACTAAAAGCATTAGAAACAGAAGAATAAAGAGGCTAAATAATGGCAACTTTAAAACAAGAAACCATAGCTAAATCAATCGCATTAATGACTGGTGTTGAGTGTGAAGCGAAATTAGTTCCATCTGATGAAAAAGGAATCCGGTTCCATCTTGCAAATGATGTGATTGAAGCAACCGCAGAAAATGTAGTTTCGACTGAACATTGTACAGTTATTGGCAATGCAAATATTCAAGTTATGCTTATAGAACACTTTATGGCAGCTTGTGCATTATGCCATATCGACTCATTAGATGTATATTTAAGTCATTTTGAATTACCAATTCTTGACGGAGCATCAAAAAAATGGGTAGATATATTTACACAAGCAGGAATAACGGCTTTTGAACAAAAGTCATACAACATAACTGAACCGACGTCCTATATAAACGGAAAAACTCATATTGTTATGATACCTTCTGATAAATTAAATATCACATATGCAGTTAATTTTAATCATCCGTTACTTAATCATTGTTGGGTTAGTGCAAATGAAGATTTTTCAGAAGTAACAGAAGCCAGAACTTTTGGATATCTCAAAGATTTAGAAATGCTTCAAAAAGCCGGATATGCAAGAGGTGTTAGCATTGAAAATACAGTTGGGCTTACGGAAGATGGTTTTACTACCGAATTGCTGTCAGATAAAGAGCCTGCTAAACATAAAATTTTGGATTTAATCGGAGATTTATACTTAACAGGGGTAAATCCGCTTGATTTAAAAACTGAAATTATCGTTAAAGAAGCGGGACACACCGTACACGTTAATTTTTCAAAAACAATTAAAAATAAAATAATTGAGGAGAAATAAATGAGTGAAACTCTATCTTAC
>JAFQTK010000055.1 GCA_017409065.1 bacterium
CTTTATACTCATTTTTACCTGCTGTGTTAATTAAAAATAAAATACTAATGCAAAAATATAATCCAATATTACAATTGCAATAAATGCCCAAACGACCGCTTTGGTCGTCGCTATTCCTACGCCTTTAGCCCCACCGGAAGCCTTATATCCAAAAGAACAGCTTATAAGTGCGATTGCGGCTCCAAAAGTTGCTGATTTGAGCATGCAAATATTCAAGTCCCTCAAAACTAATCCGTGCCACACGGAACTTATGAAGTTTAACCAACTTATATCGGCTACGATTTTTGCTACGATTCCTGAACATAATATGCCCACTGTTGATGCAAATATGACAACTATTGGCATCATTATAAAACCGGCTAAGACTTTTGGTGCAAACAAATATTTAATAGGACTAACTTTTAGTACTTTTATTGCATCAATTTGTTCCGTAACCCTCATAGTTGCGACTTCTGAGGCAAAAGAAGATCCTATCATTGAAATAATGGCAAATCCTGCCATAACTGCACCAAGTTCTCTTATGATTATGAGTGCTGTGAGCATTCCTACATATGAGCCTGCACCTTGTTTAACCATTTCACCTGCTGTTTGCATGCATATAATGATTGATGTCATTCCGACAATCGATGTTGTTATAGGTAAACTGTCAACTGCGAATCTGGAGCATTGATTTATCAAATCTTTGCGTGAAAAATCCAATTTTAAACAATAAAAAAGCGTTCTTATAAGGTGGTTAGCAATCAGACCAATCGTTTCTAAAAAGTATGTTAGCTCTTTAGAAACTGTTTTGACAATTTTATATGTTGCAGAATGCCTGAAATATTGTTGAATAGTAGCCATAGCCTTATTTTAGGCTTGTGAAAAGAAAAAGTCAAAGGAAAAATCGGTTTTTAGGTCGTTTGGATGATTATATTGAAGATAAAAAAGTCGACTTAACTAAGTCGACTTTTTGTTGAAAAATTAATAATCCATTTTGCCTTCTTTAAGCACTTTTGCCGTGCAATTTAAATTATAAAGTCCAGTTTCTTTGGGTGGTTTAGATAAACAGGTATGAACACCAGCCACATAATCAAGAGGGGCAAACATTGCGTTGTATGAATCATATGTTTTTAAGTAAAATTGATCTCGTCCCCATTGGTTAGGACCTTTTTCTCCGTTTACATCTATGACAAAATGATCCATATGCATTCCGTATGCTATACCATCTTTTGTTATGAATGCTGTACTGATTCTAGTTACAATGGGCGGATTAAAAACTGTGGAAAATTTGCAATCAGGTGATGTACTAAAGTTACAAATTTTAGCCGTTTTGAAATGCTTGGCTATAAAATCTATAGTTTCTGTATTTTGCGTTGCACAGGAATAATCTCCAGCGGCACACCCTTGATCAATTGGTATTAGTAATGCTGCATTTTTTAAATTTGAATAAGCTTTTTTAAGACCTGCGACGTAAGAAGCTTTTTGGGCATTTGTAACTAATGTAGGCACAGTCATTGCCGCAACAACACCGATAATAGACAAAGTAATCAGTGTTTCTGCAAGTGTGAAGGCTTTTTGTTTTAAGTTTTTTTTGATTATCGGAGTTTGCATTGGTATTGAAAATGCGGTTTTTGTTTCTGAAACTATGTATGAGTTGTATTGCATAAAGTATTCTCCTTTAAATTGTCAGGAATAATTATACATATAACTTCCGGAAAAAATAACCATTTTTTAGATGAGTTAGTATAAGGGATGAGCGTTAAAAAGTTTAATTATTTAGCTGTCAATACAATTGTTAAGGATATGAGAAATTTTTTGTTGGAAATTTATTTTGTTTTGCATATAATTAATATTACACAAAGGAAGAGAGTTATGACTGGTAATATTTGTAATTTATTAAGTAATATTTGTTTATTGTTATTTATTTTAATCAGTATTTACATTGGAATATACACCTTGTACTATGCAGCGAGTGTGTTTTTTGCATCAAGAAATCGTCGAATTTTTTCACGTCATAGATACTTTGAGCCGCCATACGAGAATAATATTGTAATGGTTATTTATTCAGCTAACAATGAAGGAGATGTTGTTTCTTTACTTGAGATGATGAATAAACAAGACTATCCGAAAACTAATTATCAGACGCATATTATTTTGGATAATTGCTCAGATGAAATTTCAAACAAGTTGGAGTTTATTGGTGGTGCAAAAATATGGCGTTTAGGTGACGGACAACCTGTTGGAAAAGATGAGTCAGTTTCTTGGTTGTTAGAAAGATTGGTTTCGTTGCAGAATGTCAATGCGTTTGCCTTTTTGGATGCAAAAAGACAAATCTCTTATGATTATTTGTCTAATGTAAACAAAGAACTATTTCATAATGATGTTATAGTTGCACAGACTGATTTTATAGATTCTAAAGGTACTCTTACTTCAAAAATCAGAACGGTTTATAATAAATATTCTAATCGTATTCATTTGTTATCTCGTCGTGTAAGAGATTTAAGTGTGGTCATAGATTCAGATGCTTGTGTTATAAAACAAGAAGTTATTGAAAAAATTCGTTGTGTAGATTTTAAAAATATTGAGTCAGAATTGAAATACACGACTCTTTTAATAAAAAGTGGATTTGATTGTTTATACAGTCCAAATTTGGTTACGAAGATAGATGTTGAAAAGGCTACAAATCGCAAATCTCAACCATTATATCGATTTGAAATGGTTCAGCACTGCTTTGGATTTTTCTTCAAATCTCGTCCACAATTTAGTGAATTTGTTTTGTATAATGTTAAGCCAAATATTTGGTTTTTATTACTTTCTTATTTTGGCTTGTTAGCATTTTCTTACACTTATAGTTTTATTTTTGATTTCCCTGTAATTTTGTCGTTTTTCGGTATTTTATTGTTGGGCTTTGTTGCTTCATTGCCTGTTGCAGGAATAGGTAAGAATGAAATTGGGTATTTACTATTATTCCCATTTTATAGAAGTTGTAAAAACTTGGAGAAAAGTAAATTTTATAATAGTTTAATAAAAATGTTCAAGCCGAAACAAACGTTTATTAATAGAGATATTGCAACTGTTGATGCCATAGTTACTGATGGGCAAAATAATTTGCAATGTCATTTAGATTTGATTTCAGAAGACGGCTTAGCTCGTGCGGTATTGAGATACAAAAAGAAATCATATACATCATCAAGTCAAATAAGAATGTATGATGCTGTAAGTGACGTTGTTGAAAGACTTAACCAAATGGGGCTTCGTATAAAAATTTGTCATTCTTGCGGTTTGTTTACATCAAAAATAGATGGTTCAACAAATATGGTTAAGGGTGATTGTTTGAAATGTAAAATAAATCCTGCGGTTTATGAACCGATGGAAACATTGATTTGGTCATCTTGTGATGAGTATGTTCCATGTGAATTGGGTAAAGTTATAGACATTAAAGATTATAGACATAATTAAAATTCATCAGTTATAAAAATGTGTATTAAAGGAGATAAAAATGAGTATTGAAAGCATAGGTGTTGCAGGTTGGAGAGTTGCTCAAAAACTTGAACGATTGGCTGCAAAAAATGGTCAAAATACATTGACTACGATTCGTAACGGTCGTTTTGTTCTTCGCACGGACTTGAATAATGATAAATATTCAAGAACTGTCGTTGAAACAAATAGAGATGGTATTGCTACAAGTGTTTATTCTGATTTGATGTTGCGTAATTCAAAAAAACTAAGGGCTAAACTTGCATCATTTCTAAACAAATAAAATTTTTAACTTATAGAAAAACATCAAGGAATATTTTCTTGATGTTTTTTTGTGCTAAAATAAAATCGAATAATTGGAATTTAAAAGGGAGATTCTTTTATGAAAACATTATCACCATTGCAGGTTGAAAGATTACAATATCAACCTAAATTACCTAAAGCACTTCAAGCAGGGATTAAGAGTCTTGATTTGGTAGAAGGTTCAGCAACTCAGTCTGTTCGTGACCAAGAAGAAATCAAAGCGTTGTTCCCAAATTGCTACGGTGGACCTACTGTAACATTTAATGCTTCTGAGGAAGAAGTTATTTCAGAAAAAAGAAATATCGGTGTAATCCTTTCAGGTGGTCAAGCTCCTGGCGGACATAACGTTATTGCAGGTCTTTATGATGCTATTAAACAAGCTAATCCTGAAAATAAATTATATGGATTCTTGGGTGGTCCTTCAGGTATTATTGAAGGTCAATATGTAGAATTTACTGATGAGTTTATTAATGAATACCGTAACACAGGTGGTTTCGATATTATTGGTTCAGGAAGAACTAAATTGGAAACAGAAGAACAGTTCATGGCTTCTTGGGAAAATTGTAAAAAACTCGGCATAAATGGTATCGTTATCATTGGTGGAGATGACTCAAACACTAACGCTTGTATGTTGGCTGAGTTCTTTGCTGCAAAAAATGCAGGAATCCAAGTTATTGGCTGTCCAAAAACTATTGATGGTGACTTGAAAAACGAACAAATCGAGATTTCTTTTGGTTTTGATACAGCTTGTAAAACTTATTCTGAATTGGTTGGAAATATTCAACGTGACGCAAATTCAGCTAAAAAATATTGGCACTTTATAAAACTAATGGGCAGAAGTGCTACTCACGTTGGTTTGGAAGTTGCTTTGCAAACTCAACCTAATATCACAATGATTTCCGAAGAAATTGAAGCAAAACAAATGTCATTAAAATCAATCGTTGATTATATGTCTGATGTTGTAGCAAGACGTGCTGCTAATGGCAAAAACTTTGGTATCGCTTTAATTCCTGAAGGTTTGATTGAATTTGTTCCTGAAATGAAAGCAATGATTGCTAATTTGAATGATACAATGGCAGAGATTGAAGCTAAGTTGAATGCGGCTAAAAATGATGAAGAAAAATTCGTTATTATTGAAGCAGCATTAGAACCTGCAAATGCAGAAGTATTCAAGTCATTGCCTGTATTGATTAAATCACAATTGTTGATGGATAGAGATCCGCACGGTAACGTTCAAGTTTCTAAAATTGAAACTGAAAAATTGTTAATTGCTATGATTGAAGAAAGATTAGCAGAAATGAAAAAAGAAGGTAAATTCGTCGGTAAATTTGGAGCTCAAGCTCACTTCTTTGGTTATGAAGGAAGATGTGCATTCCCATCTAACTTTGATGCTGATTATTGCTATTCTTTAGGCTACAATGCATATGCATTGATGCAATTTGGATTGACGGGTTACTTGTCATCAGTAAGAAATCTTACGGCACCTGCTACTGAATGGATTGCGGGTGGTATTCCTCTTACAATGATGATGAATATGGAAAAACGTCACGGTAAAATGAAACCTGTTATTCAAAAAGCTTTGGTTGATTTGAACGGACCTGTATTCAAGAAATTGCAAGACAATCGTGAAGATTGGGCAATCAATGATTGTTATGTATTCCCAGGTGCAATCCAATACTTTGGACCATCAAGCGTTTGTGATATAACAACTCAAACATTAAAACTGGAAACAGAAGCTAAATTGGCTAGAGTATAGGTCGAATTTAGAAATAAAAAACTCCCGTCATTTTAGGCGGGAGTTTTTTTAATAAGCTATAATTAATAATCCATTTTACCTGTTTTAAGAACTTCATAGGTACAGTATGCATCCCAATCGTAACTGGAGTTTTTATTCACATAGGGGGCCCCATTTTCACAACTGTAATTATAAGTTTGCCCTTGAGGAATTAAAGTTAAATTTGAATTTTCGTTAATTTCTCCTACGTTTTTTAAGAAAAATGCCCAAATATCTCGGTTTGCATTATTAGGTCCCTTTTTGCCATTTATATCCACCGCAATAATTCTATCGTTATAAGATGGACCGGTTCTGTATATAACCATTCCATCTTCGGTTTGGATACATCTTTTAGATGTTATATATGGTCTGTTTCCTATGATATCGCTGCAATCTTCAATTAATTTCCCCTTTAGTTGTTTGGAGAGAAGGTCTAGTGAATCTTTTGTAAATGAATATAGTGCTTCTTGTTTGTTATTTGGTTCGATAAACCCACTACATACATAATCACCGCCACAGCCTTCTGATTCCGGAATCATCTGTATAGCATTAGTTAAAACACTATGTGCTTTTTTTAGTCCTGTTACATATGTTTGTTTATTCATGTTGGACATCAATGTCGGCACAGTCATAGCTGCAACAACTCCGATTATAGATAGTGTAATTAAAGTTTCAGCCAACGTAAATGCTTTTTGTTTGAAAGTTTTATTTGATGTTAACAGATGTGTTTGCAAAGGGACAGAAAATGCTGTTTTAGTTTCAGATACTATGTATGAGTTGAATTTCATAAAATATTCTCCTTCTAATTACAGATGATAATTATACCTGTAATTTTAAGTGCATGTAACATATTTTTAGATGAGAAAACAAATATTCTTATTATTATGGTTTTTGGTGGTTTTCAAACATTTCAGTAAATTCTTGTAATCTGGAGGCGAGTCTATTTAATTTTCTTTGTCTTTTTTCTGTATTCGTAACAGGTTTTCTTGTCAGAAAAAAGCCTGTTTGAGAAATATCTTCAACAGTTCTGTCAACAGTCTTTTTACCTCTGAGAATTGAGCTTGCACCGCAAACCAGATTTGTGCAATGTATTCCGCTGCGGCAATGGACAAATGTTTTCTTTGTGTTTTCTATTATATTATTTAAACCTTCAAATTCTTTTCTGGTTGGGAGTGCTTTAGACAATTTTATAGGATGCCATATGTGATTTAAACGTAGCAATTTGCATTTTAGTTTTTCGGTAAATACACCAAACCATTGGTTTGGTGATCGCAAGTCAATTACTGTGTCCACACCTTGTTCTTTTAATTGTTTTAGTGTTGAGTATGTGGGTTTTTTGCCTGCAAGCAGCTTGTTATCAATGGTTCTTATCTTAGTATTGAATTGTAAAATACTTGTTACTTTCATTGGAACTTTATTTTAGCACAAAGATAAAGTTTAAAAAATTTACACAAGATTGTATTGTCTTGACTTTTGGATTGAATTTTTTATCATGTTAATAAGGGATAGGATGAGGTTAATTTGTGAAACTAGTCAATAAATTGAAACAGTTTGAAAAACAGATTGTGTACCTAAGGTGGGCTAATACCGGTGCATATGGAAAGTTACAATATGTTGGGGCTGATTTTGTTGAGTTTCATGTGCTTGATACTGATGAAATGGAGTATGTTGAAACCGTTATAATAAATTCTCAATTGATTTTGGAAATGGTCGTAGGCAGCACTGATATAGCCAGAATTGTAGCTGAATTTTCGAGTCGGTTACCTTCTTTGTAATCAAAATCAAACAAATATTGTATTTAGTACTGTTGCAATGTTTGATATAATGTAACTATATTTAAAAGAAGGAGAAGAAGTATGAAAAATATAAAAATGGTTGCGGTTATGGCAGCGTTTGTAGCATTTTCAGGTGCAGCATTTGCAGATGGTATGATGTTTGAACCTGTGGATGTAAATTATACCCCTGTAACAACAAGCGTTGGAGCGGAAACAGTTACTGCTGAAGATGGAAGCTTAATTCAAGCAGCTTCTACTGAAAAATTCCAAAATGCTATTTTGCAGTTAGATGCTGTTCAAGTTGAATTGAGAAATAATTATTTGGCTTATAAAGAGAAATATCAGCAAATTGATGCTCAATATCAACAAGTTAAAGCAGAAAGAAAAGCAACTGCAAAGACAGTAAAAGCAATGGAAAAGAAAATTAAGCAAATTGAATCAACTAAATCAAAAATCAGAAAAACAATGCAGTAAAAAATATTGGTGAAAAATAATATTTAAAAAGAGCCGCTGAAAGCGGCTCTTTGTGTTGTTATTTTAATGCACTAGTTATTGTATATTCCGTATAAATTCCAATCATAGACATAAGTGTACTCTTTTGTTCTGCCATCAGGATATTGGGAAATTTCGCTGGCTTCTCCGTCTTGATAATATTCAGTCCTTTGATATTTGGCTTCTGTTGCCGTTCCATCTGCCTTGTATGAAGCATCTCCCATTACATAGAATTGTTCACCCTGTTCGTTTTGTTGTAATGTTGGCATTGATATTTTACCGTCTGAGGTTTCAGCGTTAAATGTGTAAACGTCGTAAGTTTTTCCATCTCGTTCAACAGTTCCTGTTTTAACAAAGTCATCTTTGTTTGCTTCAATAAATGCAGCCTCAAGCTTAGAACCCATAATTTGTTTAAATCCGGATACTCCTCCGATGTATTTTGCTAGAATATCTCTGGCTTGTAAATCTCGCATTGAAGCTTTTTTGTCGCTTACATCTGCAATAACAGTTTCCCCAAAAATAATCGGCGTATTCTTTGTGGCTTCTTTTGCTTTTGCAAATGCATCATCATTTGCGTAATAATTTGGTCTGACATTGGTATTAGTGTTTGCATTAACACTAATGCCGTTAAGTTGAAATAGTCCCATTTTTACTCCTCTCAAATTGACTCTCTCTTAACAAAAAATTAATTTATACTTGTACAAAAACGGATTCATTGTGATAATTGCCTAATAGAATGGAATGGAATCCGTGTAACTCAATAGGGACTTGTAAAAACTCATGTTTACAATTTGTAACATTGCGTGTTTTAGATAGAAATCCATCGCTGCGGGCGAATCCTAAAAATGTCATCTTGAGTCGCAGTGGCGGATTTTTAATATTAACGTCATCCTGAGCAAAGCGAAGGAGCTCGACACACGAAGTCTGTATTCCTTGAAATTCTTCGGTGGCAGGGTCCCTTTTTAACTAGCCAGTAAAAAGAAATAAAGTTCGATTCAAGTGGATTCGCCGCACAGCTGCTTTTTTTGTAGCTAGAACAAAGAGCTAAAGTTTGCCTAACTAATATTCACTTACAGACTCAAAATGAAGGAAGTTATTTTTTTATCAATTTGTCTAATATTTTGTTCGCTCGTTTTAGGCTTTCTTGTGTTAAATCAGCAATAGCTTCATCAAACACTTTTATTGCAACAGCAAATGTGTTGTTGCTTATGTCTTCAATTAGCTCGTTCTGGATTTTGGCTATATTGTCAGAAGCGGCTTTTAGAGCAACTGCAATGTTGGAATTTTGTATTTCGCTTGAAATGTTTTCTCTGAAAAATTTTTCTGCCTTTTGTATAAGTACATTGTTTTCAGCTGTCGGTTGTTGAAAATTTAATTGTGGTGCTTTTGATTTTATATAGTTTGCCATGTTTTTGTAAATTTGAATTGGATTGTTTGGGTCAAAATACCATAGTGACAAGCCTTCTTCTTGGTTAAAGTCTTTTGGTTTTCTGTGAACTTTCCCCATGGTTGCTTCTGAATAATCAAAAATACCCTCATGTGTTGATAGCAATATCTCATTAAGACTTTCCAATTTAGCTTCTTGGTTGATGGTAGGTAGCGGAATTGGTGAAATCAGGTATCTTTGTCCGACATGTTCACCAAACATTCCACACCAGTCATTCATAACAGAGTAGTTTGATATAAATGAATAATTCAAATTTAAAGAACAATCATAGACGTCTAATAAATGAGAACAACCAGGGGCATTGAACGTAAATGTCGGTATTTTCTTTCTGTTAACTGTATATTCTTTTGCCGCTACAATTTGGGCTAAAGCTCCACCCAATGATTGCCCGACAATTGTTATTTTCTTGTTGGTATTTTGTTCTTTTACAGCTTTGTAAAATAACCATGCATCCCTAAATTGTTTGTCAAAATTGCCGGTTACTATATTTATATCAGTTGTAACATCTTTTATAACAGTACTAAGGTCAGAAGTGTTTTCGCCCAATCCAAAACGTTCTGTCCCCCTGTATGCTATAACTAATTCTTTTTTGTTTATGTGTTCAAAAAGATTGGCTGCAAAACCACTTGTTTCATTTTTATAGCTGTAAAAATCGTAGTTGTTATTTTTGCGAAGAATAAAATCTGTCACCTTTTCAATATTGGAATTACTAAATAAAACTTCTTTTAGCTTGTAATTTTTCAATTCTAAATAAAATTCTCCACCGTAAACAATTTGTGCCAATTTTAAATAATTTTTGTTTATCCTCTTCTCAAACATCACTTGATTCCTTGTTGTATTTGATTTGAAACTCTTCCAGCTTTCTGATTCTAACATAAAAAGAAGAAGAAAAAACAAAGAAAATAATGTTATAATTATAACATTGTAAAAAATTGTAAATTTATCACTAAAAAGTAGCAACAAAACTTTTTTTTATTCGTTATAAAAAGTATAATGGTTAGCATAATGAGGTAAAAACTATGAAAAAATTAGCATTGACTTGTTCTTTTGTCATTACATTTTGTATGTTTTTAGGTAGTGGCAATGTTGCAGAGGCTGCAGCTCAAATTGTGAACTATGATTCTGCCGGATATGTATCAGCTAGGGCTGGACATTCTCAAGCTCATTCATACAGACCAACAGGGGCAATTATGACAAGCGGTGTTAATTATATTGACAGAGAAATAGGTACAGGTAGAATAAGACAAGTTGTAAGCGTTTCAACTCCGGTGGCCTATCCTTCATATAGACGTGGTGGATGTAATCATGGCTATGGATATATGTATTAATTGAATACATTATTTGGGAACTTTTTGAAAAAGCATGCATCTAAATTAGAGCATGCTTTTTAATTTTTGATTTAATTGAATCCTGAAAAAGCTTATAAATAGTGAGTTTAAAAAAGTGCTTGCAATTAAATTATTATGTAATATATTTATAAGAGTGGAAATCATAAATTTGATGCACGAGAACATTGAAATTTAACAGTTAGATAGCCGAATATAAGTTTACACATAAATATTAAGCATTTTTAACAAAAAAGATTTTTACCGCTTGACATTAAAAAATGTCGGTGATACTATAACAACACTGAGAGAAAAACTCGGTTAGAGATTGAGGGAATGGGATAAAGCAAAGTGATGCTTTTGTGACCGAAATCGTTGAACCTTGACAAAAGAATAGCTAGAAACGAAAACGAAAGACCTGTTGATTCGAAAGAAATGAACGGAACAACGAAAGCGAAGCGAAAAGCAGAGCAGTAATGAGTCGAAAATC
>JAFQTK010000056.1 GCA_017409065.1 bacterium
ATCTACATAAGAAAGAGTTAATTAAAGCAATTAAAGAGACTGTGTAAATATAAATACATAGTCTCTTTTTTTTACGCTTTGAATTTTAACACAAAAAAAAGACTATAAGCCACGACAACACTTATAGTCGGAACAAATAAATTGTCACCCCTACGTTGCAACTAATTTATAGAAGCGACTTAGTTATAATAATATCATAACTTATTAATATTGTCAACACTTTTTTATAATTTTATACTATTTTTTTTAAAAATAAAAGAGCCATTCGGCTCTACGGTGCAATCTGGAAGAGATTAATACTGCTCATCAATTCCGACTGCAATTTAAATATAGCATATTTTAATATAAATGTCAACTATCTAATAGTAAAATATTCTAATTCTTCATCATCTTTATATAATGATAATTTAATATCAGAAAACTTAATTTCTTCATCTATATCATAATAATCATTTCTTCTTAACATAGCGTCTTGTTTTAATAAATTAAAATATTTAAATGCCTTATCTTCATTATTTTTAAAATTTCTTGAAACTAATATTGTTTCATCTCTTTTATCAGTTATTATTACTTTAAACATTTATAATTCCTCCTTTATAATATTAATCTCCTAAACTAAAGAAATATGTTTTAAATAGAGCTAATGCTCTTTTTTGCTTTTTAAATGCTCTTTTTGATTCTTCTCCTTTAATTATGGAAGCGAACCCTTTAATCATATCATCTAAAATAGATTCCCATTTATCTTCAGTTGTGAATGCAGGATATCCCATTCTTTTATATTCTTTGTATCGCATTAAATATGTATATATAATCATAGCTAATGCTCCACTCATATCCCATAAATGTGAATCTGGTATACCGGTATCTTCATCTGGGATATATCTTTTATCATCTTTACTGAAATAAAAATTTTTTTCATCTATACCTAAATCTCTTAAATATCTATTTAATTTTATCATTTCATGCCTCTTTATTTCTATATTTACGACCTTTTTTGAAATGTTCTTTAGCATAAGCTTCAGCAGCTTCTTTAAGTTCTTTACCTTTTGCTGTCAAATATTTAGATGCCATTGGATTTCTTTTTAACTTTTTATTAGTTTTACCTTTGTTATCTAAATTAGCTTGAGTAATAACAAAATGAGCTTCTCCGCTGTTACTAGCTTTTCTCTTACCCATAACAAATACCCCCTTCTTATGTTTTTATTCTTTTTGATGGCTGCCCGACCTAGATTCGAACTAGGGGAATGCCAGAGTCAAAGTCTGGTGCCTTACCGCTTGGCTACCGGGCAATATCGGCGGATACCGTATCGTTTATATCCTGAGTCACGTCAGACTTTCACTGAAGCACTGGATAAAGTGGTTAAGTAAATTATCCTCAGCTATATTTATATCTAAAACTCTTTTTTCGGTCACGTCTTCTTAACCTACGCATTATACTACTTTAAGAGTTTTATTCAATTGAGTTATTCCCTTATAACCTAAAATATATAATCTTTAGCAAATTTAACATTTTTCTTTTGATTATTTTTTGGATTATCATATCTTAATGTGACCATATTTTTCTTAGTCTCTTCAAAGGGAACTAAATATACTTCTTTTCTTGCAATGTTACATAACATATAATAATCTATTTCTTCTTTTGTATAATGATGAATTTTAGCTTTTCTATTATAAATAGCACTTGTTGATGATTTAATATTAAATTCTGCTTTACCATTTTTATCTGTAATAGCAGATTTAACTTGTATCTTTTTAGGTATATTATCTAATAATATAATTAAATCAGCTTTTTCATTATCACTGACTGGTTTATAAACAGGAATATTCTTTTCTAAACATCTTGTAATACAATAAGAAACGCCTATATCTCCTATTCTTGTACTATTCATTATTACAACTCCTTTTATGGTAGAGGAACTGGGATTTGAACCCAGAATAATGCCGTATCAGAGCATCGTGATAACCATTTCACCATTCCTCTATATGGAGCCGAACGGGCAGGATTTGCACCTGCTTAGTTTAAAACCTAGGACTATTATTCTCGTCGGCATATTATATTAAATAGGATAACATTTGTATAACGAAGGGTCGACCACACATCCTATACGCACCTATAGTTTTCTAAAACCGATTATTAATCCACGTTGTGCTATTGTGGTTAGCAGTTGCTCCTCCGTTTCTGCTTCACGGTTTAAACCTATATAATTCAATTTGGAGTGGGTAACCAGACTCGAACTGGCGTTATCAGCTTGGAAGGCTGAAGTCCTACCACTGAACGATACCCACATTTTTATAACTGGTGGTTAGAGAAGGATTCGCACCTCCGACACCGAGATTTTCAGTCTCGTGCTCTACTACCTGAGCTATCCAACCATTTTGGTACCCTGTAAGGGACTTGAACCCTTGAATGTCTGATAGAAAGTCAGATGTGTTAGCCGCTTCACCAACAGGGCATATAAGGTCTTATTTGACCTTTTTATTATTATTTTCTTTCTCTAATTCTAAATCAACATAACCAAACTCATATAATATTGTTTTAAAATCTTTATCTTTATTTGGAACCCAAATTCTACTTGCTAATTCATAAGCATAAATATTAACTAATTTTTGGTCTCCATTTCTTTCAGATTCACATAACATATTGATTAGTGTTACAGTTGGTGTTGTTTTAAATTCGTCTAATCGTTCCATTTAAGTAATTCCCTCTTCTATTATATTAATTGGTAGCTCCAATAGGATTTGAACCTATGACTTCTCGGGTATGAACCGAGCGTTCTAGCCTCTGAACTATGGAGCTATTGGTGTCTCAAGTAGGACTCGAACCTACACTTCCTAATGGAAACTAGGGTCTAAGCCTAGTGCGTCTACCAATTTCACCATTGAGACATTTGGTACTCTGAGAGAGACTTGAACTCTCACGGGATTGCTCCCAACGGATTTTAAGTCCGTTGCGTCTACCGATTCCGCCACCAGAGCAGGATTGGATATAGCACTATCTACATAAAAACCTCATTGAGTAAAATGTATTAGTTGCTCATTATCTCAAGGATAATTACAATATCTCTATTCTTGACTTCCATACCTAAAACTAAATTCTAGGCTTCTCAATTTATTTATTATATGAGCCATTTACTGGGTGTCTTTGTTTATTTTTTAACTTAATAAATCTATTAATGTTTCTTTTGATATTGCCGATGTTGATAAATTATAATCAACAGGTATTTCTTGCTCTTCAGTTGTTGTTTCAAGTATATTACCTTCTTCATCAACTTTCTCTTTTATAACTGTCTTAGTTATAGTTTCTTTATCAGTTAATATAGCACCAGCATCTTTTAATAAATCTCTTAATTTTAATTGAACTTTACTATATGATTGTAAGTAATCAAATGTTCCCATTGTTACATCATTTTGTCTTGATGTTCTTTCATTACCTTGACTAAAGTCATTGAAGTAAAATTTAATTGTATCGTCTATTGCAATAAAGCCAACAACTTTTTGATATTCTCCTTTTTTAACAACCATATCTAATTTTTCATATATATTATTAGGGTCTAAAGCATAATATACTCTATTCTCTGGTTTATGTGTTGCTTTAGCAATTACAAATTCAAATGGAACATCTGCATTATTTTGAGTAAAGTTATTTAATGTAATTAAGAAAGCACCGTGACCATAATTTTGACCAACATAGAATAATTCTGTAGCACCATTTGGAAGTGGAGCATCAGTCATATCGCCACTAAATAATATATCACTTGTATTACTTCTATATGAAGCATCCCAACCAAATACTTCTGATTTATTCATTTGTTTTAAATCTAAATCTACTCTTTCAGTTGAATATTCATCATATTCTTCTTCTCCATAGAAGCCAGATTTTTTTGTTGTCTTATCAGATAAATTAGTCCAATGTATTCCATAAATCATATTATCTGTTCTAGGAACTTCTAAATATGAACCATCTGGAATATTACCACTAAATTGTTTTTCGCTTGTTGGAGCCATATAAGTAATATTTTCTGGAATATATACAGTTTTTAAATTAATTTTGTTTTTTAATCTATTTATTAAATGTTTATACACAACTTCATAAATAGCATTTAATCTAACAACATATTCTTCAGTTCTATTATCTAATGTTTTTACAAATGATTTACCATTTCTAATTTTATAAACAATAGCATTTGAACCATTTAATCTATATAAAATGCCATTAACAATTCTAATCTCTCTAAATATAGTAATATTATCTAATAATTCTGGAAGTTTTTCTAAATCAACATCTACATTTTCATCAGTTAAACAATCAAGAATATTTTTAGATAATGGTTTATGATATGTTATTGCATATTTTCTTAAAGCATTAATTATTCTATTCATATTTGCAGATAATTGTAAATCATCTTCTTTTTTAACCTTAAATGCTAAAAATAAATTTTTATTTCTTAAGAAAATTGATGACAATTTAGCTAAACCATTTTTTGTCATATAAGATTCTAACATTGTAAGAGCCTTTTCTTTATTAGAATTTTTAATTTTATTTATTAATTGAGAGTTATTGATTTTTAATGTATCACCAGTTGTTTTAAAAATTAAATATCTAAAAAATTCATCAGGGTTCTTTGGCATTATATTATATTTATCATATAATGTAACTTTAATTTCTCTATTAACAATTTCATCAAATCTATCTTTATCAATATAATCTGATAAAACCATTATATCTTTAACTGATTGTTCAGATAAAGCTATACCACTTGTTAATAAAATCATTAATTTTTCTTGTAATTCTTCTGCTGTAATAGGTTTAATTGAAACTAATTCTATATTTTCAACTACTAATTCTGGGATTTCTAATTTTTCTTTTGGTAAGTAAACTAAATTGCTATCATAAAAGCCTAAACTTTCAAACCCATAAGTAGTTATATAATGAATTAATTGTTGCATTATTAAATCTTCAATTGGAGCATTTTTAACAATTTCAAAATCTTTATGAAAAGTTTGATTCCACTTTTCTCCATCTTTACCATATTGTTCTATTGCTTCTTTAATAATTTCTTCACTAGCAGTATCTGGAATTAATATTCCATATTTTAATCCTTCTTTAGAAAAATTTTCTGATTTTTCTCCTAAATAACTTTTAAATAATCTTAAAACCTCTTTTTCCATAATCTCTACCTCTCTATCATTTCATTTATTTAAATAGGCGAAAAGTAATAAAAATACTGCTGCTCTACCAATTGAGCTACTCCCCAATATAAATAATAAATTGGCTGGGGAGGTAGGACTTGAACCTACAACAGGCAGTTCCCTGACTTTTTAAAAGGAACTTTTTATGCCTAAATAAAACATATTATAATTGGCGAAGAGTATAAATACGTTGCTCTACCAATTGAGCTACACCCAGCATTCGCAAGGCGATTGGAGTCGAACCAATAACACACGGGTTACAAGCCTTTTAAAAAGGAACTCTTTATGCCAATATTTTTTTATTAATAGGCGAAGACTAAATTGTTGGAATTGAACCAACCAAACCATCCTAATCATTTGCATTAAAAAGGAAGTCTTTATGCCTATATAAAATTAATAGACGAAAAGTAAAATTAACTCCATAGCATTAGTAACTGGTCTATCCCAGTAGTCTTTAGGAACTTTCTATGTCTATTATTAATTGTATTATATCAAACAAATAGTCATTTGTCAAGATATTTTTTTGGTTGCGGCGGGCAGGATTCGAACCTGCGACCTCCAGGTTATGAGCCTGGCGAGCTAACCACTGCTCCACCCCGCTATGTATAAAGGAGAGAAAACTCTCCATACTATTAATACCAACCGGTTTTTTGTGAATGTGCCCAAGCATTTGCTGGACTACCATATCTACCTTTGATATATTTTAGTCCCCAACGTATTTGAGTATAACCGTTAGTATAATAATCACTACCTTCACTAGCCATTTTAGAAGCAGGTAATGATTGAGGAATACCGTGTGCACCACTTGATTTATTATGTGCATTAGGATTCCAACCAGATTCTCTATTCCATAGTTTTACTAGACAATCAAAATCATATTCTGACCATCCATATGTATTTATAACTAAATTATGAGCATATTGTTGTAAAGCAGATAAATTCTGTGAGCTACTTGTTGTGGATTTCACTCTTTTAGCTGCTTCTGCTCTAGCTTTGGCTTCAGCGGCAGCTTTAGCCTTAGCTTCTTCATACGCTTTTTTCTTTTTCTCTACAATCTCATTTATTTCATCTTGTGAAGTTTCATTGTTGATTAACTTCGTTACCTTATTAATTTCATAAGTTTTACTATCATATTTATTTATTTGTTGAATAAATTGTTTACAATCTTCTTCGTGTTTAAATAAATAATCTTTATTACTAATACTTACTTTATAATATGTAGCATAGTAATCATACTTTTTAATAAATATATCATCCAAATTCCCTGTGCTTAAATCGACCGAAGGTTGTTGTATAGGGATATGATTTTCTTCTGAAAACTTAATTAAAGCATTAAGTTCATAATGAATATCTTCGTAACCTTCTTCCTCTTGTAAGCTTTTTGCATATTTCTCTACTATTACTGTTTCAACCTTTTCTTCTGTATCAGCAGAAATATCAGATTTAGGCAAAGTAGAACCTAAACAAAATGTTAATAATAATATACCTGTTAAAAAAGTAATTAATAACTTAATGACCTTTCTGCTAAAAATTTTCCCTATTCCCTTACGGGAGGGGAGACTTTCTTTACTTCTTGTCATAATAATTCCTTTCTCCACAACTATAAAATAAATCTGGTGTCCCCTTGAGGACTCGAACCTCAAACCCACGCCTTAGAAGGGCGTTGCTCTATTCCATTGAGCTAAGAGGACATATTATTTTCTTCTTTTTACTAATCGTTTTCCTTGATTAGTTTTTTGTTTTGTTGTCTTAGGCTTTTTATTCTTTGTCTTTTCAACATTTGATAAGCTATCATTAGCCAATCTTTTCTTTTCTTCTTTAACTTTCGCATTTTCAAAGCTCCTTGAACCGATAATAATATCTTGGTCATTTTGTTTATCTCTGGCTATAATTAAACAACCAGCATAATTATTATAATTTATATCAATTAATTTTAATAATTTTTCTTCTGTTTCACATATTTTTGCATCATCATAACTACAACAAAATTTTCTTAAATATAATTTATAATAATCAATTCCCATAAC
>JAFQTK010000057.1 GCA_017409065.1 bacterium
ATTATATTTTTTTATCACAGGAATAGGATTGTATTTAAACTCAGGAATAACAGTTGGAGCCGTCGTGTTTGAAGTTGAAGAGTTTTCTAATGTTGGTAAAAATGAAGCAATTTGGGCTTTGTAAGTAACGTGTTTTTTGTCATTTACGGCAATTTCACCTATTGTGTTAATTTTTACTTTATCTCCAAGCTTGAACTCAGAAATTCTAAATTCTTGCCCTTTAACTTGCATTACATCTTTAGTTTTTTCATCTTTCAGCTTGATAGAATAATTTGATAGAATAATATCAGGTAAGTTGTTTGATATTTTGATAGGGAGTTGAGGTTGGGTTGTTGTTTGTTGCGGCTGAGGTGTAGACAAAAAACTGTTTAAAAAATTTATAATATCGTAGTTCCCGTCTTTTTCTATCGCAATAGAAAGTTGAGGTTCGTCAAATTTAATGGGTGCAAGTTCAATATTTAAAAGCGTAAGTGGTAGTAATTTTAGTCCGGCTTCCCCGTATTTTGCGGATAGAAAATCTTTTTTGTTAGGGTATTTTATTGATACATTATTAAGTGCAATTTTAGTTTGAAGGTTCCAAGTAGTTAAGAGCTTGATATCTTGAGAATCAAATTCAAGTCCGGCTGTATCTTTTACGATTTTATTTATATCGGACTTGTAATTATTTAGGTTGATTGCGTTTGGCAATACAAACAAAAATGCAAAATATGCGATTGCTAAAATTGATAAAAACGTTACCCCTATTATTTTAAGAATTTTCATTAACCTACTCCATTATCTGTTATTTTTCATTAGATATTTTAAACCAAATTGTACTTGTTGTAAATTTTATGAGAATAAAAAAGAGGGCAATGCGTGTAAACATTGCCCTCTTTTAATTATTGATTTGTTTTATACAGCTGCTTTTGTCTGATTAAGACATTTTATAACTGTTTCAACAACGTATTTTTGTTCTTCTTCTGTTAGTTCAGGGAACATTGGTAAGCTCATTACAAGTTTTGTGTTTTCTTCAGTTACAGGCAATGAACCTTCTTTTACGTTCAAATATTCATGAACTTTTTGCAAGTGAAGCGGCACAGGGTAGTAAATCATTGCACCTACACCATTTTCAGCCAAAAGTTTATGAACTTCGTCACGGTTTTCAATTTTTATTGTGTATTGGTGATAAACACAGTAAGTGTCATCTAATTCTTTTGGAGTTTCAATTTCAGGATATTTAGCAAACAATTCGTTATAACGATATGCATTTTCACGTCTTTGTTTGTTCCATTTATCGATGTAAGGTAATTTGACTCTTAAAATTGCAGCTTGAATTTCATCAAGTCTTGAGTTAACACCGATTTCATCGTGATAGTAACGAATAGCTCCACCGTGGTTTCTTAGTGCAATCATTCTATTTTTTAAGTATTCACTGTTTGTTACAGCCATTCCGCCGTCGCCCATTGTGCCAAGGTTTTTAGTTGGGTAGAAACTATAACATCCTACATCTCCGAATGAACCGACTTTTTTGCCTTTGTAAGTGGCACCAACTGCTTGGCAGCAGTCTTCGATTACATATAAATTATGGCGTTTAGCGATGTCCATAATTTTGTCCATATCACAAGGTTGACCGTATAAATGAACAGGCAAAATTGCTTTTGTTTGCGGAGTGATAAGGCTTTCAATTTTATCAACATCAATATTGAATGTATTTGGATCAATATCAACAAACACAGGTTTTGCACCGACAATACCTATTGCTTCTGTTGTTGCAACAAAAGTAAACGCAACTGTAATAACTTCATCTCCTGCACCTATGTCTAATGCTCTTAATGCTAGGTGGAGGGCATCTGTTCCTGAGTTGAGTGCAACAGCGTGTTTGCAGTCACAATATTTTGCAAAATCTTCTTCTAATGCTTTGTTGTTCTGTCCTAAGATATAACTTCCGGAACGTAAAACTTCAACAACTTTTTCTTCTACCTCTTTGCCGATAGTTTCATACTGACGTTTTGTGTCCAAAATAGGTACTCTCATTCGTAAATCTCCTATAAAACTAGATGGTATAAATTAATTTTAGCACTAATTTATACCATCTTTACAAATTCTTTATAAGATTTATGAGATATATTCGGACTGTTATCCGGTTAAAAATGCTCTTAAGTTTTTAACGTTTAGATTAAATCTGTATTGTGCATTTATGTTTGACATAAACTCGCTCAAACGATTTAGGTTTTGAGTGCGAATATCTGCAAAATCTTCAATATCTTCAATATAATGTTCTCTAGTGGCAAACTGAGGTAAACTCATTCCATTTCTGTTTTTTTCGAAACCTTCCATACAAAAACCTCCTTCCATGTTATAAAAAACGAACGAAGGAGAAAAAGTTACTAATTTTATATTATTGTAAAAATTTTTTTACAAATTAGTTTGAATATCAAACGAATAGATTATTTCTATATTTTAGGGTATTGTATAATAGATTCATAGGAGAAAAATTATGCTTCAAGAAGCTAGTAAAATTATAACATCTGCATTTCATGACAGTTTTATCAAGAGATTGGCTCTTTATTTACACGATTGTGTTAGAGAAGAAGTTCAAAGTTCAACATTTAGGAATTTAAAACAAGATAAGGATAACAAATGGATATTCTTAAATGGAGAAGAGGAACTTTTTACCAATTTTGGTTCGTCTTTAAAATTGGACGGTTCAGACCCATTATTGACTGAATTAATGATTCAATCTGAAATGAGCCAGAAAGATAAGTATTTAATATACGGGTATTTGTTTTTAGTCGGAAAAGGCGGACGGAATAAACGTTCGAATGAATTTTTGACACCTCTATTATATATGCCTGCAAGATTAGAAAGAGCAGGAAAAAATATTGAATGTACCGTGCAAGACGAAGTTTTATCCCTAAATACTGGTGCGTTAACTGCACTTATGAATAAAAGTGATGACGAGGACGAGATGGAACATCTTTTGGACGGATTATTGGAAGTTGTTCCCGAATTGCCTCTTACACCGGAAAAACTTGATATTTTCTTGACAACTTTGCGTTCCATTGTGCCTGATATTGAACTGAAATTGGAACATGAGGATGATGCTACTGAAAACAATGTTTCAAAAGATGATGTGAAAGATTCATCCGAAGAAATAAATTTTGATAATTTACATGAAGTTATAGAAGAAGATGAAGCCCCTAAATCAAAAAAAGTTAAGATAGAAAAGGTTTGTGTAACAAATCAATGTGCGATAATTTTGACTAAGCGTCCACAAGTAACAGCCGGAGTTTTACACGAATTAACACAGATTTCAGAAAAACCTTCAGGGGTATTTAGAGAAACGTCATTGGCTACAATAAATGAAGAATATATGCGTACTTCAGGCAAAATGATTGACAAGCCTATGAAATCGAAAAAATCATTAGAAGATTTTGTAGCAACTACTCCTCTTTCACTTAGTGATAGCCAAGAAAACGTAATAAAAAGTATAGAAGAAAATACCATTGTTTCTGTCGCAGGTCCTCCGGGGACAGGAAAATCACAAACGATTGTAAATTTGGTTGCACATTTAGTGGCTAACGGCAAAACGGTTTTGGTTGCGTCCAGAATGGATAAGGCAACTGATGTTGTTGCAGAGCGACTCAATAACTTAGGTGCTCCATTTTTAGCGTTGAGGGCAGGACGCCAAAATTATCAGAAACAACTTAATTTTCAACTTCAAGATTTATTAAATAATAAAGTTGAACTTGATAAAGGGTATGATAATGCACTTTTGGTCGATGTTGAAGATATGTATAATCTTGTATCTTCAATCAGAGAAAATGAGAAAAAGTGTGAAGAAATTATTGATTTAGAGAATGAATGGCGAACTTTAATTGAGCAAAAAGAACAGTCAGAAAGAGAACTCGGAACAAAACAATTTATAAGTAAAAAGCTTAAGAAAGACGAGTTAGAAACTGTTTCAGGTTTGGTGAAAAAGCTTGAAAAAGATATTGAAAAATCAGGATTTTTTACTAATTTATTCAATAAAATTAGGGCTTCCAGATTGAAAAAGACTCTTAAAATTTCTGAATTTGATGTGTGTTATGAAGATTTGGAACGGCTAAAACAAGAGCTTTTTAATGAAGATTTAGCTTGTCAGGCTAGGATTATTGAATCTAAGATACATAAAATTGGAAATATGCACCAGTTATTGGAAGGCATAAGAAATTTAAAACGTAAACAAGCAAATTTGGCGGTAGAAATTTTGAGAGGAAAACGCAGAGATTCTTTAAAAGGACTTTTGCGAGATCAAACAAAACGACAAAGACTCTTTGTTCACTCAAAATCTCTGGTTGCAAGAAAAAGACAGCAACAGTCCAGACTTTTGGAAACAGAGGATTTTAAACCTTTGTTGGAAGCGTTTCCATGTTGGTGCGTTACTACTTATGCAATTTCAGGTTCTTTGCCAATGAAACCGGGGTTGTTTGATGTTGCAATTATTGATGAGGCTTCTCAATGTGATATTGCAAGTTGTTTCCCTATTATGTTCCGTGCAAAAAAAGCAGTTATAGTTGGGGATGACAAACAATTGCCACATTTGTCTTTCTTGGAAAAGGCTAAAGAACAATCATTTTTATCTCAATATGATATTCCTGATAAATATCAATTAATGTGGCGTTTTAGAACAAATTCCATGTTTGATTTAGCAAATTATTATTCAACCAGTCCTATTATGCTTGATGAGCATTTTAGAAGTTTGCCACCAATAATTGATTTTTCTAATCAGGAATTTTATGGTGGAAGAATCCGTATAATGAAGAAAAATTCTAATCAAAATGATGTATTGGAATTTCACCACGTTGCAGATGGAAAAGTAGATTATGACACAACAAGAAATATGCCTGAAACTGAGGCTATTATAAAAAGAATGCACGAACTAATATTGGAAGATGAAAAAAGTGATTCAGAACCTGTTTCGATTGGGGTTGTTTCTCCGTTTAGAGGGCAAGTTGAGCTGATTAAAAAAGCGATAATGCAGGTATTTTCAGAAAGTATTATTCGTAAGCATAAGATTGAGGTTGGTACTGCACATACATTCCAAGGTGATGAAAAGGATATTATGATTTTGTCTTGGTGCGTGGCTGATAATAGTTTTGCTCAGAGTTTAACATTTTTACAAAAACCTAATTTGTTTAATGTTGCAATAACTCGTGCAAGAAAGAAACTTATCTGCTTCTTATCAAAAAATCCAAAATCTTTACCCGAAGGTTTGTTAAGAGATTATGTTGAATATATTCAAAACTATATCAATAAATCAACTCCAACAGAAAAATTTGATGAAAATGTGTACAAAAATTCATTTGAAAAAGAAGTTGCCAAAACACTTAGAGCAGAAGGCTTGAATGTTACAGCCGGAATAGAAACTGCCGGATTTTCAACAGATTTGACTGTTAATGACGGTGAAGGGCACTCAATTTTAGTTGAAATTGATGGTGTGGAAGATAATATAAAAACATATAATACAAATATGAAAAAGCATGCTATTCTTGAGCGTTGCGGTCTTAAGATAGTCAGATTAACATACCGTGAATGGCATTATAGCCCGACGGCTTGCGTGGATAGAATCAAATCAGCGTTGTTTAATTAGTCATTTTGATTATAATAGTAGAATGATAAATATAGACAGCTTAACATTAAAATTATTTGTGCAAGAAAATGCTGAGTATTTTGAAGATGCTAGAATACAAAAAATTCAGCAGCCAACACGTCGTGATTTAATCATTCAATTGCACGGGGGTGGAGAAACTCGTAAATTATATATAAATATAAATCCATCTGTTTATCATGTTTGTTTTATATCTCCCGAGTCTGCGGCAAAACGTCATATAACAGTCCCTCAGCAGCCACCTATGTTTTGTATGCTGCTTAGAAAATATATGGTTGGGTCCAGAATTGTTAGAGTAAATGTTCCTGAAGATGAGAGAATTTTGGAGATTTATTTCGAAACTTATTCGGAAATTGGTGAAATAATTCCTCTATGTTTGGCTGTTGAGCTTATGGGGAAACACAGTAACGTTATTTTGTATAACTATGATACAAATATTATTCTTGGTTGTATGCACAATATTGGTGCTGAAAAAAGCCGAGAAAGAGAAATGGCTGGTGGGTTAAATTATGTTTATCCACCAAAAAGTAAAAGAGAAAACTTTCTAAATACTCCTGACGTTTTTGTGGATGCTCGTTTGCAAATTGACAAGGATAATATCTCAGAATCCTTTTCGCATTACTTCCAATATGTTTCAAGAGCGTTGATGAATGAAATTGTGGCAAGTGGAAATATTAAGGGGAATCTTAAAAAAGCATTGTTGCATAATGATATAAACCCATCTGTTGCCGTGGATTACAAAGATTTTTCATTATTTTCTTTTGTCGGAGATGGCAGAATTTACAAAGATTCTGTTAATTCGATGATTGATGATTATTTTTCTTTTTATATGGAAAAGTCTGTTGTTACTGCGTTGAAACAATCTCTTTTGACTATTGCAAGTAAGGAATTGAAGAAAAATAAGACAACGTTTGATAAACAAGAAAATCAAGCCGGACGATTAGATAAAGCATTGGTGCAAAAACGAAAAGCGGATATTATTATGGCTAATTTGTATCAGTTAAAACAAGGAGTTGCAAAAGTTAAACTGAACGATTTTGAAACAGGAGAATTAGTTGAGATAGATATGGATGAAGCTCTCAGCCCTGTTGAAAATGCAAATCGCTATTATAAATTATATTCAAAAGCAAAAACTGCGTTTGAAGTTGCGACAGAAATGATGGTGCAAACGAAGGAAAAAATTTCATATTATGAAAATTTGGTTTTTCAAATAGAGTCAGCACAAAAATATGAAGATTTAGCTGATATAGAAGAAGAATTAATACCGAAATATACAAAACAAAAAAAGTCAGTATTGCCTGCTGTTGAAGAAGTTTCGGTAAATGGGTTTAGGGTATTTATCGGTAAAAACAACAAACAAAATGACTACATATTTTCCAAAATTTCAATGCCCGAAGATGTTTGGTTCCACGCTTATAATTCTCCGGGGTCGCATGTTTTAGTTAAATTAGACGAAAAAAAAGAAATTGATGATGATACGCTTGTTAAAGTTGCAAGAATTGCAAAAAAATATTCAAAGCAGTCAGCCTCTTTAAAAGCATCAATTATTTATACAAAAAGAAAATATTTAAAACGTCCGCCAAACACTCCTGCAGGGTATGTCACATATAAAAATGAGCAGGAAATTGTTGTAGCGGACTAAATATAAATTTGTTTTACAAATTTAAGTTTTCTTCTGTTTAAATATTTTCATCATATACAGGAACAACTTTTCCTTTTTCTGCTTGTTGGTGATGTACTTGTGCCAGTATATTGATAAAAGTTAATACCATTGGAACAAATAGTATTGTTTTGATAACTGGCGGGAGCACTGCTGAAATTATAATATATCCAACTATACTGATAAAACATTGCAAATATGCAATAGAGCTATATTCTACGGCTTCTTTGACGTTCAATAGATTCGCCATTTTGAAGTCTTTTGCATAAACAAGTATTAATGCAAATACGAGATAAATTAACGCAGTTATTATAATACCTAGTAGAATTGGCGTGCTAAGTAAACTAATTATTAATCCTATTCCTAAAATTGAAACTAAAAACCAGCAAAGAACAGGTTTAAAACCAATTAAAAATATCTGCCCAATTTTTTCCCATTTCGGGAGTGGGGCTTTAGGGTTAATCATTAAATCGTGCAAATATTTCAATAAATACCCGTAAAAAAATGCTTTAATTGCAGATAATAATGTTAAGTTGCTTTCTAAATGTATGCATTTGCCTATTGCAGTTTTATTTAACTCAGAATTATTTTCAGGTGTTAGGAGTGAGACTATAACAAAAATAATAAATAAGATAATTCCCTTGGTTGCCCAACCATCTTGGTTGAAAATATTATTCCAGGCTTGTTTAAAATCTAATTTCATAGCGTTATTCTCCTATTAACTGAGCAGTATCTGTATATTTGGCTACTTGTATATGGTGTAATTGTGCCAGTAAATTGCATGTCCACAAACCAAATAAAACACCAAATAATGCAGCTAATATATTAGCAGATGGCTCGTAAATAACAGTAATTATGCCTGCTGCTACACCCAATATAATTATAGCAAGAATAATGAACAAACAATATTTAAAATAAGTTTTTCCTATGTATTTTTGTGCCTTTTTAAAATTTAAGATATCCCACATTTTAAAATTCTGAGCATAGCACAAATATAAAGCACCACTGTAGATTACATAAATAATACAAAATATAACCGCCAAGAATACCAACAGCGAGAACAAAGCCGGTGAAATAATTTTGCTTATTCCAAGTATTATACCTATTGGGATTGTTACCAGTATTAATACGATACCAGGTTTTATACCAATCCAAAACATATTAAATAACTTTTCCCATTTTGGTAGTGCTGCATCTTTGTTAATTATTAAATTGTTTAAATATCTGGCTTGATAGCCGCTACTTAAGCCGGTTAAAATAGGTGAAAGTACAACCAGTAAAAGCATAGCAGGATTGGCTGCCATCATAGCTTTAAGTTTTTCTTCTGTTGGTTGAAGGCAGGCAATAAGTCCAAATATTATCAGTACTAATAGCTTTCCTTGCCAACCGCTGTCTTTAAAAATGTTTGTCCAAGCTAATTTTAAATCTAGTTTCATATTATCCATTCTCCTTTAAATAAAAAACCTGACTTATTATATACTACAAGTCAGGTTTTTACTAAATATATTTGGATGATTTTTATACTAAAGGGTTTTTCAATATGATAGTTTGTTCTCTATTTGGTCCAACTGAAATTATAGAAATTTTTACACCTATCAATTCTTCTAATCTTGCAAGATATTTCTTTGCATTTTCAGGTAATTCGTCATAAGTTTTGCAATTTGTAATATCTTCCATCCAACCGGCATGGGTTTCATAAACAGGTTCTAAATATTTGTGGATATTAACGTTTGTCGGATAGTACTCATAAATTGCTCCATCACGTTTATCTTTATACGCAACGCAAACCTTAATTTCTTCGAAAGTGTCAAATACGTCCGCTTTTGTAAGTGCTATGCCTGTTAAGCCGCTAACCAATGCTGCGTATTTTGCAATAACAGCATCAAACCATCCGCAACGTCTTGCTCTGCCCGTTGTTACTCCAAATTCAGCACCAATTGTTTGGATTTTTTTACCTGTTTCGTTCTCAAGTTCGCTAATAAATGGACCTTCACCAACTCTGGTTACATAGGCTTTCATTACTCCGATAGCGTCCTTAACAGCGTTGATACCGACTCCTGAGCCTGTTACCGCCCCGCCTGCTATCGGATTTGAACTGGTAACAAACGGATATGTTCCCCAATCAATATCCAACATTACCCCTTGAGCCCCTTCAAATAGGATTTTTTTGTTTTCTTTGACTGCTTTTGATAAAACTTCCTGCCAATTCCAGAAAACGTACGGACGGAAAATTTCAGCGTATTCTTTGCATAATTTTAAAACTTCTTCTTTGGAATATTCGTTTAGTCCATATACTTCTTTTAAAATCTTATTTTTAAGCGGTAATATATTGTCTAGCTTTGTATTTAAAGCTTCTTCATCATATAAGTCTTCAACCTTTAGTCCGTAGCGACCGATTTTGTCTGCATAAGTAGGACCAATTCCCTTTTTGGTTGTTCCAATTTTGGTTTTAGCTGTTTTATCTTCACTTATTCCGTCAATATCAATGTGCCATGGCATTGTGATTGATGCTAAAGGATGGATTTTTAATCCACTTAAATTTGTACCGTCTGCTATAAGTTCATCAATTTCTTTTTTTAGAGAAGTAGGGTAAATTACAGTTCCAGCAGAAATAACACAAATCTTATCTTTGTATAAAATTCCTGAAGGTATCAAATGAAATTTGTAAGTTTTTCCTTCGACAACTACGGTATGTCCTGCATTGCAACCACCTTGGTAACGAATAATTATATCTGCATCCATTGCAAGCAAGTCAGTAATTTTAGCTTTTCCCTCATCGCCCCACTGTGCACCGACAACAACTGTATTTCCCACGGTTAATCCTCTTTTTCTGTATCCCATGTAATTATAGTACAAAAAAAGAACATCTTTTCGAGATGTCCTTTTTTTGTTAACTTTTGTTCGGCTTAAACTTGTGCAGTTTTCTTTTGAGGTGTTGCCCCTGGGATAGATTGCCAGTTAGCAGCCATAATTTTCTTGAATGATTTCAATGCTGTGTCTTCTAATTCGCCTAGTTCTTCAGCATTCATAATTAATTCTCTAAGTGGAAGAAGAGCTCTTTGATCTCTGAGTACTCCCAATGCTGCTGCTGCACCAGCTCTAACCAAATCATTTTCTTCTTTATTTTGCATAACTTCAATCAAAGCTGGAACTGCTTTTGTATCATTTAATTTGCCTAAAGAAGTAACTGCATAAATTCTAACGTTAACCCATTCGTCTTTTAGCATATCGATAATTCTTTCAACTGCTTTTGGGTTACCAATTTCGCCTAATGCTCTGGTTGCATCACAACGAACGTTTACTTTTTCATGGTCTAAAGACTCAATCAATGCATCCGTTGCAACATCACCAATTTCAATCAACGCATCTGTTGCTGTAATGCAAACTTGAGGGTTTTCATCATTTAATGCTTCAACTAGCGGTTCTACAACAATTTTTCCGCCCAAACGACCCAATGCACGAGCTGCACGAACACGAACGTCAACGTTTCGGTCTTCACGCAATGATTCTATTAACGGAATAGTTGCATTTGTATCACCCAATTCGCCAAGAGCACGAGCTGCATACAAACGAACTGAGCCGTTTTTATCATTCTTCAAAACATCAATCAATGGTTCTACCGCAGCAGAATCACCCATTTCGCCAAGCACTCTTGCTGCATTGTATCTAACCTTCTCTGAATTACTTGTTCTCAAATCCACCAACAATTCGTCAAATGATTTTTTAACTTGTTTTTTCTTTGAATTCACACTAATTGTCATGTCTTTCCTCCGACACTGCTTCCCTACTAGATGTTTATATAAAAACATTTTGTTGAGAATAATTGACTAATACTTACTTTATTTTAACAATTTTGTTACAATTACCTTTTTGTTTTGAAACTATAAGGTTTTAGGTCTTTTTAAAATATACTTTCCTTTTCATTGACCCAATTAAGGGTATGTTTAACACTTATTTATCTTGGTTCTTTTATTATAACATTTTTTTTGAGCTCATGTGTCATTTGTTTATATTATTTAACAAATTCATGGCTGTTGTTTTTTTAAATAAACTTATTATAATTAAATATGTTGAAATTACTAGCTTTACAAAAGTTTACAATTGTGGGCTTTGCTTAAAAGACAATGTAGGGTGATATTATATCTAAAAATTCTCTATATCTTTCTTTATTGTGCATGTAATTATACCCAAGAAGGGCTTCAAATGCTGTCGCTTGGCGGTGAAGCGATTGATTTGCTCTTCTAAATGTGGTCGATGGCATATTTCTTGCTCTACGCACTATATCTTTTTCTTCATCAGTTAAAAACTCTGTTAATTTTTCTAATGTTTCCAATTGAAATTCAGCTTTAACATATTTCGTAGTTAATTCGTGCATTTTTTTACTATTTGATGTTATGTTAATGACTTTTTCTCTGACAAATACTTCATAAACAGCGTCGCCTATGTGTGCGTATGCTCTTAAGTGAAATTGTTCCATGCTTCAATCCTCTTTCTTTTATATTAACGGTATTTTTTTAAATAACTTTAGTGTATTATTTTGTTATGAAAAAAGTTTTATCAAAAATGAATCTACAAGAACTTGAAGAATTTTGCCTTTCTATCGGGCAAAGCAAGTTTCGTGCAAGACAAATTTACAATTGGGTTTATTTAAAATCGGTAAAAAATATCGACGATATGACTGATTTGTCTAAAAGATTTCGTGAAGAATTAAAGGAACTTGCTATTGTTTCAGATGTTAAAATAGCCAAGAAGCAAGTTAGTTCCGATGGAACGGTTAAGTTTTTGTTGGAATTTCCGGACGGAGAAAAGGTTGAAACTGTTTTGATGCGGTTTGATAATCGTGCAAATCTGACAGCATGTGTATCTTCTCAAGTTGGTTGTGCTATGGGCTGTGCTTTTTGTGCAACAGGGAAAAGAGGTTTTATTAGAAACCTGACTCCTTATGAAATAATTAATCAAGTTCTTGCTATTCAGATGGAAACCGGGCTTAAAGTTACGAATATTGTATTTATGGGACAGGGTGAACCGCTTTTAAACTTGGATAATGTGTTGGAAGCAATGAGAATATTTAATGATTGTTTCCAGATTGGCGTTCGTCGTATGACTGTTTCTACTTGTGGTGTTGTGCCTAAAATTAATAAATTGGCTGAAATTGGTATGCAATCTACACTTGCGATTTCTTTACATGCACCAACTCACGTTATTCGTGAAAAAATTATGCCTGTCGAAAAAAAATATGATATTGATTTATTGAAGAAAACACTTTTAAATTACACTGAAAAAACAGGGCGAAGAGTTACTATTGAATATATTTTAATTGGCGGATTAAATGATACTCCTCAGTGTGCAAAAGATTTAGCTTATTATTTGGATAATTTAAATTGCAATATAAATTTAATAGTCTACAATCCGGTTGCGGGTGATTCTTTTAAACGTCCGAAAAAAGAAGATATATACAAATTTAAATATCTCTTAGAAACAGCAGGTAAGAAGGTCACAATTCGCTTAGAGCGTGGATTAGATATCGATGCGGCTTGTGGGCAACTTAGTGGTAAAGCATAATTTGTAAAGATATGTAACGTTTATATATACCTTATGAAAAAAGTATATACAAAATGTTTTTATATACATGTGTAAGTAGTTTAATGGTATATGAAAATGAGTTATAGTCTTTATTCAAATTCTTCTACGGCAAGTTCTTTGAGTGGGTGGCAAAGTGCGTATTCTGCGGTGTTTGGTAACGTAGATATGAAATCAACTATGTTTGCGGCTTCTGGTGGACGGCATGAAGATGTATTAGATGCAATTGCTGTTGAAATCGGTATTAGCAAAAATATGTGTGACAATCAAATTGATTTCAATAGATATGTTTCAGCTGAAAATCAACAAGATAATTACTTGTTCCAAGGAAATGATAATCAGTTCCATAATATCAATTTTGATGAAGGAACGTACAGCAGTCAATCTGAAAGAAGTTATGTAGCTGAGAACTTTGGCGGTATGACGATTGACGGTGAAAAAGGTGATATGGCATATGATATTGTTAAATTTGGAAATGATAAAGCCGAATTTATAAACTATGCAGCAACCGGTTATGATGATGGTTGTGATAGAGTTGATATCGGAGCAAAAGACCTTGCTACCAGCCAAGAGGGGCTGAAGTGGGGCAATAAGATTAATTACTCGTATCGGGAAATAAATCCGAATAATCCAAGCAGTAGCTTTATTTCAGATGTAATGCAAACCAGTACTCAGTGGTTAAGTAGTGAGCAAATATTAGACTTGCAACAACAAACGACTTATGAATCTTATATCCAAAAACTGATTGATGCGGCACTTAAAGTATTCAGTTCTAATGATGAGGGCGGAATGACCGAATCGGAACAGGATTTGAAAGATCAAGATGCTGAAAATGTTGAAAATTAAAAAGCGGAATTAACTGTTCATAATATATACACTATCGCACAAGAAAGAAGGCTGTTTAAAAGCCTTCTTTTTCTATTATCCATTTTTCCAATATTGATTCATCAACATCATCGATGAATCTGGAAGGCTTTGATAGTACCGTATTTGTTGCAAAATCAAACATATCAATTGGGTATGTAATATAGAGATTGGATTTTGCACGAGTCGAAGCGACGTACATTAATCTCAATTCTTCGTCCATTTCTTCGTCGGAATTGAAAGAAAACACACTTGGGAATCTACCATCTACGGCACCTATGATGAATACTGTATTCCATTCCAAACCTTTAGCGGAGTGAATAGTTGATATTGTAAGGTATTCGTCTTTTATACTGCCTTCATCAACATCTGAAACACTTTTGTCAGGCGGTTCAAGTGCTAAATCGCTTAAAAAGTCTTCCAAATTTGAGTATTGGTGAGCCATATATTCAAAATGTTCCAAATCTTTTTCTCTTTTGGTGTAATCATCATATTTGGCTTGCAAAATCGGGTAATAGTATTTTATAAGTTTAGATACAATTTGAGCCGGAGTTAAGGTTGTGTTTCGTAGTTCATAAATTGTATGAAGTAGCGTTTTAAGTTCAGTTGAACATTTTACAGGCAAAAGCTTAATATCAGGATTAAGTTGTCCTTTGAGTACGGGTAATAATTTGTTTACGGTTTGATTACCAACACCTTTGAGTAACAACAATATTCGGTTTAAGCTAATTATGTCATCGGGGTTAATGATAACTCTTAAATGAGCTATTATATCTTTGATATGAGCTGTTTCAATAAATTTCAATCCGCCAAATTTTTTGTATGGAATATTTTTTTTAGCCAGTTCAATTTCGAGATTGTAAGTCATTCTTGCACTTCTTGCTAAGACACAGATATCATCAAGAGGAACATCTTCGTCTATTAATTCTAATATTCTTTGGCAAATAAATTCAGCCTCTGTCTGCATATCAGCTGCACAAATCAAAGCAGGTTTAGCTTCATTTATAATGTTTGAATATAGAGTTTTAGAATATTTTTCTTTAGCTTTTTCAAGGATTTTGTTTGTAAAATTTAAAATATTTTGCGAACTTCTGTAATTTTGTTCTAATTTTATTATTTCTGTATTTGGAAAAATTTCAGGAAAATTTAGTATGTTTTTAAAGTTAGCACCTCTAAACGAATAAATGCTTTGAGAATCATCACCGACAGCCATTACATTGTTGTGTTCAGAGGCTAAGAGTTTAACTATTTCTGCTTGTAGCGTGTTTGTGTCTTGGTATTCATCAATCATTATGTATTTATATTGGTTTGAAATTTTTTTTCTGATGCCGTCGTTTGATTCAAGTAAAACTTTTAGGTACAACAATAAATCGTCATAATCTAACAAGGAGTTTGTTCTTTTATACTTGACGTAGGCTTTATGCACTTCCAAAATCTCATCCGTACAATGCTCAAACTGTCTAAATTCTTTCTGAATAATTGTTTCTGCAGATATGTTTTTGTTAATTGTTTTGGAATAAATATCTAAAATTGTTCCTTTTCGAGGGAAACGTTTTTCTTTTTTTTGAATGATTTGACCGATTAAATGATTGACCACATCTTCAGCATCGGCTCTGTCCATAATCGTAAAGTTATTTTTTAATTCCAAAAAAGAGGAGTATTTTCTTAGGAGATAATTTGCAAAAGAATGGAAAGTGCCGCCTGCAACTTTTTCGCATCTGTTGTCAAGTACGGTTGTAGCTCTGTTTAGCATTTCATCAGCTGCTTTTTTGGTAAATGTTAGTAATAATATATTTTCAGGAGCAACTCCGTCTTCAATCAATCTTGCCACTCTATATGTTAAGGTTTTGGTTTTACCTGAGCCTGCTCCTGCAATAACAAGTATTGAGCCGTCTTTTTTTGTTACTGCTTTTAACTGGTTTTCATTAAGTTCTTTATTATAATCAACAACATAGCTAACAATCGCATCGGATGATTGTCGTTTTAACACATATTTTTTAGGCTCTACTTTAGATGATTTTACTTCGGATATTTCATTCATATGAAAATTATATCATACAATGCTATATTTGATGTTTGCGAGCATAAAATATTAGTTTTTGCGTTGATGTGGTCTTGCGAGCCGTGGATCTCTCATTTTTAGTCCGCCGAGATCTATTACCCATCCGTTTACAATATTCTCTTCTCTTAAGTCCCAGTGTATAAGATTCATTTTTTTGAATATTTCATTGTCTAATTCTTTTCCGGTTGGAACGTAATTTGCATCATCGCTCAAGATAAAGTTGTCTTTTATTGAGCCGAAATAAGTTTTTATGAATGGTGAATTTTTCTGACGTCGGTTATTTATATAAACAGACATGTTTAGTTCCGGAAGTAGTCCTGAGGTTGTAACTGAATCGTCGAGTATGTCTTCAAGGTTTCTATCTTCGGCTTTAAAAATACTGATTACTTTGGGTGAGTAACCTGTACGTTTTGGGAATTTTATAGAAAATACGTTTTTGTAACTACCATCACCAATATAGCTCATTTCCACTTTTTCATCATATCTTAGTATTCCGGTTTCTCTTAGAGCTTTTGTCAGTAGTGAAGAAGCGTTTTTACCTATTTTATTTTTTTCTTCCGGAGTATATTGAGGACAATATTTGTATTCCGAATTTTTTATGTTTCGCTCAGTTAAAAATTCCCATATTCGATTAAATGCTCTGGTTATACAACTGTCTTTTTCGGCATCAATTTGTTTGTAGATGCATTCTGCGGTTTTAGAAAAACCATCCATAACTTGCATTATTATATTTTTTTTATCTTGCGGATTTTTTGATAACGCTATTATATCTTTGATTATTTCGTTCGGAAGACTTCCAACATAAGGAGAATCTATCTGTTTTGATAATTCGTAAAACGATAGTGGTTGTTCTAAAATTCTTTTTCTGAATAATTGTGTCGCACCGCAAAAAGCCGGTGAGTTAATATTCGTCATATTATTGATTCCCTGCATTTTATGGAAGAACCCTTTTTTGCGGTGATGGGGCTGTGTATGTGTAGATGTTTACTGGTCTACAATTAAGTGTAGTCCCACCATAATCTACAATTCGCCCATTAACTACGTTGTCATTGTTTGCCATATCAAAACTGCAAAACCTACCAAAGACTTTTATACGTTGATTCATTTTCCTTGGGGGATAGTTGTTGGCATGTTCGGTTAGCATAAAGTTTCGTCTTAAAGAGCCAAAATGTGTTTCAACAAATTGTTCTCGTTCTTTAATTTTTTTATTCAAGTTTGTTACATATATTCCAATATTATTCTCTGCTAATGCTCCGTGTATAGTGGAAATATTAGAAGCCTCATTTGGATTATTCAATCTGAATTTCTTAAAAACTTTTGTCGAATAATTGGTAGATTCCGGAAATATAATTTCAAATGTTTTTCCGAAGGACCCAAAGCCGAGTTCTTTTACTTTAATATTTTCATTTTGTCCGATGAGATTGAATTTTTTGAATACATTGCTCAACGATTGTGACATGTAAGATTGAAATTCTTTTGTTTTTCTTTGTGCTAAAATACATGGTTTAGTGCCGAATCCAAATGTTAGTTTTATTTTTTCCCAAAATCCGATGTCCCTTTGTTCAATTTGGTCTAACATATCTGAACATTTGCCAAAAGTATCCATAATTGTTTTTATGATATGAGTTTGTTCTTCTTTAGAACTGCTAATTTTTAATATATCTCTAATAAGTTCTTTGGGAAGTTGACCAACATATTCAGAATTAGCAGTATCTCTGATAGCGCTTAATGTAGCTTGACCAACGTATATATCTTTTTTGAAGATTCTGGTAGCACCTGAGAATGATGGGCTATTGGCTGTGTTGTTTGTAATCATTGCGTTATCCTCTTAAGATAAAATTCTCTGTAATTGAACCGAAGACTTGATTTGCTTCTCCTTTTTCTGATTTAAGAGCCTGATTTAATTCATAAGGTGCATGAGTGTCAGGAGTATTAAATGCGGCTCTGTATTCAGGATACTCAGAATTGTATATGCTTAGTGTTTTGGGTTTGTAATTTGTTGATTTTGGGAAAACTATGCTAAATGTGTTTTTTAACATATCTGATTGGTCATAAGTTATATCTATTTTTTCTCCTTTTTTGATGAGTCCGTGTCTTTCAAATTCTCTGGATAATCTTCTGCTTGCTGATTTCGCAATTTTTGCAAATTGATTACCTGTTAAGTTTTGTCCGTTAATACAGGTTTTATCTTTCGTGAAAAATTTAATTGGAGAAAATATAAATGCCATGAATTTGTTAGGATATGGATGATAATTTAATTCATGATGCATTTCACTAGTAATATGTCTTGCTGTGGTAGAAAAAGATTGCATTACCGATTTTATCAGTTTTTTCTTGTCTTCAGCCGATGCTGATATTTTAACAATATCGTTTACAATATCATTTGGAATAGAACC
>JAFQTK010000058.1 GCA_017409065.1 bacterium
AAGAGTATTACGACAAAAGACGTTGGTACGACAGAGATCCGCTGTTGTCTAAATCAATGAAAACACTTGAAGAATCTGATGATGAAACTCAAATTAAAGTTGCATTAAATTTGATTAAAATTATTATCGAACATAATATTGCATCTAATGAATTTGAAGCTGTTGGAGATATACTCGCAGCAGTCGAAGAAGGAGTTGAAGGCAGAGGTAACGCTCGTTGGTATGACATTGACCAAACAGTTAGGACAGCTATAACAATGCTTGAAAAATCATCAGAACAAATTCAAACCATTGCCGCTAAAGAAATCGCAAAAATGGTTGTAGATAAAATAAAAGAAAATAAAGATGATGAAGTAGACATCGAAGAAACAGAAGAAGAATAATAAGTACTAAAATTAATAACAAAAGACCCGCTGATTAAATTATCAGCGGGTCTTTTGGCACATCTGGTGCATTTATATATTATGCAGTCGAACATACTTCTCTTTTTAACCCAACCCGCCTAGCGGTCAGCTACTCCGTAAATCAGATCTCTGAACAAAGTGTTTGAGGTGATGCCCGACTACACTTTTATTATAGTAAGCTTTCACCTCAAAAACATTATCTAAATATATAATACTTTATGCCAATATTTCTTGGAGAATCAAATCACCCATCTGAGAAGTTCCAACCAAAACTTGGGAATCTTCAGTATAAATATCTTTAGTGCGATATCCTTTTTGCAAAACAGATTTAACTGCATTTTCTATGCAATCATAAATCTCTGTAAGTCCAAAACTATACTTCAACATCATTGCTGCTGACAAAATAGTTGCTATTGGATTTACAACATTTTGCCCTCTCAAGTCAGGTGCTGAACCATGTATTGGCTCATACATGCCTATTTTTCCATCAGATAAACTTGCACTTGGTAACATGCCTAAAGAACCTGCCAACATTGATGCCTCATCAGATAAAATATCACCAAATATATTACCGGTCACAATTACATCAAACTGTTTAGGTGCTCGAATAATTTGCATTGCAGCATTGTCTACATACATATGTGAAAGCTCAACTTCCGGATATTGTTTGGAAACCCTTTCCATAACTTCTCTCCAAAGTCGTGATACATCAAGAACATTTGCCTTATCAACAGAACAAAGTTTTTTACCTCGTTTCATCGCCGTTTGAAAAGCAACATGTGCAATTCTTTCTATCTCACTCTCTTTGTAAATCATATTATTGTAGCCGACTCTTTCGCCATCGACCTCATCAACCCCTCGAGGAGTCCCAAAATAAACATCACCTGTCAACTCTCTAACAATCATAATATCAACACCTGAAACAATTTCGGGCTTCAACGGAGAAGAAGCAGTCAACTCCTCATAAACAATTGCAGGTCGCAAATTTGCAAACAAATTCAAAGCTTTTCTTATACCTAAAAGTGCTTTTTCAGGGCGAACTTCCGGCGGAAGCTTATCGTATTTCCAATCACCAACAGCACCCAACAATACTGCATCTGAAGATTTACATATATCAATAGTTTCTTGTGGCAAAGGTACCCCATACTTGTCATAAGCACATCCGCCTATCAAGGCATGTTCGAACTGAAACTCAATTCCAAACTTTTTCGTTACACCACCAAGAACTTTTATAGCCTCAGTAACTATCTCTGGGCCTATTCCGTCACCGGATAAAACAGCTATTTTATGTGTCATCTTATACTCCCAACTTATTTTTTGTATAATTAATTAAACCACCTTGTGATATCAAATGTTGAATCTCTTTCGGAAAAGCACTACAAGCGTAATCCTTTCCAGTAGTGACATTCCTAAGTATCCCCTTATCCAAATCTACTTCAATTTCATCTCCAATTGAACACTCATCCGTAAATGTAGGATGTTCAAGAATAGGCAAACCAATATTTATCGCATTTCTAAAGAAAATACGAGCAAAAGATTTTGCAATTACAATGCTTACACCGCTTGCTTTAATTGCAATAGGAGCATGCTCACGAGATGAACCGCAACCAAAATTTTCACCTGCTACAACTACATCATTTGGATGAACTTTTTTAGCGAAATTTTCATCAATATCTTCCATACAATGCCGAGCCAATTCGGTTGGATCTGAGGTGTTCAAATACCTTGCGGGTATTATAACATCCGTATCAACGTTATCTCCATATTTCCATGCATTTCCTCTTAAAAGATGATTCATATTAAAACTCCATTTACAAATTTTTCTGTTTATATTATATAATAAACAGACGTCAGTTACAAAACAAATAAGGAAAAGAAAATGTTAAAATCTTTACTTAAACGAAACACATCAAATCAGGAGGAACAAATGATGGAAACTATCGGACAATCAGCTGGACAAATCTGGGAATACTTGCACGCTAACGGTGAAGTATCACTTTCTAAAATGAGAAAAGACCTTGACCTTGCTGGCAACTTTGCTGAAATGGGTCTTGGATGGCTTGCTAGAGAAGACAAAATCGAAATGTTCAGAAACGGTTCTCATACAAAAGTTAAACTTAAATAGTTTTTACTTCAAAAGCATAAAAACACTCTTCAATCGAAGAGTGTTTTTTTATTTAATTATAATTTTTGCAAAAATAGTAAAACGGAAAATATACCAATTTTTTTCATTACAAAAAGTGTTATATTGGAAAAAGATACAGTAAAGAAGAATAACGGTATGGAAAACTTAATTAACACAGAAGAAAAGAAAAAAATCATAAGAATATCACACAAAACAGCCCTAGCCTATTTAATAAAAACTTGTGAACTCCCACTAAAAGACATAGTAAAAACCATTCGTCTGGCAAAGAAATTAAACCCAAATAAAAAAATACATGTACTAATTCCGCTTGATGATATTTTGAAATACTCAATGCTTCCCAAAATACTAAACAACAAATTACCAAATAGAAATGATTTATTCAAAAGCAAACAACTAATAGAGAACTTATGCCTTTGTTTGGAATCTATTGCAAAAAACAACGGAAACAGGTTTATATTCAGAAATCTTGATGTTTGTATAAACAGTAACAAAACAATTTTATCAAGACTCGCACTAAAATTATGCTACGAAGTCTTATATTTATGCAAACAACAAAGTGCAATTCAAGTTTTATCTTACATTACAACAAACAACTTCATACTGGAATTTATAACTGTATGTTCAAAAAAAATCAATAAAAGCAGATTCAAACAAATGAATCCGCTTTTAAAAATGCTTAATGCCAATTTAACTTATGAAAAGTTAGATAACAATGAATTTGTATTTAGGTTGACTATGCCTTTTTAGCATATTCTTTTTTGAGTAATATCAAGCATATTAGAATACACATAATCGCTGAAGATACCCAAAATCCGATAGCACCGTTCCAACCGAGTTTGTCTACAACTACACCTGTTCCGACAGAAGAAATAACAGCACCGACATACCCGAACACACCGGTAAAGCCTGTTGCAGCAGATGCAACTTTTTTAGAACTTGCTTCAATTGCACAAAGTCCACCAATTAACATCTGTGGTCCACCTGTAAAAAATCCGATAGCTGCAGCACAAACAAAATCTAACCAATGCATATGTGCAGGAGCAAAACATAGTCCCAAAATACTTAAAACCACACCAACTAAATAAATAATATTAACAGGAGCTCTTTTACCTTTAAAAAGCGTATCAGAAATCGTACCTGCTGCCATTACACCAAAAATTCCGGCACCGGCAAGAACACTAAGTTTCGAACTAGATAACAAATCCGTATTGTTTTTAAACTCAACCAAATATTTTACAAACCAGTCCTCAGTACCGTAACGAATTACATAGACAAATATGTAAGACAACGCAAGCAACCACATAACTTTGTTACAAAGAATACTTTCCTTATATATTTGGAAATAACTTCTAGTATCTTCTTCAACTTCACAACTTTCCGTAACCGTACCTTTATAACATTCTATATCAGGAAATCCAATTGTTTGAGGTCTATCTCTTAATCTATCGTACAACCAAATTGAGCATATGATACATAAAATAGACGGAACAATAAATGCCCATTCCCATCCTAATTTACTGATAAGATATCCTGACATCCAAACTGCAATCATTACACCAAATTGGTGAGAAGTGGACCACATAGCCCAAACTCTACCACGCTCAGGATTCGAATACCAATATGAAAGTGTTTTTGCAATAGGCGGAAATCCACCTGATTGGAACCAACCGTTAGCACCCCAGAAAAATGCTAACAACCACAATAAAATCGTAGCAGAAGGCAAGCCAAAGAATGTAAATTCCCCAGGGGTAATCAACTTTGTACTGGCAAGAAAACAAAGGTTTGCTATTGCAGACAAAAACAATGCTGTTGGCATAAATTTTCTAACGTCTGAACTATCAGACAAAATACCATTTACAAATTTACCTATACCATAAGTAAGATACAAGGAAGCACCCAAGACACCCAATTCCGTATTAGTGTACCCCAAATCTCTTGAAATTGCAGGCATTGCAACCGCCAAGTTTTTCTTTACAAAATGGAATACAATATAACCAATAAAGCAAGCATAAAACATTCTAAGTCTAAAATGCTTATATGTCTTTTTTACCACAGCTTCGTCTTTTATAGGCTCCGCATAAGGTGGTTCTCTAAAAAAATCAAAAAATAACATCCTTCTACCTCTCACAGATGGCACAAATCGCACCAAGATATAGTACTAAAATTATTTTAGCATAAAAATACAAAGTTATTTAATATCTTTTGTTCCCGGAAACTCTTCCGAACCTGTACGAACTTTAGTAATCCAATATTGAACCTTTGGAATAATCGTAGAGAGGAACAATGCAGAAATTCCCAACCCTGCTGATACATGTATCGCATTTTTTACAAAATTAATTTTATTAACTTTCATTAAAACATCAGGTGTTATTTCTTTTATGTTGTTTTTCTCTGCATATTCAACAATAGCTTTTACATAATCGTCAACATTTTGACGAAGTCTTTCTATGGATTCTCTTGAAATAAACTTATAATTATCGGTCAACTCACCGTTAAACGTACCACTCATAACTTTTCTCAAGAAGGACACTCTTGATACACCACTATCACTCAAAACATCTCTAACTTGTTGTTTTGTTAATAATGGCATTGCCACACCTTTTGGTTTGCCTATATCTGACAAATCACGAGTAGGCTGCAACGTAGACATTGCCTTAGCTTTTCTTAGCATCTTTTCATCAACTTCGACACCTGCTTCTCGAGCAACTTTTTCAAAGTCTTCCAACGCAATAATGTCACCATTTGCAAATTTAATTTTAGATAAATCTGCATCTACTTTGCTTGGATTAGTGCCAAACGCAAATGCTTTTACACTATTTATATCAAAGCTGGCTTCTTTATTTTTAGAAAGAGTTAAAAGTTGTTTAACCAAAGCATTATGAGTACTCAAAGCAGTCATAGGGTCTAACTTAGATAACTTACCGTTAAACCCATCGAATTTTTGTAACAACTTAATAACGTGATCTTTGCTCAATAAATAGAAATATATTGAAGCTGCATCCCTAAAGAATATTTCCACACGCTCATCATTATTTCTGGCGTTGTAAGTTCTACCCGCTAAAACCCCTGTATCCGTAGCCAATAGTTTATAAATATCGTGGTTTTCCAAGTTATTCGTCAATGTTGCAAACTTATCAATTGAAAAACGTCCGAAAGAAGGGTTCGCTTGAGCCTTTGTTCTTTGTGCAAATTCTTTCATTGACTCATATGTGCCACCAACAACGGCTTTAGGTGTATCTTGATTCATTTTTTTCTTTTTATCAGCATTCATAATCTTGCGAGTAATGGACTGATTTATTTTAGGAACAACAAATCCAAGCGTTCCACCAGCTAACAACACAGCTGTAATTACTTTTATAAACTTAAAAGTAACTAATTTTTGTTTAACAGAATCAAGATTTTTATCCCTTATCATATTTTGAAATGGATGGCGAACTGCATCTTTTGCCAAAGAGAACGTTGGATTTTCAATATCCAAAAACTTTTTACCAATCCAATTACCAATAGCGTTAAATGCTTTTACTCCACCGAGCCAAAATATTGCTCCGGTTGTTTCTTCACACAACCGTTCTCGAGCCTCAGTATATCCGCCACGTTTATATGCCTGATAAGTTCTCCCCCCTGTAACAGCACCTTCCAACAAAATAACAGGAAGAAGCACACCCGCTTTATTCAAGTGAGTAACAAACTTCCGCATATTAGTTGGTTTTTGAATATATTTTGAAGCTATGTTATTAATCGGCATGTCTTAAGTGTACCTAATACGAACATTTTTTTAAAGTTCATCAAGGTAATAAATTGCCAATTTTCAAGCATTTTTTAACATTAATTAATATATTCTAAGGTTTTATTCTGTCCATCAAACGAGGGAACGGAATAGTTTCACGAACGTGGTGAAGTCCACAAATCCAAGAAACAGTACGTTCTATGCCCAAACCAAAGCCGGCATGTTCACAAGAACCAAATTTTCTCAAATCCATGTACCAATCAAATACGCTTTCATCAAGACCTTGTTCAGCCATTTTTTCACGAAGCTTTGAAATATCTTCTTCACGTTGACCGCCACCAATAATTTCACCATAGCCTTCAGGAGCAATCATATCAACACACAATGCAAGTTTTGGATTTTCCGGGTCTTGCTTCATATAAAAAGCTTTAACATCTCTAGGATATCTATGAATCATTACAGGTCTGTCAAATTCTTCAGAAATTAATGTTTCTTCATCACCACCAAAATCTTCACCCCAAGGAGTATCATTACCTTTTTTGTGAAGTATTTCAATTGCTTCATCATAAGAGATTCTAGGGAATGGACGTTTAATATTTTCAAGTTTAGCAACATCTCGTTCCAAGAACTCCAACTCTGCACGATTATGCTTAACAACTTCTTGAACAATATATTCAACCATTTCTTCAGCTAAATCCATATCATCTTGCAAATTGAAAAAAGCAACTTCCGGTTCA
>JAFQTK010000059.1 GCA_017409065.1 bacterium
CATTGCAAACCGAACACTTCACCTTTACGCATACCCATGCCAACTGCAAGCGTTATAGGAACTTCAAACTGAGTGTCTTTACAACAATTCAAAAGTTCAAGAACTTCCGCTTCGTTGTAAATATCAGGCTTGAACTTCTCACCTTTTGGGGGACTTACAAATTCAGTTACGTTTCTGCCAACTACACCCATTCTCATAGCAAATTTTAATGCGGTATGCAATGTGGTATGGATATATCTAATTGAGCGTGGCGACAAGCCTTTCTTTTTCAGGTCATCATAGAACATTTGCAACTGAACTGGAGTGAGCTTTTGTACCTTTATATTGCCAATCGCTGGATATACATGGTTTTCAAGATTTACTCTATAACCGTTTTGCGTGGTAATAGCAAGCTCCTGTTCAACATGAAGTTTGAACCACTGTTCGCAGATGTTCTGAACTGTGATTTTACTTGCTTCAATGAATGAACCCATGTTGAATTGATGTAGCTTTTCCGCCTTTATTGCTTGAGCTTCGGCATAGGAATCACAAGAGATATACTCCCTTTTACGTTTTCCGTTCGAGTCAATTCCTACCTCAAGAACAACCTGATAACGAATGCCGCTTTTATATTTTCTTTTACGTATATGGGCTGTCATCTTAACACCTCCTACATAGAAATAATATATATATGAAATAAGGGCTGTTTCGGCTCTCCGAGAGCTTCCACAGCCCATGTTTTTATGATGGACTTAAGTCAGACATATCAACTATAAAATAGTCGCCATCGTTTGAGCTTTTCCACTCAACTTTTCTGAAAGGAATTGTTGCTTCAAAATCATATGATAGAGTATATTCATACAGGATATATAGTCCTAAATGCTTTCTATTTATTGATCGATATGTTTTTCCATAATAAACAGGATAATCCCTTTCAGTTCCACGACTTATAATTAGGCTTTCATTCTCAAAGACTATTTTCAGAAAATCAGGATTATTCAAACCTCGAATTAAATGTTTTGTGATTGTAATTCTACCCGTTTTACCATTTACGGATATTCCTGTTCTATTTCTGCGATATAACGCAGGTGTGTTTTTTCTGCCTGTTTTACACATATTATTCTTCCTCCATTTCGTTATTAAACTGTTCAAAAAGCAACTTACCGGCGTGATTGATAATTTCCTTTTCGCAAGCTGTTAAGGGCTCAATTTTGTTTACAAATGATTTTATATTGCCATTGCCATAGTCTTTGTTGTTTACTGTTAATTTAAAATACTTTCCAAAACAAGAACCAATTGGACATTTAAATCCATTTATTATATCTTTGTATTTTGTATCGTTAACATTATTAGAAATGAATAAAGTCTTTTTCTCATCGCTTGACACAAGCAACTTAATAACAATCCATTTTTTATCTTTTGAAATTATCATATCAATAAAGTAACCGTAATATATTCCGGATTCATCGTACTTACTTTCTTCGTCAGCATAACGTGTTTCACTTTTCAAGCTATTAAAAGAGTAAGATTCTACGAACTTAAACAATTCATACGCTTGTAATGCTGCCTTATCGCCAACGTAATTGTTTTTGACTTCATCTCTGAGATTTTCAGGGAAATTGTTCAATGTTAACTTGCTGCTTTTTAAGTTGTTGTTCTTATACATTGTAATGTTTCTTTTGTTATACATAAAAATAACCTCCAAAAATTATTATGGCTGCCTCAACGTATGTCAAAGCAGCCGAGTAATTATAAAATTAAATCAGTTTAGTTGTTTGCGATATTCGCATAAAGTGTAAATTCATTATCATTTTTATTTGCTTGCTCTTGTCTTTTTAAAAGTCTTTCCTTATCTTTCTCGTGAATCTCTACAAAACTATGTATAATGAATGCTTCTTCAGCTTCATCAATAAACCTTAAGTCGACAATATCGTTATAAACAATGTTGTTTTCACTCAATCTTTGTTTAATTTCAAACTCAACGAAGTATCCAATAACATCTGATGCATTAAAATCGTTGCCAAGAACACGAATTAATTCGGATTTCATTTTTGTTGTTGCCTTTAAGTTTATTGAAACAATTTTTATTACTCTTTCGCCATAATAAAGCTTAAGCATTAAATGCTTCCAACCCTTTTTCATATAGAAAAAGGCATCAACAACTATCCCATAATGAAAACCACCACAAAAAAATTTCCATTCTTCAAGGCAATCTTTCAAAACCTCATCTTGGTTTGCATTTCTTTCCATTCTTTTAAAATCAGCAAGAACAATTGTAGCTTGTCTAGTTACCGAGCGATAACTCGATGGGCTTTTTCTTAATTTTCTTAATTTTTCCTTTTTGTAAATTTCATATTTTTTCAAAAATTCATCATTAACACAATCGGGGTATACCATCAGGCATTCACCTCCTTTCTCAGTGTGATTACTCTCTGTTTGCCTCTGTGTTTTTCTACAACTATACCAAGTTTCAGAAGGTCGTTATTATGGATATTGAGTTTTTTAGACAGACATTGTGTAGATTTTGGAAAATCAGAACCAACATAACCATCAGGGATAGTTGTTTTCAAAACAGTAAGTAATTCTGCGGCAGTACCGCTCCATTCGTCGCACTTGTCCATCAACTCAAGAACTGCCGAAATCACTGGACTATTTTCTGCGGCTGATTCGATAGCTTGAAGGTTGTTGTTAGAATAAGACTCTAAAAACATCTCGCCCATACCTTCACACATAGATTCAGCAATACAATATCCAACTTTTGCAAAATCAGCCATACGTGGTAACGAACCTAAATTCACTTTTGGATAAAGACATAGTGCTTTTTTAATAAGGTTGAATATCGAACCAAGAATATCGGGAAGCCACTCATTAAATCTTTTGTTCAGTTCTGCCTCGGTAAGTCTTTGTTCATCCGTAATACGTTTGAAGTTGATAATCAGAGATCTATCTATTAAGTCGGTCTGCGTTACTGTTAAAGCCATGCCGTTAAGAGCGACAACACGTCTTATGTTTATTACAACCTCCTCGTTATCGGTAAACAACTTGCGTTTACACAAACTGCCATTTGTGACCGCCTGACACAATACGTTTGAAATATCGTTTTTAACTGTGCTAATATTATCAAAAGCAACAAAGTGATTGTTTGACAGAACCGTTATCAAATCATCCATTCTTTCTGGTAAAACGGTTAAATCTTTCACTGACGGGTCTATTATATTATGTATAAGACGCATTGCAGTCGATTTTGCCGCACCATGTTCACCAGTTAAAACCAAGATTGGATGGTTAATCTGAGCGAAAAAGATGCTTACTAAGTAGACAGTGAACAATAACAAATTCTCATCATCAACATTGAACAACTCTTTTACGACCTCAAGCAATTCAACTTCTGGTTCTTCATTTGGTAATACCTGTTTTTTTGATGTTGTCGGAAAAATAAAGTTGAAATTATTTCCGAGGTTTTGGAAATTGTTCAAAACCTTAACTTCTTTTGCATTTATTTTAACAGCCGACTTGCCATCCAAATCATACCAAACAGTATTGTTTTTAAAACAAACACGTCTTTCAAGGGGCATCAAACAGTGTTCATCAATTGTAAACATTTGCAAATACTTGTTTACATTCGAAGTTGTCATATCATTAGGGAAATCCTTCGTTTTCTGATAAATCAATTTTCTCAACTGAATATCAGTGTTTTTTGAATTGTTAAGATAAACAATCGAAACCGAGCTGTCGCTTCTTATTTTAACGTAAGGGTCTCCGTTTTGATCTCTGAAAACTTCAACAGAATCCGAGATTGCATTTACAATTTTTTCCAAATCCTTCTGAGGATCTTTAATTTTAGGTATTTTCATTAAAATACCCTCCTTTTTTTGATTTTTAGGCAAATTTGAAAAATCATATGTATGACAAATAAAAATGCCTATAATGATATGTTCCCTATCAAAATTTGACCATATTTAATTAATTCTTTACTTTTTTGAATTCTATTGCTAAAATAATAGTAAAGAAGGTGTATGCATGTACAAAAAAGACGTTATTTATGAAATGTTGAAATTGAGATACGTTGATAGGAAAAAGAACTCTGAAATCAATTCTATTCTCGGTACAAACAACACAGCATTGAGCAAATATTTCAAGAAAATAACCAAGGAAGAATTTCTTTTACACATTGAAAGCGGAGAAACACAAAGCGAATTTATAGAAAACCATCCAGAAATATTCTGCCAACAAAGAAGAAATCGAAAATTTACCGAAGAACATCGTGACTTAATTCAGGAGCTTTGTTTTAAATATCTTAATTTCTATAAGTCTAAAGAGGACGCACAAATCATACGCAGTGATAAACTCGATGGAATTTTTTATATAAAGCATGGTGCTGAATGGATGGAAAACAAGGATGTTTATAATTTGGAACGTGAGAAATTTTTAAAAAGACTAAAAAAAGAATTAGCAAAAATCACTTCCGGAAAAGATTTAGAAAAGAATTATAAAGCTGTGTTTGAGATATTTTGTCAAGAATCAAAAGACAGAAATCTTGAAGAAATATCATATAGCAGATTTTATAACGAAGCTCGAAAATACTGGATAGAGGAAGAATAAAAAAACATCGTCGACGTCGTCGACACCGTCGACAATTTTGCAAAATGGCATAAAAAATCAGGCAGCAGGAATTGAAATCCTACTGCCTTTTTTATGTCAATATTCGGTTAAACCCCTTTATCGCTTAGGGAATAAGGTCACTCAATATCTGCCAATCATCACTCTGAATATTATCAGAATACTTTTCTGTACAGATGCAAAGTTCGTCGCTCTTGTCGTCGTTTCTTACGACGCCACCCTTAAGACCGTACTTATCCAAATAGGATTTAAGCACAGCAAACTTTTTGGGAGTGAACAGGTCGATATCCTGACTGTTACCGCTTCTGTCAAAGCCGCCTTTAGTCTCGATTATCCAGATTTCACCATTCACGCCAACAATATAATCAGGATAGAAAAGCTTTTGTTTTCCGGAGTTATCAAGGTAGACAATTGAAAAGTATTCATTGCCTTTGTCGCCATTTTTATATACCCATTCAACACTACTTGAACGCTCACAAAATTTTTCAAATTTTCTTTCAGAAGATGAACGTGGCTCTGCTGATGAAAGATAATTCTGATAAACGTTTTTGCTCATTATGTTTTGCGTTTTTGCTGAACCATCATAGGTAAAAATACAAGACTGTGGTATACGGAAATCATAGGTTGAAACTGCAGGCTGTTCAAATTGAAGCTGAGCAATTTCATACGCCATCGCTTCACGAACAACGTGTCTTAACATATCCATGTTATTAATCACAAAAGAATAAACATCTCTTGAATCAAGGGCAAGAATCTTTCGGGAATACGGTGAATTTCTATCAAAAAGCTTACGAATGATTGAAACCATATATGAATATTCCATGCTGATTTCAAGTCCAATTCTACCTACTTTTTGATGAAATTCTCTACCATGTCGGTGAGTATCAAGTGCCTCATGCAAGTCGCCATGTTGAAATTCCGATGAATCAATATCACTGATAGTTGCAACCCTTGCATCTGCAATATGGTGTCTGACAATATCCTTGCTGAATACAAAGCCTTCTGTTTCAAGTCGAGTCTTATTTTCAAGTTTGTTCGTTCCTGTTGAATACTCAACTTCAAAATACTTAGCTATCGAAAGCAACGCTTTTGCAGGATTCCGAGAATTGGAAATCATTGTTCTCTGTTCGCTTGTCAGAGTAATATTTTTAAACTCATTCTTCAAGAACAACGTTGTTGCATCTAATGCACCCTTGCCAAGCGAGAGTTTAACACCTGCAGTAAACTTTTCGTCAAGAGTATACAGATAACAACTATCGAGAAGGTCACTTCCATAGTGTTTTGCTTCCGGCATACGTCGAATACGACCTATGGTTTGTATCTCGAATGTTTCATCCATATTATCACGGAGCTTAACAAGAATATGAGCTCTCGGACAATCCCATCCTGTTGCAACTGCCTGTTTAATTATTACAGCAACGGCAGGATTTTCAGGTTCTTCAAGACCCTCTTTATGTTCTCGTTTATCAGCAAGCCATACTGCCAACTGATTGTTTTCGTATGTGATACTCTGCTTTTCGAAATACTTTTCAACATCAGCAAGCAAAGCATCAGACTTGTTCGGAATCTGAACGATGATAAGCGGATTAATTTTAACGCCCTGATTAAGCAGAGCAGAATGTAATTCTCTCTGCTTTTTCAATGCCTGTTCAAGCAGGTACTCTGTCTGATTTGCAACATCAAGTTGTAACGGAAAATTCTCATTTATTATGAGCATCTTTTTAATCAGACCTGCGGCAATTACTTCCGATTCCGGAATTTCAATCATCTCTGCTTTTGCAACACCCTTAGGCGTGGCAGAACAACGGATGATTTTATCTGTATGGAAATACTGAATGATTTCATCCGACTTAACAGTATTGTTCTGATGACTTTCATCCACAATAATTACAAATCGGATACCGTCATTGAGTGCGTGCTGAATATGCTCAAGGAAATTAGTTCTTTCGCTATCTTTCAAGGCGTTGTTGCCTTTCTTCGTGAGCTTTTCCCAGTTGATGAAACAACTGTCGTTTTCCTCAAAACCCGAAGTCATAACATCTGAAAGAAGCTTGGTCTGCGAAGCATGAATATATTTATCCATCTTCTCTTTGCTCTGTTCTTCAAGATTTCCTTTTCCGGGTGTAAGCCATACAAATACAGTCTTATGATGCGACAGGATATATTGATGCATAAAGTATGTGAGAATGATAGTTTTTCCGCTTCCGGTGGGGCTTTTAAGAATTATATCACGGGCAGGCTTTTCCATCGCTTCAAACAAAGCCTTGACCGCATTAAGTTGAAATTCTTTGAGCTGCATAATATAATCACCTATATTATTTAATCAAATTTTCGTTTTATTTCTTTTGCTGTGTATTCTAACTCAGGGTATATATAATCAGCACCTATTCCAACATAAGATAAATCACGAAGAATTTTTCTCTTGTTTTTGCTTTCTATTATAATACTACAAAAATCATTTTTAATTTTTTCTTCGCTTAATGCTTTTAATTCAGGAGTTATTCTAAATCTATTCGCTAAATTCTTTTTTCTAATCTCCTTAAATGATTCTCCCTTGTTTCTATATGAGTCGAGCATTGCTCTATAACACTTATCAGTTAGAAAAGGTGTATTTAAAGAATTATAATAATCTAATGGCTCATTATCAATCACAGATTTAATTACTTCTTCATCAATTTTACCAAACCCGTATTCTTTAATTGCATTATGTAAGCCCATTTCTTGGTAATGAAGTAAAATTCCTCTATATCTGTCAATTAAATTATTTGAAAACACCATAAATAAACCCGCTTGATTTGCAATTCGTTGATTCCAATATCTTGGTCGTATAACTGTAGTTTCATTATACAAATAAGCTTCGGACATATATTTGTCAAAGCTAAGATTATCATTACAAAAATAATCTTCAACGGTATAAGACGAGTCAAAATATTTATTCATTATAGTATTACAAATTTCATTAGTATATACAGAGGAATCATTTTGTAAGAATGTATTATGACATAAAACACGACCATTTTTTGATTTGTTAGATTCGCACGCAAAATATAACGCAACCAGTGGATTTGAAGAAAAGTCAAGAAGTCGTGTTGGAAGACCATAGTGTTGCATCTTTGCTAAAACATCAAAATTGGTCAATCCTCTAAATGCATCAGGACGATGAGTAAGAAATTCATTTATCAATTCAGATTCTGCGTCTGAATGTATGTTTTTTAAACGAGCTAATCCCGGAGTTAAATCGTATTCCGAATCAAACATACCTCGAAATATTACAGTTTCTCCAGAATAGCTATCATTGTTTACAGAAGAAATTGTTGTAACTAAATGAATATATTCAGATAAGTTTTTTACGCAGAACGTTGGATGAAAGTAATAACTATTTTCATCGCATTTTAATTGATTATCTGTAGGGAACTCCTTTTTTACCTTCTTTTCAGCTTTGTCAGAAAAAGAAATATTAACCATATATTCACTCACCATTTATACAATCAAATTTAAAATTTATCAACTATCCTGTAAATCCCTGTAATAGTAATCGGGAATTATAATTACTTGTATTCCGTTCTTTGAAACAATTGCTTCCTGTTCTTCATCAAGGAGCAAGTCGTGTCCGATATAGAGCTTTTTGCAATTTGAATACTCGTCGATATTATCAAAGAAATCAAAGATTTCTTCATCTGTGAGAACAATACCGATTTCTGCGTTTTCTGTGAAATTGATACCGTTTTCAAGCTCAACCAATTCTTTAACATGACAAAGAAGCTCATCAGCATACTCGTAGTACAGTTGCTCATCAATCGGAACGTATTCCACCTTAAAGTACTTAAGGCTTGCTTCGTAATTTTCTTTGTCAATTACACGCTTGATACGCTCATAAGTAACGTCACGACAGATGTTGTTTTCATTGTTGGTGCAAAGAATAAATTTACGAATACCATTATCTAATAAATTTGAACTCATTACTGCATGACCAAACGTTCCACTTCCTGCAAAAAAGTCCAAACATACTGCGTTAGGTTTTCTTGTCGCTAATAAAAGTTTAGTAAGAAGTCGAGTTGGTTTAGGATAATCAAAAAGTTTCTGCTTACCAAGAATCAAACGCAATTCTTCATCTGCATCTTCGTTAGAACCCCAACCACTTGCAAATAAATCATTGATATCAATTAGTGAATTATATGTCAATTCAGTGTCATTGCCAACTCTTGGTAACAAATCTTTCATCATTTTATGGCGTGCTTGTGAAACTATTCTACGCAAATACAAATCACGAGTAATATATATTTCTCCCTTTAAGCCATATTCCCACATAGCATCTTGAGAATATCTCCAATTACCCTCAATTTCAACGTCTTCCGCAAGAACATTATCTTTTATAATCAAATCTGTCAAAAAAATAATGTTCATCGTAGTATCAGAAATAATTGTACCTGCCGGCAAAAAATGATTCTTTTCTTTATAGTTACTTTTAATTCCTTTGGGAATTTTTCTTACTTCTCTTTTATTAACAGCATTTATACAAGGATATGTTTCAGTGTTGTCATTAACCTCACCGATAAGACCTTTAAAAGCTAATTTATTATTGGTATAAACTAAAATATATTCCTTGATATTTGTTATTGAATCAGAAAGGAATGACCCCTTCTTTTTCTTTTCCCAAACAAGTTGTGATACAAAATTGTGTTCGCCAAAAATGTTGTCACACAACATTTTTAATGCAGCCTGTTCGTTATCATCTATACTTATAAAAATTACTCCACCTTGAGTCAATAAAGATTTAGCCAATTTTAGTCTTGGTTGAATAAAACTTACCCATTTACTATGTCTGAAACCGTCTACATTATCAATAAAAATATCATCATATATAAAATCTTTATTCTTGGTGTTATATGGGGGATCAATATAAATTACATCAATTTTCCCCTTGTGTGTTTTCTCAAGCAACTTTAGTGACGCAAGATTATCGCCTTCAACAAGGAAGTTCATCTGTCCACCATTATCAATGAACAATTCTTCCTGTTCTGTCAAAACCGGTGTATAAGTATCAAGAACAACATCAATATCTTCACGATGTTCTTCAAACACAAGACCATATTTATGACCGTTTACATCTTTTTCGATTTCTGAAAGATATCTGAGCAGATTTCCTGTGTTTTCATCCTGTGGTGCTGAGGCAATATAAGTTCTGATTTCTTTGATTTTTCCGAGCAAATCTTCACGGTTTTGTTTTGAAATGTTTCCGGTCTGACTCTTATCAACTGTAGCCTTTGCTTCTTCTTCACTCATTGCTATGCTATCTTCAACACCAAAAATTCCATGTATAAACTCATAGTATCCACTATCTTCCCACATTTGATTTATACCTAATGCTTCTAAAACAGTAGCTTTTGTTTCATCTATTGCAGGAGTAAGGAGTAACAACAAAATTCCAACCAGTATTTTTAAAGCATATTTTTTCACAACAGTCCAACCGGATGTTGAGTTTAAAATTTCTGAGGGGTTAGCAATGAGAGTTTTTATTTCCTGTGCAACCTCTGCCTCTGCATCAGGATCATCTGAGAGGTCAATATCTTCAAATGAACGAATAGTTTCAATCCAAGGCAGGTTATCATTAATTGAGAAACCGGAAATTATCTCGGAAAATTGATTGACAAACGACAAATCAATATTACCAAGAGCAGATGCGATACTTTCTCTAACCTGAATAGCTTCAATAAGACTATCAGGAATCATAGCCTGAAAGCCTTGCATATTTTGAATATAATCATGAAAAGCTGAGGTCATTCTAATTGCAGGCATAATCTCTTTCATCAAATTATGTGCAATAGATGCTTGCTTTATTTCCTCAAGATAAGGCAACTGAAAAGATGCGATTGAATCTCGTATCGTATTTATTGATTCAAAAAGCTTTGAACTATGATAGGTTGAGAGAATATCCTGAGCCACAGAAAAAGCCGTATTGTTCCAAACGTTGAAATCGTCAAACTTACTCATTGGTTGCCTCCGATTGAATATATATAATGATTATATCACAGTATTTTAAAAAAGTGTAGAAAAAAATAAAAATTCTTGCAGAATCCACCCACACCGCAGTGTGAGTGGATATTTTTTGAAATTTGTCGACGCAATCGACGACGCCGACGACAATTAATATTCTTCTGCGAGCAAGAACGTATGGTGTGTTTCATCGTCTATGACGAACACTTTCTCTGTGACAACTTCATCAGTCAACAATATGTATTCTTTTTCATACGGTGGTTGCTCCTGAGTATGCACAATCTTCTGAGCCCTTCTGCCCTTATGGTTTGTCGGCATCAGCTTGAACACCTGTAAGTAGTCACACTCTGGAAAGAGCCTTGCATTGTTTATGCCGTCAAGTATCATTAGCTTTTGAGCCGCCGGTATTCTTTCGCTGAATCCGTTTGTCATGTATGCTGTGTTTTGAAATCTCATTTTTTACCTCCAACTAAATTAGCAGTCCATTCATAGAAAGCCTTCTCGTCCATCAAGTACATAGGACAGTACACATCGAAAGAATAGTCATTTGACAAACAAAAACAGCCATGGAACACATCAATCGTGCCACCATGACCGTTATCAAGTGTGAGTATCTCTGCGAACTCTACTGGCGTATCTTTTAAGGGGTCAACCAATCCGATTTCCGTTGAAATATTCCAATCACTTTCGAACTGTATTACATAAATACTGCCATATGGTTCAAGGTTATCTGTTTCAAAAGTTGTAAGCATCTGTTTAACCTTATCTTTCAAGTGCTCCGTCAATGCGATGCATCCAAGAAACACCGGTACATCTTCAACTTTGTTTATTGTTATCATTATTTCCTCCTGTTCTTCGGGAGCTTCGTTCCGGTGTAAAGTGATATAGCAGCAGAACATCCGGCTACCCATAATTCAATACTTGTTAATGTTGCCGCCGAAAGAGCTGTGAATGCTGATATAATCATCAGGTGTCGCTCCTTTCCATACATTTATTTATAGCTATAAGGCTTGCAAAAGTGCTTACAAAACCAAATATAAACCATTTCATTCAGATTTCACTCCTTCTTCTGATGCGAACTCAAACGGTACTATATCAAATGATTTTCGTACTGACGGTGACAAAGGATGACAGTTAGTTGCTATGCCATTTGAAACGGTGTAGATGTTCTTCTTTTTGATATTTGCAAGGATATTTACTACCTTGATAGCCTGTTCCTGAATACTCTCTTTACTTGCACTCAGACAGCCCCAACAGATAATTATATCCGGATAGTCCTTTGAGTTGGCAAGCTCCTTGATTAGCTGTATATTGTCTTTGTCCGAATCCTTACCGTTGATTGATGAAAAGAGATTGCATAGACAGAACCCACCGTAGCCGAGCTTATACAGGTTGTTTGTGATTATTGTTTGTGTCAATGTTTCAAACACACCGTCATCACTACCGGCTGATTTCGACACTATCAACGCTAAGGGTCTGCTACTGTTCCATACTTTTTTGAGGGCATATCTGTGTCTGTTGTCATCGCTGAAAGTTGCTTCATTAATTATTGTTGTTGCTACTGATTTCATTTAAAATACCTCCGATTTTAAAATTTTGTTGATTGCCAAATAAAGATTTCAATTTAGATGGATAGGAAGAACCAAAGTTTGGGGGTGAGTTTGAATTTGCGGGTGAAAAGATGCGAAAAAAAGAGCAATTTAAAAACCTCCTTGATTGCCATATAAATGGGTCAGATTTGGATGATATGAGGAAGAACTTCGGTGCGGAACTCAGGAACTCACAAACTCGGCAGACTTGAAAGTCACATCGGCAAAGTTATCACCGGTCAGAATGTAGACAGAATTATGCCAACGTTCCTCTGCTTCCTGAATCGCATCACTCAGGGTATCTGCTTCGATACTCACCTCACTTTCGAGAGTTTCGATGATTTTCACTTTAAATATTGACATAGTAACCTCCTTGTTTTGTAAATAAAAAAACACCCTTAACGACTGCTTTGTCGCTAAGGGTTGTTAGTTATTTAAGTGTGCTTTTTTAAATATCTTATAGATGTATCGCATCTCTCGCCGTCAAATCGGCGACAAAACACGGTTTTCAGGATAAATAAGAATGTGTCAAGAGATAGCAAAAAGCCCTTGAAAACTGTTGTATATCAAGGGCTTTAAGACTTGTGTTAAGTATTCAGCTTTTCATACTGTTACACGATTCAATCTTGTTCAACATCGTAAGATAAATATCAGAGTATAACAAAAACTATATTATTTTTGCCTTCAAAGTATAATTTTCAGAGAGTTCATCAAACTCCATCTGATAAACTGGTATTGAAAGTTCTGTTGCAATTTCAACTAATTTTTTACGATTGTTCTCACTACAATTCATACCAATATAAATAGCTTGAGGAATTGCATCAATATAAGGCGAACCTTCAGCATTCGCCGCAATTGTGCATCTAAACTCCTTCTCGTATTGCCATGTGGCATGCTTTATATTGCATAAAAACTGTGCAACATATATGATAGAAATGTCATTTAGCTTAATTATTTTATTTCCATTTGTAACTTGCGAATCAACATCTGATGAAATTAATGTTGCATATCTTTTCATAAAAGTTGTTATATCTAAACGATCTTCTGTATATTGAACAGGAAAAGTACAGGCATAAAAAGCAGGTTCTTGTTGCTCCTTCATATTATATGCAACACAATATCCTTGATGATTGTTGGCATAGTGAGCCCACATTGGCATACAGCTTGTATCATTTTCGGTTAGAGCTGTACCTTTATGAAATTTAGTAAAATCATCAATTAGTTTGCCGTCAAACTCTTTTAATCGTTCGATACCTTTTAATTCTTCGGGGTTATAATAATATGCTTTTCCATCAAAGGGATCATTAAAAGCCTTAATATCAGACATATAAATCTTTTTGTTTCTTAACGTATCAAGTTTAATTTCATTTAAATTTTCATCATCAGTTAATGAACAGAATTTATATAGTGTATTTGGAATATATTGACGTGTTACTTTGTAAATGGCTTCAAAATATGTTGCAAATATTATATCTCTCGGTAATGATGGATATAAATCAACAGATGATAAAAGCATATAAACTGCTTTAAAGTAATCCATTGGATTATCTTTTCTCCATTTATCTATATCAAAATCCTTCTCATCAACATCTTCATCAGGCAAATTGTAGTTCAAATCCTCTATTTTCAAATTGATCACCTATTATGTATTTTGTAAATAATTTATTCATCGTTTTTGTCAAGAATGAGTTCGGACTGAATCTTAGGAAGCTTAATTAATAAATCAATTCCAATAATTGTTTTTAATGCTTTCGATTTGCTTCCAAAACCACAATCTTCACCGTGCAATACCTTATTTCTGTTAGCAACATTATTTATAATATTAGCATCAACATCTCCACTACTAAAAACATATTTCTTAAAATATTCAGCAAATACACAAAGTGTAGCCTGAAGATTTATCATTAAGTGTCTTTCTAAAATATTTTTCTCTGAATCTGTCTTTTTCTTTTTTTCGTTTTGCATATTAATAAGTATATCTAATCGTTGAACAATTCTATCTAATTGAAAATCATTAAAAGCATTTTCATTATCAACGATTATCCCATCATATTGAGATAATAGTAAAGCATTACAGGCATAATAATGACCATTAAAATATGTTTCAATTGCTTCATTTACAATATCCCACCTTTGGGGATTCATTATTTCTTTCCATGAGGTTAGTAATTCTCTGATTTTATCATCAGTATATACATCAAAAATTATTGATTCGATGTTTTCAATATCTTCTTGAGAAGGGTTATCATTACAACCTAATATCTTTACAACCTCAATATTTTGTTCATATGATAAACACATACATGGTGGATAGTATATTTTAGAAAGTGCTTTTGATGCAGATGCTTCATACACACCCTCAATAGGGAATTCTTCTAATTTTTTCAAAAAATTGGAGCAAGCAATTGAAATCTTATCAATAACTGCTTGTGCTTTTTCAAAATATTGATTGTCATATTCTGGCACAAATATAGTTTTAAGAAGTTCAAGTAGTGTCATAACATCACCATAAAATATTTTTTAAATATTATATCACATTTCATTTCTTTCAGCAAATAGTATATTTATGTCTCACGAAAGGTTGTGCTTCTGCCGTTGTAGACCTCAATCATTATTTTAGCACCGAGTTTGAAGCCAGATATGAAATACTCTCGTTCTGTTTCAGACAGTATTCGGGTGTAGGCTGATTCAAGTTCATTCATTTTATTTATGTATTCTTCGGTCAACTGACTGCATACGGACTTTGAAAGCTCCGTTACTTTATCAAAGCATTTACCGTATTCAGAACCCCTCACAAAACTTATTTCACAAGGGTTTATGTTGCCATAGTATAAATCTTCAAGTGTTGTTTGTTTCATCTGATTTGCTCCTTATTTTAGATATGAAAAAAACACCCGCCGACGAGTGCGAAAGTTCTTGACGACCATAGGGATATTTATGCTCGGTGTGCCGTCGTCTTTTCGTCGTCGAAAGTGGGTTTCAGATATAGTTTACTGTATGTGAAAACATAAGAAAAACCCCACAGAAGCTATTACTTCTATGGGGTTCTGGCGGAGAGCAAGGGATTCGAACCCTCGAACAGGTTATAGCCCGTTACACGATTTCCAATCGTGCTCCTTCGACCAGCTCGGACAACTCTCCGTATCTGCAAATCAAATGCTTATATATTATATA
>JAFQTK010000060.1 GCA_017409065.1 bacterium
CAAAAGCGAAAACGATAATGAAAGTTGGTTTTAATTATGTATCTTGACGAGCTTTCAAAATACAAATGTGAAATTATGAAACGACTTTGCGAAAATCCGAAAATTCAAGTTTTGATTTTATCTAAGGAAAGTCTAAATCCTAAAAAGGAACTGATGTACAAATACATTTTTCCGTATGCTTTTGTTCCTGATACAGTTACTAATTCAAGCACCTTTATTTGTTTTGATATTGAAGTTAAGCGAGTAGAAAACCGCAGTTTTAAAGACTTATCCATAATGTTTTGGATATTTTCACATCAAAGCATTTTAAGAACAAACGAAGGTGTGAGAACTGATGTCTTAGCTGATGAAGTCGATAAAATCATGAACGGAAACAAAGATTTAGGGCTTGGAACTACTGAACTTAGAACTGTTGGGAGAGTAAATCCGGCAAAAGATTATTTCGGCAGAACGCTTGTTTATCGAAGTGTTGATTTTAACAGAGTGGTATGATTAGCGAGCAAGATTTAAAGTTAAAACTCATTTTAGGACTTCCGATAGAAACTCATAAAATCAAAATTCATTCGGTAAAAGTCAAAGATATTGCGGAGTTTGGGTATTTAAGATATAACCAGGCTCTTAAAATTATTTCTGCTGATAGCTTTGAAATCAAAAAAATTCTAGACTCAAAAGAAAATATTTCACCTTTCGAATTTGTAGTCATAAGCGTTATGTCAGACGTTCAGATTCGTATTTTAATTGAAGGCTTATTTTCTCTAATCTTCAGAGAAAAGACAGAATTCTCGGAGAAAAAGCTTTGCTTTATTGTCGGTGAACATGAACTAAACAAAGATAATTTTGATGAGGTAGTAAACATGATTTGCAAGCGAAATGGAGCAACTAAAAATGAAAAAGACTTAGGAAAACCGAGTAATGAAAAGGCAAGAAAAATTCTTGAAAGAAGAAATCTTGCAAGGAGCAAACTTAAAAAAAGCGGTGAAAACGGCTTTGATTTAGCTGACCTTATTAGCTTTTTGTCTGTATATTTTGATATTTCCACTCTTTTAGATCTCGATATTTATCAGCTTACAGATAGATTCATGAGAATAATCAAAAAAGAGAATTATAATATTTCAGTAAACTCGCTCATTCATGGAGCAAACAAATCAGACCTTGACTTAAAACATTGGTCTGAAAAATAAGAAATTCAAAATCAAATGTAGCTTATATAGGCTGCATCTTTTAATTTTAAGGAGGAAAAAATTATGTCAAATCCAAACGCAAAATTCGGGGCAAAAGAGGTCATGGATGTTACGCTCTATGATATGCTTTCAGGCAATCCCGTTATTTGTTTCGATACTCTAAAAACATCAAGTATCAGCGTAACTTCCGAAAAAGTATATGCTAGGGGCGGAAAAGGGAACCCGAAAATAATCACTTGGGAGATTAACAAAGAGGCAACTTTAAATATTGAAGATGCTCTTATTTCTCCGAAATCTATGGAATTAATCTCGGGTATGGCAACTAAAATCGGTGCAAGAACGGTTTATGTTCGTCAAGATACCGAATGGGATACCAGCGGTGCGAAACCTGTTGATAAGGGCGATATTTATCCGCTTACTTGTTCTAGCGAGGGAGTTATAAACCTTGCATTTACTCCAAAAGAAACCGCCGAAAACATCAAAATATATCTAAGGGACGATGATTGCGGTACGCGTGTTTCAATGACAGATGCAAGCCTTTCGACAAATGTTTTGACTTTAGGCGATGCCGGAAAGGGGGCAGCTGCGGGCAAGAAAGTCATAGCTTACTATACAAGAGATACATCGGGAACCGCTCAAACATATGTTATAACTTCGGATAAATTCTCAGGAACCTACAAACTTGTTGGTGATACTGTTATCAGAAATGCCGAAACAGGTCTTGACGAGCCATTCCAAGTTATCATTCCGAACCTTAAATGGACTTCAAACCTTGAGCTTGGATTTAGTGCCGAGGGCGACCCTTCAACTACGACTTTTGAATGTGAAATTATGCGTGAAAGCGGAGGCTCGACTATGATTGAGATGATTAAATATGACTAGCAAATACAACGTAGATAATTCGGCACTCGGAAAGCTAAAACGAACTTTTGACGGAATTCTTTTTGATAGTTTATTAGAGTGCCGATTTTACAAAGAAGTCATAATTCCAAAAATAAGATCAGGCGAAATATTAAGCGTAAACAGGCAGGTAAAATACGAGCTTTTGCCTTTGTTCGTTTATAATAACAGAAAAATTCAAGGAGTTAATTATATCAGTGATTTTGATATATCGTATAGCAATGGCAATTTCGAAGTCATTGACGTAAAAGGTTTTGTAAAGCCGATTGATAAATTAAAATCCAAGATGTTTAAGTATAAATATCCCGATATAAACCTGAAGTTTATTGGATATACAAAAGAGCTTGGATGGCACGAAAAATAATTAGGAGAACTATTGGTTTATGAATATAAAAGACTTAAAAAATTTAGTTTTGGAAAACAATGAAGAAATAATCGAATTCGAAAAACACAAAATAAAGTTTAATTCCAATATATCTTTTGAAAAATTAAGTTTAGTTAGCGATAAGATTTCCGATGAAGTAATTAATAGCGGAGGGATATATTTTCCATCTCTCGCAAACGTTTTAATCTTTTATTTTTTGGTTTTAAATATGACTGATTTACCGCTAAAACAGGGCGATACCATAGATATTGACTTCACATATAATTTAATGATTTCAAAGCTTGGCAAAGTTCTTTTTGATAAATTCACGGGAACTACAGCGTACAAAACTTTAAAAAGACAAATTGACAAGCAAATTCAGTTTAAAAAAGAGTGTTATATCAGAAAAATTTCAAAAGATAAGACTCTTGAAAACTTAGATAAACTTGTTCAAAGAGTAACCGAAATAATTGAAAAGCAAAATCAGTTAATGTCCTCCGAAACAGTTGAAAAGCTTGAAAAAATTTCTAAGAATTTAAACCCCAAAAATGAAAGTTAAAAGCTTAAAAGAACTTAGAAAAGCAGTAGAAAAAGCAATTGACAACTCACTTGAAAATGAAGTTTTTGAAGTAGTAAGAGATGAAGAAATAAAATCTATTGAAACTGATGTTTTCGCTGTTTATACTCCCGAAATTTACGAAAGACGTGCATTTGGCGGAATTAATGATGAAGAAAACATTACTCATGACACAGTAAAAAATGGAACTATCAAAATCGAGAACATAACAGAGTTTAATCAAGAATATAAGACCGCAAACGAAGGACCCGAACTTGCGGTTTTAATTGAATATGGGCATGGTAACAAAGATTATTATTACGATTATCCTTCATCAGACGATTTTTGCGACCCAAGACCTTTCATAAGTAACACGAGAGAAAGACTAAAAAAATCAGGTAAGCACAAAGAAGCTCTTAAAAACGGACTTAAAAGAATCAATATAAAAATAAAATAGCAAGGTGGTGAAATTATGGACGATGAATTAAAAATAGTAATCAAAGCAGTTTTAGACGATAATGCGGAAAAAGATTTAAATAGCCAGCTTAAAAGTCTTAATTTAGAGCCGATTTCACCGAAACTAAAATTAGATTTAGATACTTCAAAATCTAAAAAATCAGCCGAAAAAGCTATAAAAGATATAGATGAAATCATATCGAAAAAAGTAATTAAAAATCCCATCTCTCTTGGCATTTTCAAAGAATTTGGAATTAAAAATAGGCTTGATAGGGAAGAAATTTCAAAAGCGGTAGAAAGTTATCAAAACGCCCTTAAAATCGGAAATAAAGATGAAATAGTAAAAAGTTATGAAGATTTATTTGCTACCATAAAAGGTAGTTTTTTTAATTTCACTAAATCTTTAGAAGATCACGAACAAGAATTTTTAAATCGTTTTAGTAAGCAAAAAATGTATATAAGCCCTCATATTAAAAGCGATTTGAGAAAAGATAATTACAAGTATTATCGTCAGAATTTAGTCGGTAAATTAACAACAGACCCACAAAAAGCTCTATCTCCCGATGTTTTGTATAGTGAAATTTATGATGAATTTGGTGGTGTTATCCCTCACCCCGATAAAATCATAAATGATAGCGATAGATTTCAAACCATTGCCGATAAAATTATAGAGCTTAGAGAAAAAGCAAAAGCCACATACGATGAAGAAGATATTTTATGGAATATTGGGTCTGATAATGAAATAAAAAAACGCATAAATGATATATTAAACGTTTCAAATGTTGTTAAAGAAACCGCTCAAAACGTAAAACCAGTAATTAAAAACATAAAATCCGATTTAGTAGATATGTCCGACCCTCATTGGCGAAGCATCATTGAGCATGCACCTTTTGACATAAACGAAAAGCCAAAAAGAAGTATAAAAGTTCCATTTCAAATTGATCTTAATAACCCGGATGAAGTTCAAATGGAAATGGAACGCATTGTTTCGGAATTTACAAGAAATAAAGGTAAGCTAATTGATTATAAAATTAGCACGATAAGCGGTTTTGATGACAACGAAAACAAAAGAATTGAACGCTTATCTGCTGCTGTAATTAAGTACAAAAACGAACTTGGAGAAACTATCACAAAACAGCTTCAGTGGCAAAAAGTTGGGCAAGAAATAGACCAAAACGGCGAGAATAAGGCTATAATGGGCTTTGCTGAGAACTATGCCATATACGCTCAGAATATTGAGAAAGCTACCGAAAAACAAGAAAAGCTAAGAATCTCTACTGAAAAACTTGAAAACAAGTTCACCGAATACAAAAAATCTTTTGATAATCTTCAAATTAAAGCCGATAAATCCGGTGTTAAGTTAAACCCTGAAAACATTGAAAACTTTAAAAATGCGATAGATAACAAAGAAATAGAAAAATCAAG
>JAFQTK010000061.1 GCA_017409065.1 bacterium
CAGCCATAATCATTTTATTTTTAATAACAACTGACTGACCTACATCCAGTTTGCCCATTTCTTTAGCCAACCAAAAGCCATAATCAACGTCTTCAATTTGTTCAGCAGTTGGTTTTTTTGAACCTAAAACACCATGTGGAACCATTAAATTTTTAATAAAAATAGTTTGGTCCAAAACAGTTATACCCATTTGTTCAAGCTGATCGACTAAAATCAACATAACAGCATCGTCGTTAAGACGTCCTGCTTCGGTCATTAACTTGAGAGCTTCAGAATCGAGTTTAAAAGGATTCAAAAGCATGCTTTTGCAAACTTTACCAATAAAAGTAAGCTGTTTAACATTCTCTTTAATAAGCGTTTCTTTAATTTTAATAATTTGCCCAGGAGAAAAACTATAAACTCGAGTACAAATTTTTTCCAACTCTTTTCTATTATCAGAAGACAGCGAAATAGCAATAACTTCACATCCGTTCTTCTTTGCAGATTCAGCCATTCTAATAGGCAACTCACCATTTCCTGCAATCAAACATTGTTTCTTTTCTAACGTTATAGACAACTTCAATCTCCTTTTAATCCCCTGATATATGTTATAATTATACCTCATTAAAACTCAAAATCAATAATGTTGCTAAATCTTATCAATTCTTTTTGCAAATTTTGTGATAAAATTTTCATATGAAAAATATACTCGTATTGGGCGGAGCCGGATATATTGGCTCACACACAGTAAAAAAACTATTAATAAAAGGATTCAATCCGATTGTTGTTGATAATTTGGTTTATGGACACAAAGCTGCGGTTTTGGCAAAAGACTTTTATCAAATTGATATCGGCGATAAAATAGCACTTAATTCAGTATTCAAAAAACACAAAATTGATGCTGTTGTGCATTTTGCAGCATTCGCATATGTAGGGGAAAGCGTTACACAACCCCAAAAATACTATCACAACAATTTAATCAACACGATTAATGTTTTGGACTGTATGATTGAAAATGATATAAAAAACATCGTATTTTCAAGCACTTGTGCAACATATGGGAATCCTCAATATTCACCATTAGATGAAAAGCATCCTCAAAATCCTATCAATCCATACGGACAAACAAAATTTATGGTTGAAAAAGTTATGGATGATTATGACAGAGCATACGGATTAAAATCAATTTGCCTACGCTACTTCAACGCAGCAGGTGCGGACAAAGACGGACAGCTTGCTGAAAAACACAATCCTGAAACTCATTTAATTCCATTAGTATTGCAAACGGCACTAGGTGAACGTGAATACATAAATGTATTTGGGAATGACTATGATACACCTGATGGGACTTGCATAAGAGATTATATACACGTTGAAGATTTAGCGGATGCTCATATACTTGCGTTAGAAAAATTATTTACAGAACCAAAGAGTTACAGAATAAATTTAGGCACAGGCATCGGAACCTCTGTAAACGAAATCATAAAATCAGCAGAACGAGTAACGGGAAAAGAAATTCCTGTACTATATGTCGACAGAAGAGAAGGCGACCCCGCAAAATTAGTTGCATCTAATGAATATGCACAAGAAATACTTTATTGGATACCTAAATATGTAAAAATAGACGACATAGTCGAAAGTGCATATAAAGTTATGGTAAACCCACCTTTTTAAACAACAAAAAAACAGCGGAGAAAAATCTCCGCTATTTTTTTAATTTATTTCTTTTGATAAAACTTCGGGTGCAGTTTCTATCATATTTTCTAACTTTTCGGGACTCAATGTATCCGGAGCCTGAGCCAACGGTTCTAATCCATTTTCTAACAATTCTGGTTCTTTTGCCTTCAAACGTTCACTGGCGATAACAATATGCCGACCTTCACACTCAGCCATTAACTGTAAAGTTTTTTCAGTAGGTGAGCCTTCTTCATTTACTACATCTTGAAGGTCATAATTTACCCAAGATGAATTAAGCTTGTCTATTGTAGTATAACCCATTGTATCAAGTGCATCCAAACGTTTATCAATTTGAGCTTCAAGAATTTTTGTTACATATGTTTTTTGAGATTCAAAATGGCAAGGCTCAATAATTTTTTCACCAATAATTTCTTCAGGTTCTCGCTTTTCATAAGTTTTAATTAATTCGGCTGCAATTCGTAAGTGTTCTAACTCAAATCCTAAAAATTCTTCCCAAATCATCTTTAATTTAGGATTAACTTCATCCTTCATACAATTGTAATATGTACAAACCTCAGTAAATTCATGTAATAACAACTTTTCATAAGGTGTTTCTCGTGGGTCTATAAGTGATTCATACATAGTTACATGTTCTTCTTCAACATCACACACTTCAGCAAAAGTTTTTCTTAGTGAATCACTGCCATACATCATTCCATGTTCGGCATAAAAGTTGTGTGTTTGTTGTTCTCCTGAAAGAAGCGTCAATATATTAACCTTAGTTTGAGGAGAAGCAGTTGTTTTATCATAATGTTTTCTCAATCTGGTGTAATTTTCATTATGATGATTTTGAGTCGGTCTGCCGATTACAACATCAGTCATTCCTTGTAATATTTTATCAGGATTAACCCCATCAACCATATAAGCCCACTGACTATATCTGTAAAGATGGTCAAAATCTTCAAGCAACCCAAAATCAAAAGTTTCTTTCACATAATCATCAGGTTCATTTTGAGCAAGCCATGCGGTTAAATCAACAGCTACTTGCTCATAGCCTAATGTTGTTTCCAAAACAGACTGATCATAAGGAGTCAGCCAATTTACGGTAGTTTGTTGCATATCTTCAATTCTACGAGTTTGAGCGATAATTTTTCGTACATCTTGCTCATAACAATTTCGTGCAAAATTATGTTTAAAATTCCACGCCTCAACCTCAATACCATTCATTAGAATTTGTCTTGTTCTCGAATAACAATCAATATCACTTTTGTTAAACGGACGCTTAACAATATCATGCCAAGTTCTGATTTGTTTCTCTAAAGCTATACCTTTTTCTTTTAACGGATTAAATGTCATATTTTTTCTTCCTTTCTCGTACATTTGTACGTGAAAGTATAGTAAAACCAACATTTAAAAAATATATCCGTGAACTGGTTAAACACAATATTATTTAAAAAACTAAACAAACAAATATACTTTATTTTTGTTGAAATTTAGAGAAAAAAATGATAAAGTAAACACATTAGAATAGAAGGAGAAAAGAATGAAGAATATTATCGGGTTATTGGTTTTTATAACTATTGTGCTAATACTATCACTTAGCTGTGGTTTTATAGGAATCTACAACAATTTACAAGCACTTGATGAAAATGCAAATTCAAAATGGGCACAAGTTGAAAATCAACTTAAACGCAGAAGTGATTTAATCCCTAATATTGTTGCAACTGTAAAAGGATATTCTGCTCACGAAAAATCTATATACGAAGACATTACATCAGCAAGAGAAAAACTTGCAGGTGCTATTTCTAAAAAAGACATGAAGGCTATCAAAAGCAGCAACAATGAACTTAGCAAAACTTTAGGTCGTTTGCTGGCTATCGGAGAAAGTAATCCTGAATTAAAAGCAAACCAAAACTTTTTAGCATTACAAAAAGAATTAGCTCAAACAGAAAACTTGCTTGCTAATGCTCGCCAAGGCTACAATGAAAGCGTAAAACTTTTAAATACTCAAATAAGACTTATACCTAACTGCATAGTTGCGTGGATTATTAGATTGGAACAACGTGAATACTTTGAAATCACAGAATCAGAAAGTGCAGTTCCTAAAGTTCAATTTTAACAAATAATAATCAAATCAAAAAGAAAAAATACAGCCTATATGGCTGTATTTTTTCCTATACAATAATATTCAAAACCACGCTTTTTCATTCTTTGAGGTTCATACTGATTTCTACCATCAAAAATCACGGCTTCATTCATAAGAGATTTTATCTTATCAAAATCTGGACGTCTAAATTCGTTCCATTCTGTTAAAAGAAGCATACAGTCAGCGTCTTTAAGTGCATCATAAGCTGAATCAGCATACATTATCCTATCTCCAAAAATTAATTTTGCACAATCATACGCCTTAGGGTCAAAAGCCTGAATTTTAGCACCTTTTGACAACAATGCATTTATAATGGTTATAGACGGAGCTTCTCTCATATCATTAGTTTTAGGCTTAAATGACAAGCCCCAAACCGCAAAAGTCAAACCGGTCAAATCCTCACCATATTTATTTATTATTTTATCAATAAACAATTGACGTTGTGTCGCATTTACAGAATCCGCAGCAGATAATAGTTCATGCCCGCAAGAAAACTTTTTGGCTGTATTTATCATAGCCTTTACATCTTTTGGGAAACAGCTGCCACCATACCCCAATCCCGGAAACAAGAATTTAGGTCCGATACGATGATCGGAACACATTCCAATCCTTACCATTTCTGCATCTGCACCAACTTTTTCACAAATATTTGCTATTTCATTAGCAAAAGATATTTTTACAGCCAAAAAAGAATTTGCCGCATATTTTGTCATTTCTGCTGATTTTACGTCCATAATAATAACAGGATTTCCTGTTCTTAAAAATGGAGAATACAATTCTTGCATTATTTCCGTTGAACGATGAGAATTAGAGCCAATAACAACCCTATCCGGTCTTAAGAAATCATCAACAGCAGCACCTTGTTTTAAAAATTCCGGATTTGAAACTACGTCAAACTCACAATCTGTATTTGACTTAATAATTTGTGCAACTTTTTCCGCTGTTCCAACAGGTACCGTTGATTTATTAACCACAACCGTATATTTATCCATAGCCTTCGCTATTTGTTCCGCAACAGAATAAACAGCACTCAAATCAGCAGCACCATCATCACCCTGCGGAGTTCCTACCGCAATAAAACAAATCAAAGATGACTTAACAGCATAATCAATATCACTAGAAAAAATCAATCTATTTTCTTTTACATTTGAAATAATCAATTCTTCTAATCCGGGTTCATATATAGGCACAATACCATTTTTTAGTTTTTCAAGTTTAGCTTTGTCTTTATCTACGCAAATAACATCATTACCCATCTCCGCAAGACAAGCACCAGCAACTAAACCAACATACCCCGTTCCGATTACACAGATATTCATTTTATCCTCTTAATTTTTTTTCAAAATATTCAATTGTTCTTTTCAACCCTTCTTCAATATCCACAGATGGTTGCCAATTTAACTCCCTTTTTGCAACATCTATGTTTGGACGTCTTTGAGTCGGGTCATCCTGAGGCAACGGCAAAAACACCAACTTAGAACTAGAATTGGTCAATTTAATAACCAACTCTGCTAAATTCAAAATGGTTCTCTCAGACGGATTTCCTAAATTCACAGGACCTATAAAGTTTTGTTCATTATTCATCATTCGAACAAGACCATCTACTAAATCATCGACATAACAGAAGCTTCTTGTTTGGGAACCATCACCGTATATAGTAATATCCTCACCTTTTAAAGCTTGGACAATGCAATTTGAAACTACTCTACCATCATATGGGTCCATATTTGGTCCATATGTATTAAAAATTCTGACAATCCTTGTATCTACACCATTTTGACGATGATAATCCATCATTAAAGTTTCGGCACACCTCTTGCCTTCATCATAACAACTTCTAATTCCAATAGGGTTAACATTCCCCCAATAGCTCTCAACCTGAGGATGAACAGTCGGATCTCCATACACTTCGCTTGTTGAAGCTTGTAAAATTTTTGCTTTACAGCGTTTTGCCAACCCCAACATATTTATCATCCCCAAAACAGATGTTTTCATAGTTTTTATAGGGTTATATTGGTAATGAGGAGGACTTGCAGGGCAAGCCAAATTGTATATCTCATCAACCTCTGCAAAATATTCTTTTGTAATATCGTGTCTAACAAGCTCAAAATGATTATTTCCAATAAGATGTCTTATATTATCTTTAGAACCTGTAAAAAAATTATCAAGGCAAATTATGTCATTACCTTCATTCAAAAGTCTTTCGCAAAGGTGACTACCTATAAATCCTGCTCCACCTGTAATTAATATCCTTTTCAAATTACACTTCCCTTAAATCAACTCTTTAATAATTATACTACAAATTAAGCTATGTCAATTAAATAAAGATATTTTCAAAATGTCCGTCACATTTCGTTTCACAAAACTCACAACGAGAATTTTCATCCAAATTATAAGCGGCTATATAATAGCCTTCTCTAATGATTATCGGTTTTCCACAATTTTTACAATAAGTAGTCGATGTTTCTATATTAGAAACATTACCTGCATAAACATATTTTAATCCTGTTGACTTTGCAATTTGAATTGCTTTCAATAAAGTGGGGATTTTAGTAGCTGTTTTTTCATTAAATTTATAACTTGGATGAAAAGCACTAAAATGTACAGGTACACATTCCCCCAAATTTTCAACAATCCATTCACACTCAGACTTAATTTCCAATTCAGAATCATTTTCACCCTCAATTAAAAGAGTTGTAAGTTCAAGCCACGCATTAGTTTCATGTTTAACATACCTAATAGTATCCAAAACCGGTTCCAATGAAGCCATACAGTTTCTTTTATAAAAATCATTATTAAAGGCTTTCAAATCTATATTGACAGCATCAATATATTTGAATAACTCTGCCCTTGGTTCAGGATTTATGTAACCTGCACTGACAGCAACCGTCTTTATCCCCAACTCTTTACAAGCTTTTGCTGTATCTATTGCATATTCTAAAAATATAGTTGGCTCATTATAGGTAAAAGCTACACTTTTACATTTATGTTTTTTTGCAAGATAAGCAATTAATTCAGGCGAAGTTTTATTTAATTTTTCAGGGTTAATTTTAGATTTTGAAGTATTCCAATTTTGACAGAATTTACACCCCAAATTACACCCCACAGTACCAAAGGATAGGACTCTACTCGTCGGATAAAAGTGATATAATGGTTTCTTTTCTATTGGGTCGATAGATAATCCGGTATTGTAACCGTATGATGTTAGAATAATTTTTCCATCTATATTTTGCCTAACATGGCAAAACCACGTTGACCATTTTTTAAAACACATTGACGAGGGCAAACTGTACACTGAATTTTGTTTGTTAAGTTATTTTGATAATCCATAAAATATATTATAATGGTTTTTGTAAAATAATGTAATAGGTTAACTAATATGAATAAGACTAAATCTGCAATTGTATCAGGGACATTTTACCCTGATGATAAAAATGCATTAACTGAAGTAATAAAAACTTTTAATACGCATACAAAAAAAGAATACAATATAACAAGCAGAGCAATAATTGTACCTCACGCAGGATATATATACTCCGGTCTTTTGGCTTGTGAAGGTTTTCATTATTTAGACAAAAACGTCAAAAATATATTTATAATTGCACCATCACACCACTTATTTCTAACAAAACCTGCATTATTGGATTATAACGAATACGAAACTCCTCTTGGCAAAATAAATATTAACCAAGAAATTTACAATACATTAATTTCTGAGCTTGGATGCGAATACAACAACGAAGCCTACGAAAAGGAACACTCAGTAGAAGTTCAAATACCGTTCATACAATATTTTTACAAAAATGTAAATATTATTCCAATACTAGTTAGTTATGGACTTACTAATGATGTAAACGAAATTATAGAAAGATTTTATGGAGATGAAGGCAATGCTTTTGTAATTTCAACAGATTTAAGCCACTTCCATGAAGAAAAAGAAGCTGAAAATATAGATACGTTAACGGCTACAATGATTGAACTAATTGGCACAGATAAATTTAACCATCAACAAGCTTGTGGCTCAGCAGGAATTTGCGGTTTAGTAAATTTTGCTAGAGAAAACAAATATTCTCTAATCAGGCTCGGAATGATGAACTCATCTGCAATAACCCAAAATCCTGAAAAAGTCGTAGGATACGGAGCTTGGATTTTATACGAAGATATTACAGCTGAATTTATCAAAAAATACTACACTAGTGAAGTTATTGATGTCTGCAAAAAATCCATAACAGCAAAGTTAAAACAGCAAAAAACAGAAATTGGAAATGACTTACCCACAGTCTTTAAAGAATTTGGGGCTGCGTTTGTTACCTTACAAAAAGACAACAAGCTACGAGGCTGTATAGGCTCAATTATCCCTCATCAACCACTTATTGTTGACTTAGCACAACATGCGTACGATGCAGCATTCAACGATAATCGATTTTCACCGCTAACCTTGGAAGAATATGAAGACACTTCTATTTCCGTTTCTTTATTATCTCCGCCAACACAGATAGAATTTGAAAATGAAGAAGATTTGATGAACAAAATCGAACCCTTCAAAGATGGAATAATTATTAAGGATGATAATAAACAAGCCGTATTTTTGCCTTCAGTTTGGGAACAACTTCCTGACAAAAGAGTTTTTATGGCACATTTAAAAATGAAAGCTGGAATGGAGCCAAACCATTTTTCAGAAACATTTGAAGCATTTAAATTTTCAGCCGTATATATAAAAGAAAATTAGTTTGTAAACTTTGATAAAGCTTATATTTTAATATGTCAAAAAAAATTCTTTTCAAATTTTATCCGAGTATAAAATTTGAAGGAAAAACTATGTCTATATCATTAATAACCCCCTATAACACCAGCAATTTAAACAGATACAACAAAACTAAAACAATCTCATTTAAACAAAAAGAAGTCGATTCCGTAAAACAATGGTGTTCATTGTTTGAACATGAAATTTGTAACATAAAAAGCGACAAAAAACTTAGGGCGGAAAAAACAGACTCGCTGCTAAAATTACTGGAAAGCGAAACAAGAAGTAACCAAGCTAAAATCTTACTTGACCCAAATTTCAGAACAGGAACAATATTTGATGCTGCACTATGTTATGACGATTATGCTGCGACTAGTGTTTGGAACTATGTTAAAGAAAAAACTGACAAAAACATACAGGGCGGATTCATAATAGGCGCTAATTTTTATCCTGATGAAACAGCTTTTTTCAAAGCTGCCAAGGTTCACGAGTTTGAACTTTCAGAAGACATATTAGATTTTGTGGATAAAAAACTTGATGAAAGACTAAAAAAGAAATTTTTCAACATGAAAGTAGATGGAA
>JAFQTK010000005.1 GCA_017409065.1 bacterium
TGAAAAGAAAAATTATTTAGATTTGTTAAGAAAAAAAGAAGTAAAAACAAGTCAGATGGAAAAAATATATTGACTTCAAACCTTGTTTATTGTGAAATAGATAATACAGTTAACTACAATTAAGGGGAAAATATGCCTACAATAGCACAATTAGTTAGAAAAGAGCGTAAAAAACTAACTGACAAAACTAAATCACCGGCTTTGGCAAACTGCCCACAAAGACGTGGCGTTTGTACAAGAGTTTATACAACAACTCCTAAAAAGCCAAACTCAGCGCTTAGAAAAGTTGCAAGGGTAAGACTTACTAACGGATTTGAAGTTACTTCATACATCCCTGGTATTGGTCACAACTTGCAAGAACACTCTGTTGTACTTATCAGAGGCGGCAGGGTAAAAGACCTTCCTGGTGTTCGTTACCACATCGTTAGAGGAACTTTGGACTCTGCTGGTGTTGCTAACAGAAACCAAGCAAGATCAAAATATGGTGCTAAAAGACCTAAAAGCAAATAGGTTCTAGCCAAAAGGGAGCAATTTTAGATAACCGGCTTTAATTGCATTATCCCCAAATCGGTCCTCATTTAGAGTAAGACATTTGAAACAGAAAAGGAAAAATAAATATGTCAAGACGTAATAAACCGGCAAGACGCATTCCAGTTGCAGATCCAGTATACGGAAGCGTTGATGTTGCTAAATTTATCAACAGACTTATGAGACGTGGTAAAAGATCAGTTGCTGAAAAAATCTTTTACTCAACTATGAATAACTTACAAGAAAAAACTAAAGAAGAAGCTACCGAAGTTTTCAAAAAAGCTTTAACAAACGTTATTCCTTTATTGGAAGTTAAAGCTAGACGTATCGGTGGTTCTACTTACCAAGTGCCTATCGAAGTTAAAGCTGACAGAGGTATGGCTTTGGGAACAAGCTGGATTATTGAATCTGCTAAAAAACGTAGCGGTAAATCAATGATTGAAAAATTAACAAATGAAATCCTTGATGCGGCTAACGGATCTGGTGCTTCAGTTAAAAAACGTGAAGACACTCACAAAATGGCAGAAGCAAACAAAGCTTTCGCTCACTACAGATACTAATTGTATAAATAAATACTTTGATAAAAGCCTCACATATAGTGAGGCTTTTGTTCTTATAGCATTACTAAACTTTATATTGTAAACTATTTTTTTACAAAGGCTTTTCAAAATAGTTTTATAATGCTATAATTACATTGTTAAAAGGAACAGCGAGAGCCGTTCCTTTTTAATTTGAGGGGGCTGGGTGTCCAAGTGAATGAAAGTAATCGAATCACCCTAAAATAGTAAAATACGGAGAAAACATGTCAGGAGAAAATTTCAGTAAAAAAGAAGTTATGAAAAATATCTATCCTCTGATAGAAAATACTTGCGTGAGATACAACCTCATACCTTTGGAAGTTGATTTTTCTAAAGAATCCGGTCGTTGGTTTTTGCGTATTTTCATATATTCTACTGACCATGATGTTAATCATCAGGATTGTGAAAACGTATCTCGTTCTCTAAGTGATTTTTTGGACGAGTTAATCCCTGTTAAATACTACTTAGAAATTAGTTCGCCCGGATTGGAAAGACGTTTTAAATCCGAAAAAGAGTATATAATTTTCTGCGGAAAAGTTATCGATATGAAACTTAAGACCCCACTCGAAGGTGAAACAGAAAAACACTTTAAAGCACTCTTGTTAGATTACAATGAGGGCTACGGTGTAAAAGTAAGAAGACTTTCCGACGAAAAAGAACTGGAAATAAACTTAGACAACGTGTTCTCTTCACGTTTGTGTTTTGAAGAAAATGAAAAACAATATAAAAAGGAGATAGATAATGATTAAAATTGGAACAGCATTATTTGAAGCTTGCGAACAGTTAGAAAGAGAAAAAGGCATCAACAAAGATGCTATTGTAGCTGCACTTTGTGATGCAATGGTTACGGCTTACAAAAAACACATTAAAGTTAAAGAAGCTACTAACGTTGAAGCTATTTTGGATGAACAATCAGGTGAAATTGGTGTTTTCAGAACTAAGTTAGTTGTTAATGAAGTTGAAGATGCTGATTACGAAATTTCTCTTGCTGATGCTCAAGAAATTGACGATGAAGTTGAATTGGAAGACGAAGTAAAAATTGAAGTTACTCCTGAAAACTTTGGTCGTATTGCTGCTCAAAGTGCTAAACAAGTTATCACTCAACGTATCCGTGAAGCAGAAAGAAAACTTGTTCTTGATGAATTTATGGACAAAAAAGGTACTCTTGTTACAGGTATAATCCAACGAGTTGAAAACCGTAACGTAATTGTAAATATAGGAAAATCTGATGCTATTATGCCGGCAAAAGAACAAATTCCGGGTGAATACTACAAACCGGGTACAAGAATCCGTGTTTTCGTATTGAACGTTAAAGAAACAAACAGGTTACCTCAAGTAATAGTTTCTCACGCACACTCTGAAATCGTTAGAGAACTATTTGAACTAGAAGTACCTGAAATCGAAGACGGAATTGTTGAAATCAAATCTATCGCTCGTGAAGCAGGTTACAGAACAAAAATTGCAGTTCACTCAAATGACCCTGAAGTTGATAGTGTTGGAGCTTGTATCGGACCTAGAGGTTCAAGAATCCAAACTATTGTTGGCGAATTGAAAAACGAAAAAATTGACATTGTTCGTTACTCGGAAGATCCTGTTGAATACTTAGTTAACGCACTTTCTCCTGCAAGAATCGTTTCAGTTGACATCTTGGTTGATGACGAATACGCTCAAGAAGCACTCGTAGTTGTACCTGATGACCAATTGTCACTAGCTATCGGTCGTGAAGGTCAAAACGTTAGATTGGCACACAAACTAACTAACTGGAAAATTGATATTAAGAGCGTTACACAAATGGAAGCACAAGAAGCTATCGACCGTGACAACATGCCGGTAGAAGAAGAAATCTACGTTGAAGAAGATGTTGATACAGTTGAAGACGATGAAGAATATCAAGAAGAATATGCAATCGACGAAGAAGATATTCAAGAAGAATTAACTGAACAAGTTGAAGAATAGTCGATTCTAAATATATTAGAAGAGAGGTCTTAAAGACCTCTCTTTTTCGTTATTTCTTAGCCAACATTGCTTCTGTTTCAGGATATTTTGCCGCACATATTTTTGCAAAGTCCGCATCTTCCTTAGCTAATGCAATATACATATCCTTTTCCGACATTTCAAACAATTCCATTGTTTCCGGATATCTTTCAATACATACCCTTCTAAAGTATGGATCAATAGTAGCTAAACGAATATACAATTTCTTTTGATACTCTGCAGGCACATGATTTTTTATAACATATTCCACAGAGTTACCTATAGTTGTTTTTCCTAAATCAACAAGAACTTTATTCACCGCATCAAGTTTTGATTTATCTGTAATGTGATAGAATATTGTATCTCTAAGAGTACGTGCATCAGGTTCTGCAACTCGAGCATCTTCCCAAGGCCAACGACTTATATCGTCTGTGGCTCTATCAACACCCAACGCAAGTCTACCGGCAATTTCTATTCTATTATTCGGATTATACCCATTAGTTCTGCCTTTTTGATAATAATTCTCAGCACTGCAACCTCTCAAATCACGGCTTTTCGCACTAAATGTTTGAGTGCATAAATTTTGGTAAGATGAATTGTATTCTGCAATTTCTTCATCAGTTGCATATTCCGGAGAAATTGGATAGCCTGAATTTTTAAGGCTTGCTAAACTGTTAAGAGCACACTTAGCCCCTTCTGTATCATCTGCTTTAATTGCCCTCATCAATGTATCATAAAGCATTTTTAAATGTGCTACAGAATGAGTATCTGAAATAGCCATCCCCCTTGGTACATCATTTTCATCTTCTCTTGAAACATTGAACCTTACATTTACACCGTCTTTTGCAAGTCTTTGCAGTTCTTTAAAGGAAGGTGATGCCATAATCTCCTCTGTAGATTTTCCTTCAGTTATCATCTTCACAACGGTATCATATGCTGCTTCTTTTCTTTCAAAAGTTTCAATTTGTTCTCTTGTTAATGCTTGAGGTTGTGTCGGAATTCCCCAACTGCTAACTTCTGCCAGATTTGCAAGTGCCGCATTAACTTTTGTCGGATTGCCTTCATTAAAGCCTTCAGCTAACTGTACATAATAACCGTTTATTTCATCAGGAGTTGCACCTGCCGGCAATTTTGAACCATTACTGAAAAACGCATCAAATTCAGGATTTCTTGACGGATAGAAGTTTATTTTCATACCCGAAGCTGCCAAAGCCATCAATCTCTCATGTGCATTTGAGCTCATAAGTTCCTCTGCGGATCTACCATTTCCGATTTGAGCAACTAAAGATTGTATTTCTTCTTCTACTTTCGGAGCATTATACCTTCTAATTTCTTCCTCAGACAAAGGATTTGGAGAAGTTGGATAACCGGTTTCACTAATCTCATCAAGCTTTACTAATGCTAGCCAAGCTTTATTCAAAGCAGATTCATCTGTCTTTGCTAAAGCAACATATTTTGCAACTTTTTGCCAAAGTTCGTTAATTCCTTTAGCTGACAAGCTTTCATCACCAGAAAAGCTTAATGCATCTTTTTGTTCATCTCGACCAGAACCAATGCTAAAGTTTTCCCCATCTGCAACTTTTACCAACTCTCGCAATGCATTTTGAAGTTCTCTAATTTGTGTTCTGCGTTCTTCTCTATCTTTAGCCTCAGGAGCTACAAGCAGAGAGTAAAGAACATCTGCTTGTGCTTTTATTTTAGCTTGATGTGCTTCCACTTCTTCTTGTGTCTTTCCACCATTAATTGATAAAGATTTAGTTTTACTAGTAATTTTATCTGCAGTATCTGCACCTGTGACTTTCACATCATGGGCTTCATTAGTAACCACTTTATTACCATTACCAAGTTGAATACTAGCCCCCATAGCTCTCTCCCTTACAGTAATAGTATCATTTCCACCGTTTGCTAGGAATGTACCATTAGTAACTTGGAAATCAACATTATCATTTTGTGAACTAAAAGATGCTACTCTTATGTTATTACCTGCAAATACAATTGCACCATCTTTATTTACACCATAATACAAGCTATTATCATTACCAGATTTATCTTCATTCCAAGCAGCATATTTTTGTCCGTTCGCCTCTATTTCACATACCGTTACATCCTCATTGAATACTACTTCTTGGACTTCATCACAGTCCAAATCAGGTTTTTTGGAAACCAATTCTGATTTTTGGGTTTCTTTTTTAACTAGTTTTGTCGTAGGTTTTTCAACAAGTCCATCTGTCGCAAAATTAAATTTTTTGAATCCAGGATTATCCCAATCTACTTTAAATTGGAAATTTTTGAAGAATGTGCCAATAGAACTTGTATCAGTTGCCTGATTGTTCGTACCTTCTGATTCCTCAGTAACATCATCCATGTTTGCATCTGTTTCTACAGTTGCAAACGGGTCTGCAAACATAGCGTTAGCTAATGACATTCCTGTTGTTGCAGTATACACATCATCAAGACCTTCATCAAGTTCAGGAACTGAAATTTCACCTATCGATGCAATATCAACTTCTGCCGTTGGGACAACTGATAAATCTACTTCAACCTCTGGTTTTGGTAAATTATCTGTATTAACAACAAGTTTAGAAGCTGGTTTTTCTTCGTATTTAGGCTGCTTTATTTCAAACGATTGTTTCTGTGATGGTATATATTCAACAACTTCAAGCGAATCATCAGATGTATCAACAGTACTAGCTAATTCAGCATTCTTATCCGTATCAACAACATTAGCTTGTGGCACATCAACTGAATCCATATTCAATGGAATAGTATCCATGGTTATATTCATAGCCGCCGGTTTTTCAATGCCCAAATCTACTGATGCAACTTTTGGTGCATCCGGAATATTTAATTCAACGGAGTCATCAAAAGACATAACCAATTCATCTGCAGGAGGCTGAACCGTCGCAGGTTGAGTTTCGTTAGTACCAGAATTGGTAACTTTAGTATCAACCGGTGTAGCCGTTGCAGTTTCCACAGTCTGAGCAGGCTCTGCCGCTTCAACTGTTTGAGGCTGAGCTGCTTCTGCTTTACCTTCTGCATTTGCAGTAGGAACTAATTGCTGTGCGGGGGCTTCATCTTGAGCTTTTGGGATATATAAAGGTTCACCATTTTGCTCGAAAAAGAAGTTTTCGCCTTTATTTATAGCCTTGTCATCTCCTGTTCCAAGATCAATAGGAGTACCAAATCCATCACCAGTAACAGTTACCGTATCATTACCGGTTCCAAGTGATGCACCTGTTTGTCTTCCATTAACAACCAAAGTATCATCGCCATCACCGGTATTTATATACATATGCTGACCGTTAATTTCTACATTATCATTTTGTCCATCTGCAGCTGTAATAAGAGCACTTTGTCCGGTAAATGTGATTTTTCCGGTATCTTTATCATATGAATATGATAACGGAATCTTTGTATCAGTATTAAAACCACCTTTTACTGTGTATTTTTTGCCATCAACTGTAATTTCACCCATGTTGCTATTTAATTTGCCTTCGATTACGTTAGGTTTCTTCGCTTGTGCATCAGACTCAACAGCAACAGCTGAATCAGAAGCTGTTTGTGTTTCTGCATTAGCGGCTTTTGGTGTCACCTCAATATCTCCACCACCTTCTTTTTTAGCTGCTTTCAAAATTTTTGACAATTCAGAAGAAGTTATACCCTTCAACAATTGTCTTGCATATTGTGTAGCATCTTGCTTTTGATTTTTTATAGCATCTAGCTTACCTGCTTTAATTTTTCTTGCATTCTTAGCTTTTTTACCATTGCCTTGTGCATAATAAAAACCATATTGATTATCCAAATCAATCATATCTTCTATCATTGCAATTTCATCAGCAGTATTTGTATCATCCTTAGCTAATTTTGCAGAACCGATAGTTTTATTTTCTTTTTGTATTTTTTCAATAGCTTTAGCTTGCTCATCCAAATCGATTTTGCCATCTTTATTCAAGTCATATGTCGCAATATCATCAGGTTTTTTATCTGCCATACGAGCAATATTGAATAATCTTGTTATAGGATTTGACGTTTTTGTTTCTGCTTGCGTAGCTACTGTTTGTTCAGGTTCTAATTTTGCAGTTTTAGCAGGCTCA
>JAFQTK010000062.1 GCA_017409065.1 bacterium
ATATTCCATGCCGAAGTGATGAACTGCTCGTAGCGGTGAGAGAAGATAGAATCCGGTTTTTGTTGATTAACCAGCGAAGACAACTTAGATTCATCTACCAATTTCATCACTAGAGCAAAAAACATTGAAAACTAAATATTACATGCCGAAGTGATGAAATTGGTAGACGTGCTAGACTCAAAATCTTGTGTGGGCAACCACGTGCCGGTTCGAGTCCGGCCTTCGGCATTTTTAATAAAAAAACTCCTTTTAAAAGGAGTTTTTTTGTTTTGCAGATATTGTCAATTTTACAGTGTAAATGGGTTATCAGGGAACAATGTTTTGAATCTTCCGACAGATTCGGTAGCATTGGGATTATTCCAATTTATACTGTTAATCTCAGCAAAATTTATTTCCCCATTTAAGCTATTATCACCATCATAGGAATCCATGTAAGCCATACCGGCAGCCATTTCGTTTTTATCTACAAAACCGTCTTTATTTAAGTCTAAAGCTTCAAACATTCCTTGTTTTCCGCCATAGAACTCATTTTTATCAAGTTTAGAATCCCCATTTTTATCCATAAAGTCTATTCTTGATTTTGCAAATTGTAGAACAGCTCCTATTTTATTTTTCCTATCAAGTCCATCCATATAAGCATACTTGTAACTACCGGTTTCTTTACCATCGATATAGTTGCTTCCGTTATTAGAATACCACTCTTGGTATCTTTGCCCTTGCATTTCTGGGAAATTATAATTTTTAAAGCCATTAATTGCAGCAGGTGTAAGCTGCTTATAGTTTAGTAGCATTTGCCGCGTTTTATCAAATGACATTTGTCCATCCAATTTTCCGTCAAGAAAATCCGCAAGCATTGTTTCAACAGCTAATTCTTCAGGGTTAATTAAGCCATCTTTGTTTGTGTCTAACAAGCTAAAATATTCTGCCTTCTCTGCCGCAAACAAAATGTAACGGCCAAACACAATCTCTTTTAGCGAATATTCATTATAATCCATTCCCCCATTTTTATTAGCATCAAATTGATTTATCCGAGATTCCGCAAGTTCAAAAGCACTTAAAGGAACAGTCTTTCCAGTGGTACTATATTGAAAAGTACTATCCTTACCTTTTTGCAACTTTTCAAAATTAGCCTTATTCGTAACCCAATTTTCATAATTCATTCCGATAGGCATTGACATAATACATTTCCTTTCTTCGTGTGTGATATCATTTAGTGGGTGTGCATATTTTGTTATTTTTGTGGAAACAAGAAGTTCTGCCAAGCCTTTAGAATACCTGTAAAGCTAGGATTTTTATAAGCTTCTGCCATTTGCATCATGCTCACATAAGACAGTTCCCCATTAATTTTTCCGTCTCCGTCATAACCATCGGTATATGCTGTTAGTGTTGCAGTTTCTTTTGCATCAATTTTGCCATCTTTATTTAAATCGAGCGTATCAAATATTTTTTTCAATTCATTTTTCATCTCTGGAATACTGCCAATATCTACAGATTCTCCAAACATTTGTTCATATTGTGCTGATTGTTCTTTTAGGTATTCATCAAAATCTGTAGCACCGTTTTTATTTGCATCAAACTGCTCAATCCTTGACTTTGCCAACTCTAATAATGCTTTTTGTACAGTTGCAAATTGTTCCTTTTTTGGTACTCCATCAAGCTCAGCATACTTAAATTTTGTATCTTTACCCGCCAAAGCATTGTAATAATTTTGTTTGTTTGCAACCCAATTTGAATAATTCATTCCGATAGACATAATAATTCCTCCATATCCTATAAAAAACTTCCTCATATACATAAAGTTTTTTTTGCTAATAAAATTGCTTAAAAAAAACATATTGTAAATTTTTATTAATTTAAAGTTTTCTTAGTAGCAAAAAAAATTATTTCTAAGTTATACATAAGTGAGGATATATTGAAAAAAGGAGATAACCCAAATGTCACAAGTCAGCCCTGTTGGTATCAACATTACTCAACCTACTCCATCCGCTCCAAAAACTCATGCCGGATTAAAACTGGCTACAGGATTAAGTGCTCTTACTGTAGGGGCATCTTTGCTCTCTCGCCGATTTCTTCTAGGGGACGCAATATGCATGGGATTAACTCTTGCCACAGGTGCAGCTGTAGACCATTTTATAAATAGTAACCGTGAGAAATTTGCAGCGGAATCTATGACAAAAACAAAAAAACAGATATTGGATACAAATGACAATGCAGATATAACAAGAAATAGCAATTTGTACAACAAAACAAATACCGGTAAAAAAGCTTGGACTGCTATTGCTGCATCAACAGGTGCTATTCTTGCACTTATCAACCGAAAAGCTGCTGGGGAAATAACAGGCATAACATTGAATCCTGTTGCTGCTGGAGCTTGTGGTGCAATGTGCGGAGCTATTAAAGGTTTGATATTTGGTGCTGTTACAGACCATTTTGCAAACAAAACAGCTCAACAACACGCTGACAAACAAGCTATCACGGACTAAGATTTTCAGCAAGTATTAAATAAGCACATATACAAAGACAAAAGCGAGGCTAATCCTCGCTTTTTACTATTAATTAAAATCTGAAATCTCTTTCCCCGTGTTCAATCTTTTGCAAATCGTCTTTGACAATTTGTTTTATTTTCTCATCTTGTAGAGTTTCTATTTCTCTCAACAACAACGCAGCTCCGACTTTTTTAGTTTCATCAGAGGCATAATCCTCAAGATATTCCTTAAGAGTAATAATTGCATTCGGATGACAAAAATTATGAATTTGTTGCTGTTTGCAAATTTCCATAAATCTTTCACCTGTTCTGCCATGACGGTAGCAAGCAGTACAAAAACTGGGCAAATAACCAAGCTCCATTAACCATTTGATAACTTCATCCAACGGACGTCTGTCAGAAATATCAAATTGGGCAGAATCTTCATCCTCAGGCATAGGGTTAAAATAACCGCCAACACTTGTTTTAGACCCACCGCTCATTTGAGAAACTCCCAAATGCAAAAGTTTTTTTCTGCATTCTTCACTTTCTCTTGTCGAAACAATCATACCGGTATATGGAACAGCTATTCTTATGCAAGCAACAATCTTTGCAAACGTATCATCATCAATACCATTGTCAAATTCTTCAGGATTAATATCATCAGCCTTTCTAAGTCTTGGAACACTTATTGCATGAGGTCCGACACCAAAAGCAGCTTCTAAATGTTCTGCATGCATTAAAAGAGCTGCAAACTCATACCTATATAATTCCAAGCCAAATAAAACCCCCAAACTAACATCATCAATACCGGCTTCCATAGCTCTGTCCATAGCTTCAGTATGGTAGGCATAATTATGTTTTGGTCCTGTTGGATGAAGTATTTCGTAGGTTTCTTTGTTATAAGTTTCTTGAAACAAGACATAAGTTCCAATTCCTGCCTCGTGTAATTTCCTGTAATTTTCCACTGATGTTGCAGCAATATTAACATTTACACGACGGATATCTCCATTTTTGTGTTTAACACTATAAATAGTTTTTATAGACTCAAGAATATATTCAATCGGATTGTTTACAGGGTCTTCCCCGGCTTCAATTGCAAGACGCTTATGTCCCATATCCTGCAATGCCATTACTTCTTTTTTTATTTCTTCTTGTGTCAATTTACGACGAGGAATAGTCTTGTTTTTTGCGTGATAAGGGCAATAAACACAACCATTCACACAATAATTTGACAAATATAAAGGTGCAAAAAGCACTATGCGATTGCCGTAGTAATCTTTTTTTATCTTTTCGGCTAACTCAAAAATCTCTTTATTTTTTTCAGCATCTTCGCAATCAAGCAACACTGCAGCTTCTCTGTGAGATAAGCCCTTACCCAGTTTTGCCTTCTCTAAAATTTTATCAATCAACTCAACATTGTTCTTGTTCTGTTCTGCATAACTAAGTGTGTCCAGAACTTCTTCATGACAAATAAATTCTTCTGCTTTATGTGATTTTGGATTATACATTTTTTCTCCTCTCCAATCATAATACAGCTATGAAATATAAAAGTAAAGTTAATCGGATTACTAACATTGAAAAATGCTAATTTTCGATTTAAAATTGCTGATATGGATGAATATAAAGAACAATCAACTAAAAAATCATCAATGCCCAAAAAGAAAAAAAAGAAATTTGGGATAAAAAATATGGGAATAAATATAGACAAAAATGAATACATGGAAATAATTTTGTCTAATTCAAATCACCCTGAATCAACTTACAACAGGTTAAAAGATTCTTTTTAACCGGGATAAAAATATTTTTCGTCTTTTGTTACGGCATCCATATCTTCTTTAAGCTCCTCAATATTCTTTGCAATCTCCGGAGTAACGGTTCTGTTAAATTGAACAGCCATTCTGTGACCTACCAAAATCCCCAAACCGCCGGATGCTCCTACAAGACCAATTCTTTTTGGAATACTAAGATTTTTAGTTAACGACATAGCCAGTGATATGAAAAATGTAGGCAAAAGAGCGTTTGCAATAAGTTCATAAGCAGTCATTTTCATCTTTGTCATTGAATCTTTTTCTTCTGATATTTTTAATGCGTCAAAAACTGCCATTGGCTGGTCAACAGTTTTAAAAGCCTTAAAATCACCTTCCAAAACTTTAGAAATTTGCTCTATACCATCATCAGGATTTGCTACAAGATTATAATTGGGTTGAGCTTTACTCAAATCAGTTTGAGATAAAGTTGGCTTCTTATTTTTAAAATATGTTTTATTTAAAATACTACCACCAACAAGCCCTGAGCCAATAGCTGAGGCAACCATAAAACAATCTTTCAAACAGTTTTGAATAATCTCCGTACATTGTGTTTCTTCACCAACATCAAATTTATGATTATGATTCACATCTACAAGTGACTCTAAAAAATTTTGTAAAAATTTTGGTTTTGGAACTTTTAAAAGCCAACCTGATGTCTTAGTTATAGCCCCTTCAATAGGTCTTTGCTTAAAAAACAAATCTGCACCCTTTTGAGCCGCAATAACTCCCATAATAGATGACCCGATAATTGTTGAATTTCGAACAAGGACATCTTTTTTGTCTTTGGGTTCTGCCTTTACATAATCATAACCTGTTTTAGCAGCACCTAAAGCAAAAAAAACTGATATTGGCAAATTGGCAGCACTCGTAATTCGCATATATATATTATATTACAAAACAGAAAAAACTAGCACTCTAACTTCTTTTGCGTTAAAATTTTTAATATGAAAAAGATTACTAAAATTTTTAAAACACCATTCACGGAAAAAGAAGTAGAAATAGGACCTGACGCTCAATCAGATGTCTTAATTATGGCAATTGAATCAAGCTGCGACGAAACTGCTTGTGCAATTGTCAAAAATGGAAGAGAAGTCTTGGCAAATGTTGTTGCGTCACAAATTAAAACCCACCAACAATTTGGCGGAGTTGTTCCTGAAGTTGCAGCTCGTGAACATATGGAAGCTATAAATCTCGTTATAGCAGAAGCATTTCAACAATCAGGTTTAGAACCTAATGACATAACGGCATTCGCAGCAACCGTAGGTCCTGGGCTTGTTGGGTCGCTTTTAGTGGGATTAAATGCCGCCAAAGCATTAGCAATAACTCATGATAAACCCTTCATCGGTGTTAATCACTTAAATGCACACGTTTGTGCAAATTATATAGATACAGACTTAAAACCTCCATTTGTTGCCCTTTTGGTAAGTGGTGGACACACTCAAATTATCAAAGTTAACAGCTATTTAGAACAAAATATTGTTGCAGAAACTATTGACGATGCAGTAGGTGAAGCCTATGACAAAGTTGCACGGCTTATTGGCTTACCATACCCCGGAGGACCTAATCTGGATAAAATGGCTAAAGAAGGCAACAAAAACGCATACAAATTACCTCAAGCACGAGTTGGAGAAAATGAATTCAGCTTTTCCGGACTAAAAACGGCAGTATTGCAACTTTGCCAAAGACTTAAAAAAGAACTTGGCGAAGTGCCAAAAGTAGATGTTGCGGCTAGTTTTCAAGAATGTATTTCCGAAACTTTGGTTAAAAAAGCTCTAAATATTGCTGAATCCGAAGGTATAAAAACTCTTGCTTTAGCTGGTGGAGTTGCTGCAAACTCAGAAATAAGAAGAAAATTTTTTGAATTAGAAAATAAAGGATTTAAGGTCTTTGCACCACCTATGAAATATTGTACTGACAATGCTTCTATGGTTGCAGCATCCGCTTATTTTCTTGCCAATACTATGGACGATTTGACACAAGAAGTATTTTCGAGGGTAAAATAATGATATTTATTTATGGTATAGCTTTGCCACTTTTGGCAGTATCTTTATGGTGGTTGATTTTGCTTGCTTTTATAATTCAACCAAAATTTAGAGCAGGCTTTTTGCAAAAAATAGGATTTTATTCAGAAAACAAATCCGGTAAAAAAACAACATTGATTCATGCTGTTTCTGTCGGAGAAGTTAATGCTGTTGAAAATCTGGTAAAGCGTATGCGTAAAGAGTTTCCTGATGATTATATAGTACTCTCAACTGTCACCAAAACAGGACAAGAAGTTGCCATAAACAAACTCAAAGATTATACGGATGAAATTATATATTTCCCTTATGATTTCTTTTTCTCTGTTATTGCTTGCCTAAAAGCTATTAAACCTGATAAAATCATTATTGCGGAAACAGAAATTTGGCCAATGTTTTCATACATTGCAAATCTAATGAGAATCCCCCTAATTCTTGTAAACGGTCGAATTTCACCGACATCATACAATGGATACAAGCACTTGAAGTTTTTCTTCACCGAGGTTTTAAGCTGGTTTACACAGATACTTATGCAAACCGAAGGTGATAAAGAAAGAATAATCAATATCGGAGCACCTGCTGAAAAAACAGAAGTGATGGGAAATTTAAAATTTGATATTCAAAAAAATCTTACAGAAGATGAAAGAAATAATTTAAAAAATCAAATAAAAATTGGCAATAACAGATTATTCGTGGTCGCTAGTACTCATAAAGGTGAAGACGAAATAGCATTGAATGTTTTCAGAACAATCAAACAAAAATATGATGATGCAAAACTGTTAATTGCACCTAGACACCCGCAACGTTATGAACAGGTTGAAGCTTTGCTTCAGAAAGAACAATATTCTTATTCAAAACGCTCATTAAACGGCGATTTTGAACAAAATGACGCAATTATGCTTGATACAATGGGAGAGCTTTCTAAGTTATTCTCATTAGCATATTTAGCTTTTATAGGTGGCAGTTTTTCGAATACAGGCGGACATAACCCATTGGAAGCAAACATTTGGGATGTGCCTGTGTTAAGTGGACCTACTGTTTTTAACTTTAAAGATATTTATAAGTTATTAACAAGAGAAGGGGTTGCAAAAATTGTCCAAACAGAGGAAGAGTTTATTGAAACTGCAGTCAAATTCTATGACGATAGGGCTTTACACGACAAAGTTTCGGCGGATTGTAAACGAATTTTCGATAACTCTCGTGGAGCAATTGATTTTACAATAGAACGCTTAAAAAATTTATAAAAATAAATCCCGCAGTCACAAGCGGGATTTTTATTAATAATATATTCGTCATTCTGAGGGGTGAGAAATCGAACCCCGAAGAATCTTGCCGCTACTAGCCTCACCGTCATTCTGAGCGAGTGGAACGAAGCGAAGAATCTCGTGGAATACGGACTCCACTCGGGGAGATCCTTCGGCTTTGCCTCAGGATGACTGCGGCATCGCCGCTTTTCCACCAGACAGCCTCTAAAGCTAAAGTTCAACTGGCTAGTATTCCCCGCAGTGGCGGCTTTTTAACTTCCTCGTCATTCTGAGCGTTAGCGAAGAATCTCGTGGAATACGGACTCCACTCGGGGAGATCCTTCGCCTTCGGCTCAGGAT
>JAFQTK010000063.1 GCA_017409065.1 bacterium
AAACACACGGCACAGTGTCAAGTTAAACGTTGGGCTAATTTTTCAAAAATTAACTAAAATTAAGCTCTCCATTTTCATAAAGTGCCATCATATCTGTATAGCCACCAATTCTTTTGTCATTGATTATTATTTGAGGAACGGTTACATCACCTTTGATATCGTACTTGATTCCTAGTTTTGCACGCATTTCATCTTCATTTTGGGTTATGTCGTGATTAATATATTCAACTTTTTTTTCATCCAAAAATTGAAGAGCTTTTTTGCAGTAAGGGCAGTAATCAACTGTATACAGTTCAACTTTCATATAAATTCTCCTTTTTAATTACAAATAAATTTTACCAGATTTATAAATTAAATTAATCGGTAAGGTGGGAATTAAAATAATAGAAACGTCCCCGAAACTCGGGGACGTTCTTGTTCAGTTTTAGAAGAAATATTAGTCTGCTGTATCATATTTTCTATGCCAAATATCAGCGTATGCTTGTTTTTTGCCGTTGATTTCAAATGTTGAACCTTCTTGGGTCATGATTTGGTTGCCTTTGCCGTCGAAGTTATCTGTCATTTGAGTTTCGTTTGTAGTTCCAAGGTTGATAGAAGTGATTCCCAAATCAGTTAGGGATTTAGCTTCTCCGTTGTAACCTGATTTCATTGCCAAACCATATTTTTCTTGAAGTTTTGCGATATCTTGTGCATTAAGAGTATTGTCTGATTTTCCGTCGATTAAGCCTTCTTTCATTGCTAATGCTTTTAATGCATCAAACCCGTTTGCAAATCCGTCTTTTTTGCCATCACCATCAAGGTCTGTATTGTCGCCAAATACTTCTTTACCATCTTCACCAACAATACCATCACCATCTGCATCAAATGCCAACACGGCATCAGCTGAATCGTTAATTACATCGATTTTTCCATCACCATCGATATCGAATTTAACTTTAGTTTCAGAGGTCTTAACGCCATCACCGTTAAGGTCGAAGGAAAGTGGAGAAGATGTAAAATATTTTTTGTTGCTTGTTTCTGAACCGAGAGTTGTAACTTTCTTTTCTATTGTCTTAATTTGCTCTTCAGTTGTTGGTTTTGTTTTTGCAATTGCACCTGTAAGTTTGTTAATCAAATTGTTAAGTTCTGTTCCATCTACAGTATTTTTAGCTAAAGCATCTAAAATTGCTTGTCCGTTGAAACCTTGTGCAGTTAACTCATTTGCAATGTTTTTTGAAATATCGGCTTTTCCGATTTTTCCGTTGTAGTAATCTGTTACAACAGATGCTTGAATAGATTTTAGTATATCACCATCAGGTTTTTCGCCTATTTTCCAATTCTTATCGAGAACACCTTTGTATAATTCTGTGATTTCATCCATTACTTCTGTAAGTTCCTTTTCGGCAGGTAATGTAACTGTTTCTACGACGGTTTCATAAACTGTTTTTTCTGTCTTTTTAGGAATAATAATTTCAAAATCATTATTTGAAGAAGAATCTGTACCAGGTCTTATTCGTACCCGACCATTGCCATTTGCAATAATATTGTAACTTGCACTATTATAGCCCATTGAATGTCTGATTACAGATGAAGCTATGTTTGAATTAGGAGCATCAAATTTATAAAGGTGGTATTGCCCATCTTTTTTACCCTTTGCTAAAAGATACATTGGACTTCCATCTGGATAAGTTTCTGTAATATCAATATTTTGTTCTTTAATAAGCAATTGTTCTTCGTCTGTAAGATTTTCTAAGGCAGCTTTCAATTTTGTATCAGTAGTTTCAAGCGAGTTATTGATATTTTTTGTTCCTAATAATTCGGCTTTTTTCGTAGCAACAGTAGCTTTCGCTTTATTTAAAGCTTCCAATTTTTCAGCTTTAGTTTTTTCCAAGTTAGGTATAGTTGTGTTTTCCAAAGTTTGAATTTGTTTGTTCAAACTATTCAATTTGCTACCAGTTGCTTTCAATGCTTGATTTTTTAAGCTAGCTAATTTGTTTTGTGCTGTTGTTAATGCTTTATCTGCACTATTATATGCACTTTGAGCTGAAGTTTGAGCTTTTTCGGCAGCTGTAAGTTCTTTTGTATCTTGTTTTACTGCTGCGGTATAATTATTAACAATCTCTTTATTTTCAGCTTCTTCTAAACTTTCTTTCTTTGCAAAATAATGGTCGATATTATCATATTGCTTAGCTTCTTTATCAAAGTTTGTTTTTGCAGTTTTTCTTGCGGTAATAGCCTCACTGTACGCTGTTTTAGCAGTTTTAGTTGCAGTTACTGCATTGTCATAATTAGCTTTAGCAGTTTTAGTTGTAGTTACAGCTTTGTCATAATTAGCTTTAGCAGTTTTAGTTGCAGTTACTGCTTTATCATAATTAGCTTTAGCAGTTTTTGTTGCTTTAACTGCTGCGTCATATTTTGCTTTTAGAGCTTTCTTCTTACTTGCTGATGCTTTCTCATAAGCTTCTTTCGCTGCAGCCTCTGCTTTTACAGCCGCATCATACTTAGTTTTTGCAGTTGTTTCAGCTTTTTGTGCAGTTGTATATTTTGATTTTGCAGTTGTTTCAGCTTTTTGTGCAGTTGTATATTTTGATTTTGCAGTACTTTCAGCTTTCTGTGCGTTTGCTTGTGCTGTTTTAGCTTCTGCTTCTGCATTTTGTGCATTTTTATATGTCACTGCAGCTTCATCATAACTGTCTTTACGAGATTCCAACCCTGCTATGTTCCAACCTTTTTGAGCTGTTATAGATTTTACTGCATCTTCCCACAATTTAACGTCTTCTGTAACAACTAAGCCGTCACCGTTGATATCAGCTTGCTTTTCATACTTATCAGACAAGTAAGCAGTTTTGGAATCTTTATTAACTACAGCTTTTGCTATATCTAATCGTTGCTCAACAATAGCAAGATCGTTAAGAGTTACGTTTTGTCCACCATCAAAATTAAATACTTTGACATTCATCATTGCGTGGAAATCTTTTAAGTATTTAGCAGTTGTTGCATCCTGAGTTTGATTATATTTTGAAGTTAATTGTAAAAATGCAGATGCATCTTTAGCATCAACTTTTCCATCTCCGTTAAGGTCGTACTCAACAGCATCTTTTTGTGCTTTAAGTTGGTTTATGAGTGTGTTTTTTTGTTCTTCTAAAAATTTCTTTTCAGCATCACTAACTTTTCCATCTCCATCAATGTCTGTATTAACATCAAACTCCATTAAATCTGTCAAAGTTACCTTTTTGTCCCCGTCAATATCGTATAGCAATTTATCTTTAGTTAACTTAGTTATTTCATTGTTAATAGCAGTTAAGTCATTTTTGTTAACTTTATTATCTCCGTTTTTATCAGCGGTGCCGAATAAATTATCCTCTACTTTTTCACCTTTTTTAGTTTTAGCTTGGTAATCATTGTAAGCTGCTTTTTGTTGTTGTGCTGCGTACAAATTTTGTAAGTTGTTGTTAATATTCATTACTTTCTCCTTTAATAGAACTTTATATACCTTTTCATGCGGCATTTTCATAAAAAACTTTAGGAAAAAAGATGGATTGTTTACAAAGTTTTACAATTGATGTAAAAATTCAGGGTAAATTCGCCAATAGAGCTATTATTTTAGAAATTTTAATACTCGATTGTCTAATTTTCAAAAATATTTGACGACTTAGAATAATAATGTAAGACAGCAGGAGAAAGAAATGGGTACAACTATTTTAACTGCTCCAAAAGTGGAGCTTCAAAACTTGGATAATCTTTATATTGAATTAACTAATCAAAATTGTAATTTAAAATGCAAGCATTGCTATATAAATTTTGATACATATAAAAAGGTAAAAGATTTTATCCCTTTAGACTCAATAAAATTGGCACTCACGGAAACTAAAGATTTGGATGTAAAAATGATTTTTTTGACAGGTGGAGAGCCACTTTTGCATCCTGATTTTAATACTATTTTAAGAACTTGTCTTAAGCATAAGCCTGTAACTATTTGTTCAAATGGTATAAATATCAATGACAAAAAGGCTCGATTTTTAAAAAAAGTTGAGGACGAAGGCGAGAATGAATTGTTTTTTAATATCAGTATTGATAGTTATGATGAAAGAAAAAATGACGATATTAGAGGTAGAGGCTCTTTTAGAAAGGCTATCGGAGCAGTTCAAAGCCTGTCTAAATATACATTCACTCCGACTATAAAATACACAAATTATTACAAAGAAGCGGAAGCAGATATAATTAAAGCTATGGAAAACACTTTTGAGCGTTATTCTATTGCACCGCATGATGTAACGCTTGAAATTTTACCTTATTTTGATAAAAAACAGTCAATGGAGATGGAAAATATTTCGGATAAAACATCAGAAAAGCTTAATTGTAGCAATACACGAATATTGACGGCTAAAGGAATTTATAACTGTCCGATGTTGGTGAATGATTATAGGGCTAGGGCAGGAAGTACATTCTCAGCCTTTTCTAAAAAATGTTATTTAGAAACAGAAATTTGTACGCAGTGTGTACGTTGGCAAAATAAAAGGTCATAAAAGAAAGTCCGACTTGTTTTTAAGTCGGACTTTTTAATTATTAAAATTGTTTTAGGAATCTGACGTCATTGTTGAAGAATAGGCGTATGTCATCAATTGCGTATTTCAACATCGCTAAACGTTCAACACCCATACCAAATGCAAATCCGCTATACACTTCTGGGTCGATACCAACATTTTTGAGTACATTAACATCAACCATACCAGCACCCAAAATTTCTAGCCAACCTGTGCCTGAACATACACGACAGCCTTTTCCGCCGCACATAATACATTGTACGTCTACTTCTGCCGATGGTTCTGTAAATGGGAAGAAGCTGTTTCTAAATCTGGTTGGTCTTGCTTCGCCAAAATATATTCTTATAAATTCATTTAAAACACCTTTTAAATCTCCGAAAGTTATATTATTATCTATCAACAAACCTTCAATTTGGTGGAACAAGTTGTTTTTACGGGCAGAAACAGATTCGCAACGATAAACTCTTCCGGGACAAATCACTCTGATTGGAGGTTTTGAAGTAAACATTTCTCTAATTTGAGCCCCTGAAGTTTGGCTTCTTAGAATAACATTAGGTGCTACGTTTGTATAAAATGTGTCTTGCATATCTTTTGCAGGGTGATCAGGAGGGAAGTTTAGCATATCGAAGTTTACATATTCAGTTTCGCATTCCGGACTATTTTCGTTAGCCATAACGCTAAAGCCCAATCCTTGAAAAATTTCTACAATTTCGTTAATAGTTGATGTTAACGGATTAACTCTGCCGACTTGGTGTGCAGAACCTGTAAGTGTAACGTCAATTTTTTCGCTTTCCAATTTTGCCGCCAACTCAATTCTATATATTTCTGATGATTTTTCTGCCAGTTTGCTTTCTAAGGTTTGAGCAACCTCGTTTGCCAATGAACCAACAATTCTTTTGTCTTCGACGGATAAGTCTTTTAAATTTTTCTTGATAGAATTTAGCGTACCTTTTCTGCTAAGGTAGTTTAATTTGATGTTTTCAATATCTTCAGATGTTTTAGCTACTTCAATTTCAGCCAAAGCACTATTTAAAATACTTTCTAATTGTTGTTTCATTTTCGCCTCTCAAATATTCCTCATATGATAATTGTAGACCAAAAATGAATAAAATAAAATTTATTTTGAAATTATATTAATTTTATCAAAACAAGTAGCAAAAAAAATTTTTAGAAGGTTTAAAAGAATAAAAAATAAGGGGAATCTTTAAATATGACAATCAATATTAATCAAATAAAAAATCAGCGGGCTTATTCTACATCTGCAAAACCTTCTTTTAAGGCATTGATGAAAGCTTCACAAATCAATTGCGGACAGTTTGACGAATTTAGAAAATTGCATGCCAATTCAATTACTAAAACCGTATTAGGTGAAAAATTTGCGAAAGAGCTTAATCTTGATGGAATTTCTCGGGATTTTACAGTGTTTTTCAATATATATGGTTCGGGAAGAGTGCATTTGATGCTTATGCCCGTCAAAAATGGATTGCACAATTTTGTAAAAACAATGAAAGATAATTTTAATTCTACCAGACGTAATGTTTCACGAATGCCAAGATTATTAAATAGGGCATTTGGCAGCGATAAATTATATTTGTTTGAATCAGGAGCAAGTGCAAGTCAAGCTATAAATAACAGTAAAGGGATAATTCCTGCTCATTTGCATTATGTGTTGGGAAGAGATATTTCACCGGAAGAAATAAAAAAAGTTTTTAGCAGATTGTCTGAAAGAGAAGTTTTAAGCTTTAAAAATATAAGTCTGATAAATTTATACAAGAGGTTGAATGAGTTGTCTGAACAAGGAAATTTGGGATACAAATTAATTGCTAAACAATCTGATAAATATAGCTATGATGCATGGGCTATTATAGAAAATAACCCACAAATCCCCTCAAAATCTCTTCTTATTTCTAAAGTTTTTTCGCAATTGCTGAATAATTCTACAAATCCTCAATTTTATAACTGGAAAATAATTGATACGGACCCTCAGAATTGGTCACAAATTATGCGAAGTAGGATTTACAGTAATAGACTTAGCAACAACTCATTTTACAACAGATTACGCAATCAGGGGCTTATAAATCATGATAGAAGTCTTGTAAATTAATATCAAAAAGCAGGTTGCTGTTTATGCAACCCGCTTTTTTAATGTTTTATTGTTATTTAACTACAATATTAACTAATTTGGATGGAACAACAATAACTTTTACAACTTGTTTGCCATCTATAAATGATTTAATTTTATCACTTTCAAGTGCTAATTTTTCAAGTTCTTCTTTAGTTGACTCAGCATCAGCTTCAATTTTGTCCTTAACTTTTCCGTTAATTTGAACAACCAAGGTTATGCTTGAATTTTTAGCAAGATTGTCGTCGTATTTGCTCCATTCTGTTTCATGGATTGATTTTGTCGCTCCAAGTCCTTTGTAAAGTTCTTCAGACATATGCACTGTTACAGGGGACATTAATTTAATTAATGTTTCAACTGCAAAGCTGAAAACTTGTTTGTCTTCATCGCTGAAAGTCGGATGTTTTGCCACATAATCGTAGATGGTGTTTACAAATTCTCTGTATTTAGAAATTACTGTATTGAATTGAAATTCGTGTGAAATGTCTTGAGTTACACCTTTTATGAATATGTGTGTGCTACGAACCAAATCGTTGTTTGCTTTTTCCAAAGTACTAGCTTCAGGTAATTTGTAGTCCAAAGTTATGTTGTTTTGGTTAGCTGAAACTAATCTCCATACTCTATTTAGGAACTTGTAGCAACCTTCAACACCTGCATCAGACCAATCAAAATCCCTTGCTGGTGGAGAGTCTGAAAGAATGAATAATCTTGCAGTATCAGCTCCAAAGTTTTGGAATATTTCATCAGGGTCAACTGTGTTGCCTTTAGATTTTGACATTTTAGAACCATCTTTCAAAACCATTCCTTGAGTTAACAAGTTTTTGAACGGTTCGTCAAAACTTAATAATCCCATATCTTTTAAAGCTTTAGTGAAGAATCGGGAATACAGCAAGTGTAATATTGCGTGTTCAATACCACCTACATATTGGTCAACAGGTAACCACTTGTCAGCAAGTTCTTTGCTAAAAGGTTTTTCGCTGTTTCTTGCATCTGCGTAGCGTAGATAATACCAGCTTGAACAAATAAATGTATCCATTGTATCTGTTTCTCTGGTTGCTTTTCCACCACAGCAAGGGCAAGTTGTTTCTAAGAATGTTTTTGATGTTAAAATCGGAGATTTTCCGACAACACTAAAATCAACATCTTCCGGAAGTTTAACAGGTAATTGGTCTTCTGGAACAGGTTGAACTCCGCATTTTTCGCAATATACAACAGGAATTGGAGCTCCCCAATATCTTTGACGAGAAATCAACCAGTCACGCAAACGATATTGTGTTTTAAATTCACCAAAACCGTTGTCAACTGCATATTGTGTGATAGCGGTTATTGCTTCTCTATTTTTCATTCCGCTAAATTGATTTGAATTTACTAATATGCCATCGTCAACAAAAGCTTCAGTTGAGCAATCGGAAGGATTTTGTTTATCTTCAATAACAACTTTAAGCGGTAAGTTGTAAACTTTAGCGAATGCGTAATCTCTTTCGTCATGTGCAGGAACCGCCATAACTGCACCTGTACCGTATTCAACCAATGCGTAGTCTGCGGTCCATAGTGGAAACTCTTCACCCGTAAATGGATTTATACCATGAGTGCCGAGTGGAACACCTGTTTTCTTTCTGTCTGAGGATAGACGTTCAATCTCACTCATTTTACGAGCATTTGCACGGTATTCTTCAACTTTTTGAGCGTTTTCAGGTGTTGTAAGCTTTTCGATATCTTTATATTCAGGTGCAACTACAAGATAAGTTATACCATGAACTGTGTCCGGACGAGTTGTGTAAACAGGGATTTCTAATCCTTCGATTTCTTTAACTTTGAAACGTAAAATCGCACCTGTTGATTTACCAATCCAGTTTTTTTGCATTATTTTAACGTTATCGCCCCAACCTTCAAGTTTATCAAGGTCTTGGAGTAATTGTTCCGCATAATCTGTAATTTTCAAGAACCATTGTGAAAGATACTTTTTCTCAACTACATCATCGCAACGCCAACATTTTCCATCTATAACTTGTTCATTAGCAAGTACTGTTGCACATTTATTACACCAGTTAACAGCGGCTTCTTTTTTGTATGCTAAACCACGCTTGTAGAATTGTAAGAAGAGCCATTGTGTCCATTTATAATAATCAGGTTTACAAGTTGCAACTTCTCTATCCCAGTCATATGTTAATCCTAACATTTTTAACTGTTTTTTCATGTATTCAATGTTTTCATCAGTCCAAACAGCAGGGTCTGCACCTTTTTGCATTGCAGCGTTTTCAGCAGGTAATCCAAAGCTATCCCACCCCATTGGGTGTAAAACGTTATAGCCGTTCATTCTTTTGAAACGAGCTATTACGTCTGTAATCGTGTAGTTTCGGACATGTCCCATATGCAGTTTGCCTGAAGGGTATGGAAACATTGATAAAGCGTAGTATTTTGGCTTGTCGCTTTCATCATATGTTTTGTCAATTTTATTCTCTTCCCATGCTTTTTGCCATATTGGTTCAATCTCTTGTGGAAAATAATGTTCTTTAATCACGGTACACTCCTTGTTTTTAATATGCACTTATCTTATTACATAAAAGCTTGTAAATCAACAAAACCGTGTAATCTTACTTAACTTTTATAACTTTGTGTAAGTTTTTCTTGTAAAATAAACTTATGATAATTGTTGGGAGTTTAAATTCTAATAAGACACAGTTATTGGTTGAACATTATGTTCAGTTAATTGAAAATGGAGTTTTGCCTGAGCAGGTACTGTTTTTGACTTTAAATTCTTATAAAAAAGAGAAAGTTTCAAATATAATAAAAGCTTTTTTGTCGAATCATAGTCCTAATATTCAAACATTTTTGGGGCTTTGTTACAATTCAATTTTGAATAATAAAGAAGTCTTAGAGAAAGAAATGCCTCAGTCTGCAAAAGAAGAGTTTACGATGTGTGGATTAGAGGTTTCTCAAAATTTATTTCTGGAAGCTGTCAGTGAAGTTGGGTTTAAAGACTATAATTCTAAAATTAACTTGGTTCATCAACTTTTACGCAGGCATTCTTTGATTGTGTCGAATAATCTTAGTTCTGAAGATGTAAAGGTTAGGAGCAAAATATTGAATGAAAATTTTGCTGCTGAGGCAAATCGAACAATTGATTTATTCAAGTTAAAAACATTGGAACGTCGTGCTTTTGATTATTTAAGACAGCAATCTCTTTTTAAATGGTTGTATGAAAATACTAATGCTATGGCGAATATAAAGCATATAATAATAGATGATTATGACGAGCAGACGCCGGCTTGTACAGATTTCTTCAAAAAAATAAAAAAACAACTGGATAGTTGGGTTGTTGGTATTGACCCACAAGGTACAACTCGTTGCGGATATTTGTGTGCTGATTTGGATTGTGTAAAAATATTGGATGCAAAAGAGAAGATTATTGATGCACAAGAGCAAACTTATACAAATGAATTTGAGTTTTATAAGTATTCAAAACGTTTAGAAATGTTAGATGTTTGTGTGGATAAGGTAATTGATTTCGTTCAAAATGGAGTTTCTCCGGATGATATAAGTATTATTACTCCTACATTTGACAATCAACTCAAGTTTACTTTAGCTAGTAAATTAGAAAAATTCAACGTAAATGTTCAGTTTGTTTCAGGTAGTGAAAAACTATCGGATAATAATTTAATAAAAAGTGTATTGAGTTTGCTTCAGTTGATTAATGGAATTGAAAAAAATTCGGATTCTTGTATTGATGCAATTTGTTCTGTTTTTCATTCTTTATTAAGTATTCCGATAAAAAAGTCGTGTGATGTAATAAAAAACTTTAAATATAGTGGTGGTTTTGCTAAATACGATTTTTTGAATGAAGAGTTAAATAAAAGATATGAAAAATTTCTTGGGTTTGTAACACAGGTCAGTTTGAAGGATTCTTTGTCCTCTCAACTTACAAAAATATATGAAAATTTTATTTCATTGAACACAAATACAGTTGATGATATTTCGAATTTTAAGTTTTTGGAAAAACAGGTTCGAGATATCGAAGCAACACAATTATCTATGGATAAGTGTAAAATTTTAAAGCAAATAAATAATTCAATTATTGCAGAAAATGATATTAATTCACAAAAATTGCAAAAAAATTCAGTTGTTGTTGGTACTCCTCAGAAAATTATAGATCTAGAAGTGTCTGCAAGATATCAGTTTTGGTTGGATACTACAAGTGATGATTGGGTGAAGCAAGATACTGGAACAATCTATAATGCTTGGGTTTTAGCTAAAGGTTGGCAAAAGAATGAATTTACCTATGAAGATTCAATCAAATGTGTTGAGGAAAAAACGAAACGTCAGCTTAGAAAATTACAGTTGTTGGCAAAAGATAAAATTTTTGTTTTGTCATCAAATTATAGTTCATTGGGTGTGGAAAACAATGTTGGAATTTCTCATTTAATCAAAAAACAACCGAGTGATAAGGCTGTAAGTACTAGATTAAAAATACAATTTGAGCCAAGAGAAGATCAAAAACCCGTAATGGAATATAAACAGGGAAAACTTGCACTTATGGCTGTACCAGGAGCGGGAAAAACAACCGTTCTGCAAGCTCTGATAACAAAGTTGATTGTTGAAGGAACGGCGGCGGAAAATATTTTTGTATTGACTTATATGGAATCAGCTGCAAAAACCCTAAAAGATAGACTTACGAATGCTTTAAATTTAACAGATGATAATAAAAATTCATTTTCTTTGCCCAATATTTCAACAATACATGGTTTAGCGTTGAGAATTATTAAAGAAAATGGTAATTATTCGAAAGTTAATTTGGGGGAAGATTTTGATATTTGTGATGAAATTTTGCGGCAAAAAATTATTCAAGAATCAATTGGAGAATTGGGACTCAAGTATGAAGAGTTTGAAAAATTTGATAAATCAATATCTATTGCAAAATATTTGAATATATCTAATATTCCAAAAACTAAGGAATTAAAAGAATTTGTTGAGTTTTATAAGCGTTATCAGAAAAAATTGGCAGAGAAAAATTTGATAGATTATGACGATATGTTGATTCTTGCAGTTCGTTTACTTGAAAGAAATCCTGATATACTTTCCTATTATCAAAATTTGTGCCATTACATACTTGAAGATGAGGCACAAGATTCTTCTGCTATTCAACAAAAATTGATTAACTTGTTGGCAGGGAAACATGGTAATATTGTTCGTTGTGGAGATATAAATCAAGCGATAACAGCAACATTTACTAATTCAGATATGGACGGCTTTAAGCAGTTTGCTCAGCAAGCTGTATCTGTTGAAATGAATTATTCTCAACGTTGTGCAAAAGAAATTTTTGAACTTGCTAATAAACTTATAGATATAACTGCTAGTGAGCCGGAATTAAGTAATGCTTTTTATAATATAAAAATGCAAGAAGTCATCGGAAAAAATCCAAAGAGTTTTAATTCTGTATCCGCAAAAGTGTATGCAGATGAAAATGAAGAAAAAGAATCTATAATAACCGGTATCAAAAATATTTTTCAGCATTCTCCTTGTGCATCTGTTGCGATTCTTGTGCGAAATAATTTTCAAGTGGCACAATATAGTTCTTTTTTAAGAGAAAAGGGAGTATTAGTTATTTCTCGCTCTGATTGTTTAGACCAAAGTGTTATTTTTCATAAAATTTTGGCTATATTGAAGTTTTGTCTGGAGCCTTGGGATAATAATTGTGTTTTGGAAGTTTATAAAACGCTGTTTAATGAAAAAGAAGATAATTTGTATTTTGAAAATTTGTCAGTTCCTTTTATTGCCGTTGATGCTTCTCAATTAGAGGATATTAACTTGATAAATCTACATTGGGAGTTGAATTATTGGTTAGGTTTAAGCGTTTTGCCACTCGAACAGTTCGTATTAAAAATAGGTGAATATTATTGTGAAGATGCGGTTGATAAATCGAATTTGTATATAATTTCAGAAGTAGTTCGTCGTTTTATGACACATTCAGCTTCTAAACAAGAAATTTTATCCAAACTTTTGCAAATATCGAAACGACCAACTATCGCAGGTTTAAAATTGTTTACTGCCGATGAATCAATATTGTCTAATATTTTGGGCGGAACAGTCCAAGTTATGACAATGCATAAGGCTAAAGGTGATGAATTTGATTATGTGTTTGTGCCTGAGTTCACTGAAACGACTTTAGGTAGTGATGTTAAATCAATTAAAATAGGTGATTATAGTAGTTTTTATGAAGAATTGAAGGCTCTGGATAAATCTTATAAGACGAAAAATGCAATTGCATTGAAAAAAGAAATATTGGCAGAAAATTTACGTCTTTTGTATGTCACAATAACTCGTGCCAAGCAAAAAATAATTTTTAGTTCTCCGTTAAAACAAAAAAAATTCGGTCGTATGCGAGATGTTGAACCATCAAAATTATTTGAAAAACTTTTAAATCAAAATGTTTAATTGTAAAAATTTATTACAATAAATTTAATTTTATTCTTTTTGTCGCAAAAAAATATATTTACCATCTTTGTTCTAAGTACTATTTACAAGAAAGGGAACAAAATGGTATCAGTTTTACAACTAGGCTCAGTTGAAGCAAGTCGTTTAAATCGAAAATATAATAACACTTCTAATAACAAATCAAGTATTGCAAATAGTGCAAATATCAACTCAAATGACCTTCTTATGAATTTTATGACAATGGTTGGTCGAAATAATGCCACTAAAATTTCTTTTAAAGGTGGGCAAGAGGTTGCAAACGTAGGATGGGGATTTGCACATAATAAAGTGAATGTTCCTCAAGCTTGCCCAAACTGGTTAAGTCATGATAATAGGATGGCTATTCAGGCAGAAGCCTCAAAACGTATTAATGGTAAGTATCCGTGGCCTAAAATAGATAAAGTAGATGCTTGGATGGTTTCTGCTGAAACTGAAAAATTTATGCAAGTTGGTGGTTTGGGTAAAGTTGCAAATGATTTGCCTGAAAGTTTTAATGTGAATTTCAATCAAAACGAAGAGAAAATGACGGTTGTTACACCATTGTATACAAATTCTCGTGACAGAAAGTTGGATTTATCAGATCCGGAAAAGCCTAAGTATTATTATGGAAAAGGTTTTGTCGGATTGAAAAAAGTTGCGGATGTAAATGTTCCAATATTTGATGAGTGGAAAGATGGCGGAGAGGTAGTTAAACGTCCAGTAATCGTTTATAAAGCTACTATAGGAACAACTCCGTATTTGATGATTCATGACCCAGAGGTTTTTAATACTGATGAAGGCGAAAACAACAAAGGGTGTGAAGGATGTTATGTTGACAATAAGTTTGGATACGGCGAAAATATCAGGTTTGCATATTTCTCAAAATGTGTATATGAACTTGCTAAACAACTAAAAAATGAAGAAGTTAGTGGAGATGCTACTGATAAGACTGCAGATAAAACGGAAAAAGGAGAACAGTTAAAAGCTCCTAATGTTATGATTATGAATGATTGGCACGTTGGTTCTTTGGCTCCATTGATGAAGTATATGTCAGTAGCGGAAAAAGAACAAAATAACTTGCCGGAAGAAACTGCTAAATATTTCAATGAAACACCAACAGTTTTTATTGCTCATAACTTAGGTTATCAAGGTGCTATATCTGCTGATAAAGGAACTGATAGAACAAAAGTTTTGGGAACTTTATTTGGTGAACACGCAAAAACTATTGTTGAAAATTCGCATAGTAGAGATGATTTGCCGGAAGAAGACAGAAATGCTTTATTTAAGTATGATGCAGTAAATCCTGGAATGATGGGTTTGGCTTTGGCTGATAGAGTCGCTCCTGTGTCCGCAAATTATGGTGAAGAACTTTTAGCATCTCCAATTTTAGGTTCAGGCATGCAAAACTTGTTAAAAATGAGAAATGCAGCGGGTACTTTCACCCCTATTACAAATGGATTGACTAAAAGTTTAGTTGTACCGACTGAAGCTAATCTTAAATCGTGGTTAGGTACTGTTCAAAGTCATTTGATGGAAAACCGAGATCCTCAATTAACCGTAGATACAAGTGATATTAAATTGATGGCTTATGATGCTGACACTGTAAAAGAAGGAAAAGCTGAAAACAAAAGACAAATGTTCAAGCTTTTAAATAGAATTATTGAACGAGAACAAAAAGAATCATATGCAGATTGGAACAGTTTGGATACTGAAAATAGCAAGAAAAAGTACAAAATGTACAGACCAAATCAAACAAATCTTTCTGATATAGAAGACCCGACAAAAGTTCCGGTTATGACATTTGTAGGACGTGTTGCCGATCAAAAAGGGGTTAATACAATATTCAAACAAGCTTATTTGAATTTTGCAAGAGAGTTTGCAACTAATCCAAGATATAAAGATTGGGAAGTTCCGGTTGTTCTTGTTGGTGGACCTCCGGCTGAAACATCTATTTATAAAGAGTTAGAAGATTTTAAAAATGAGCTTAGAAGTATTAATCCTAAATTTGCTGACAGATTTGTTCTTTTCAAGGGCTTTGCAAATACGAATTTGCTTTCAACTGCTTCTGACTTTTTCTTAATTCCGTCAAAGTTTGAGCCTTGTGGGTTGGTTCAGATGGAAGTTATGCCAAAAGGTGTTATCCCGATAGCAACATCCACTGGTGGTTTGGTTTCAACAATTAGAGATCAAAAAGATGGATTCTTATCAACCGCTTTTTATGATGGTAAAGATGTTGGATATGGGAATACAGGTAAAATTATGTATGTAGGAACGGAAAGCAGAGATATTCCAACTTCTAACTGGCAAGGGTATCAAGATGCTATGCAAAGGGCTTTACATACGTTCTTTAAAAAGCCAAACAAACTCGAAAAAATGCAAAAAACAGCTATGCAAAAGAATTTTAGCTGGGATGCACAACAAGGTGCTTTAGAACAATATATGACTTTACTTAAAGAAGGTAAATATGAAGCTAAAAATACATCTTACTATGATGCACCTGATGAGGAAGATACAGCAGCTTATTAAAATTAAAAGTTCCCTTTCATAAAATAGTGAAAAACTCCGATTATCGGGGTTTTTTGCTTTATTGAATAAATACTGTAAACAAATGGTTTACTTTTTAAAAAAATTTATTAAACTATAACTAAGATTAATAGGAAGTAAAATTGGAGGTCTTTATGACTTTAAACAGCAGTATTTTTGCCAGTGCAATGGCCGGATTAAATAATACTTTTGCTCAATTGGCAAAAGGTAGTACTACCGGTGGTTTGACGTTAGAGCAAATTACAAATCCTGATTCGGAAAAAGTTAATACTTTAAACTTAAATTCAGGTTTTGTTCAGTATCTTACTTCAAATTTCAGTTCGATTGACAATGATGGAGATGGGCAAATTACCTCTAAGGATTTAACTGAGTTAATGCAAAATATTTCAAAATCAGGACTTTCTTATGATGAAATTTGTCAACTTGGAGCATCCGGAGCTATTCCAAGTGATATGTTGAATACAGTTTTGACTTATTTTAGTGAAATTGACCAAAATCACGACGGAAAAATTACAAGTTCTGAAATAGCTGCTTATCAGATGGATGCCGATAGACATGAATTAGAAAATAAATATATGTCATTCCAAGCAAGTTCTATGAGTACATTTTATGCTGATGAAAATGCTACGGAAGATTATTCGAGTATTTTAGATTATAAATATCCGACAAAAAACAATTCATAAAACATACGAGGTTAGGCTACAAAACAAATAAAAAGCTCGATTTTTTAAATCGAGCTTTTTTATTCTCTTGATATTGTTAAAGCTTAACGCTTTGTCCGTTCCGAATTTTGTTTACAAGTTTTTTGGACGAATCATATTCTTTTGCCAAATTTATTACGAAATCTATCGCTTCTTTATCCCTTGCTATTGTTTCTTTTAATGCAATTACTTCAGAAATTGTTAGCGACGATATATCTTCTTTTTTCATTGACTTAAATATTTTTTTGAAGTTCTCACGTTCACGAAGCGAGTAGCCTGGTAAACCAAGTTTGTACCCATACCACATATGAAACTGATGAATCATATAATAAGGGTCAAGTGGTAACGGGCGTAAAATGAACATTTCACTGGTTCTAAGTGAAATAACTATTTTTTTATGTGCTACAAAATTGACATATAAATTAAGCAATATTGCTTTTAAGTTCTTTGTGCGAGGAATAAAGCCTTCTTCTTCGCCTATTAGCTGCAAGAAAATATCAACATTAGGTAATCTATATACGTCAGTGCCTTCATCTTGAATAAAATTTAATAATTTTTCGGGATCGTTCAGTTTTTCTTTAACGATAGCTTTAACTTTTTGATTGAGTTCTTGTTTTTTAGCTTCTGTTTGCGAAGCTAAAATTAGCTGTTGAGCCCCGTGAAATATTGTTTTTGACGTGCCATTTGTATATGTTTTTGTGGATGAAAAACGAGCCATCCTTTTTTTGTGCGTAAATTCTTTAAGCTGAATTAATTTGCTTATTAATTTGTAAATAATTTTGTCCATAAAACTCCCTTAACTTTCTATATTTATATAAAAACATTTTCTTCTAAATAATTGCTTAAATTTTACAAAATATAAAAAAGAGAAACCTTTTATTGATTTCTCTTTTTATTTTATATTATGTATGTATTTATTTATCCGACTTTGGAAAAAGATGGTTTATCTTTTAAAAGCTGTTTTTCGATATCTTTAGCTTTTTTATTGTTAAGGTAAATCATTGAGCCTGTACCGATAGCAATAACTCCGACTGCTCCGCCAGTAATGATTTTACCCCATTTTGTAGCTTTTGCTACTTCTGCGGTTTCTTTAAGTGATTCAGCCGGTTTTGATTCATTTATAGCTTGAATTATCGGTGCAGTTCTATTTGCAATATATGACATAACTCCTGATATTGCACCAACTAGTCTTCTAAGCGGTTTCATGTATCTTTCTTTGCCGCTTAGAGGTGTAAGTGTTTTTTCGTTGAGGTGGAAAACTTCTCTCATATATCTGGTGTTTGCACTTTGTCCACCGTTATATGCTGCGTTTCCTTCCCAACTTATATTTTGAGCAAATGTATTTGTCACCATTTGTCTATAATTTGTGTTATCAAGAGTAACTGCATCTTTTATACATTTTGCAACTTCATCAGAAGATATGCTTCTTCTTCTGTCGTCTATTATTCTAAAAGTTTCATCTCCTGATTTGTTAAGCAAGTCGTTAGGTGTTATGCCGATATGTTCAGGGTTTTTAAGATAAGGTCCTTCGGTTAAGAAACCTGTTTGTCCGGTAACAGTCTTGGAATCTGAAGGTAATGAAACTATAAAGTCGGGAGCTCCACCTGTTTTGACCGAAATAACGGGAGAACCACCGGCATAAGATTCAAGCGGCGTAATACCACAAGGTTCAAATACAGATGTAAATATTGTATAATCGGCACATCCAACCAAACGATTAGGGAATAGTCCGTTTACATACATTACATTACCTTTGTATTTGCCACCTTCCATTGCTTGGATTTCTTTTATAATTTTTTGAATATTTTGCCAATCTCTAGCTTCCGGAGTCCAAGTATCAGCACCGGCACCAACCAATAGTTTTGTGTGTCGTTTTGTTTCTTCGCTAATAGTCGGATCTTTCAAAAACTTTTGGAAAGCTTCAAATGTAGTCGGAAATCCTTTTTGCGGGTCAGGTCTACCCCAACCCATGATTAATTTATCACCTTCTTGATATGGAGATAATTGTCCTAACACAGTGGAAGGTCTTGTGCCATTTTTTGGTGCATATTGTTCTTCATAGAAAAATAATTTTGCCCTTTCTGTATCATTATTAGGATCAGTATTGGCTATCATATTAATAAGCCACTTTTTATTGCTTTCTTTAGCATTAAGAATTTCATCTAAGTTTGTTAGTTTTCCTGTTTCGTCGTGTTTAGGTGCGTATGTGGTAAATCCTGCTTTATTTTCGGTTAAACCATTACCGCCTCTTCCGAAATTAGCTTCCGGGTCATCTAGTTTTAATGCAGCAGGACTTGAGCCGTTTGTGATGTTTATTGTTTTTATTGCTGCAAAATCATCAGTTAGACCATCTGCAATGCTAGCTGTATTATGGCTACTCATTTCTATCCCGTAGTTGCAAGAAACGGTTCCTGATGTCATGTTGTGAGGGTTTTGTACCGTTGCAACAAGTGGAATTTTACTCATATTGTAAGTTCCATGTGCATCCTTAAACACACCTATTGCAGGATCAAGAATTTTTTCAGCTTCTTTCATTTCTGCATCTGTTGCTTTGTGTTTTCTTCTCTGAGCATCAACATATTTTAAAAATTCGTATCGTGGGTGTTCTTCGAGTTCTCGGATAGTACGGTCGCCAGCCATTATTCTTAAAAAGTCAAACACGTTGTCAAATGCACCCTGATAAGGTCTGCCCGGATTGTGGTATGTTCCATGAACTCTTAATCCATTAAAGTATTTGTTCCCATCAGCACTTCTATCCGCAATTTCACTCATTGCAGGGAATGAAAATCTATCGTGAAGCCAAATGTTTGCGGGGTTAAAGTTTCCATGTTGCTCTCTGTTTAGTTTTTGCATTGCATCTACTGCAGCTCTGGCATTTTCCGCATAAAGTGCATCAGAGTTAAGATGTGCTCCATAAGCACCGCCGTATGCACCACCATATGCTCCGCCTCTTGGTGCTTTTGAACCACTTGTGCCTGCATAGGCTCCGCCATAAGCACCTGCGTACGCACCTTCTCCCGGATTGTATGCTTTAGGGAATCTTGCTAACCCAGGTGTATGTAAAATATATCTTGTAACCTTGCTGCCTGGTGTTTCTGCCTTAAATAAGTGATAAGGTACACTTTCTTTTTCTAAGGTTCCGGGATTAATACGAGGTATTGCACCTTGAATACCGAGTCGTTCCAATACGATGTATTTTGATTTTCCTTTTTGTGGGGCACTTTGAATTACAAAACGCTCACCTTCTCGAAGTTGGTAGTCAGTGCCAACTGAACGAATTGTTTCAGGATCGACTGCTTCAATTCGTTTTCCTTTGTCATCATATGGAATTTTTAAAACTTTAATCCCACCATCAGCATTATCGTAGCTGTGGTAAGGTAGTATTGTACGGGTATCGCCGTTAAGTGATTTAGCCCAACTTTCAGGGGCTTCTTGTGTTACTACGGCAAGCCCGCCCTGATTATATTCGGGAATCCCGAGTCCTCTGTCTTCCGGTGCGATACTTAAAAATTGAGAATAGTTTTTGGATGAGTTGCCCTTAAAACTTATTTGTACGCCGGAATTTAATCGATTTGAATTGTTAAAATTAGTAGTGTTAACCTTTCTTGTCTTAGCCGAAGCTATACTTCGATTTTGGGATATCGAAGAAATAGATGCAGACGAAAACTCAACTTTCATTACACATGTCTCCCTTAAGTATTTAATTTTAAATTATTGTAACCACTTGGCAATTTTGTATGATATTAGCATGGATATATACTTTTTGCAACTAATACATAGGGAAATGTGAATTTTAATTAAGTTTTTTTAAAATATTAGAAATGTTGTTTTTTTCTTCTTCCGGAATATTTAATTTTAGGTATTCTTCAAAGTATTCTTTTGCATCTTCTTTTTCGCCTCTTGCTAAGAATAGAACCCCTAAATTTTTGTATGAATGAGCAAATTCGGGGTTTATAGCTATTGCTTTAAGGTGATTTGAGATAGCTTTATCAACTTCATCATTAGATTCATAGGCAAGAGCAACATTGTAGTATATAAGAGGGTTATTATCAACAAATTCCAGAACTCTTTCGTAATTAGAAATTGCCATATCCCAAACACCAAGTTCAAAATATACCCTTCCTAAATCCCAGTATGCATCGTAGTTTTTGGGAGAAATTTCTAATACTGCATCCAGTTGGTCAATAGCTATGTCGTATCTTGAATCATCAATGTAGACTCTGGCTAAATAGTGTCTAAGTGCAGGATTGTCAGGTAGTTTATAAACACCGTTTTGAAGAATTTCAATGGCTTTGAGCATTTCGTGTTGGCGGTAATATAGGTCAGCCAAATTAATGTAAACCTGAACAATTTTATCATCATAAGAAAGAGCTTCAAGAAAAGCTTTTTCAGCATTTATATCATCTTCTAAGTAGAGATGGCATAAGCCCATATTGTTTAAAATATGAGGGTTATTATTATCTTGTTCTAAAGCTTCTTGAAATGATTCAAGTGCTTCTTTGTAGTTGCCTTTTTTAAATGCTTCTAATGCTATATCAACTTTGCTCATATATACCTGCTTAATATTCTCTTTTTTACAATTTTATAATACAATAAAAATACAGATTATTTTATAAAAAGGATGAAAGTATGTCAGGACACTCAAAATGGTCAACAATTAAACGTAAAAAAGCAAAAATAGATTCAGCAAGAGCAGCTGAATTTCAAAAATTTTCAAGAGAATTAATGGTAGCATCAAAACTAGGTGGTCCTGATCCGGCTGCAAATTTTCGTTTAAAAACAGCCATTGACAGAGCAAAAGCTGCAGGTCTGCCTGCGGATAATATAAAACGTGCAATTGAAAAAGGTGCAGGAGCTTCTAACCAAGATAATTATGAAGAATTAACATACGAGGGGTATGGTGCAGGTGGAGTTGCTATATTTATAGAAGCTATGACTGATAATCGTAACAGAACAGCCGGTGATATAAGAAGCTATTTTACAAAATATGGCGGAAATTTAGGTGAAACAGGTTGTGTTGGTTGGATGTTTAAGCCTGTTGGTTTATTAACTTTTGATTTGGAAACCGATTATGAAAAACTTTTTGAAGCAGCATTGAATTATGGTGCAGATGATATTGAAGAAGATGAAGAAGAATATCGTGTGCTTACTTCAGTTGAAAATTTCCAAGCTGTTGTTGAAGGTTTGGAAAAAGACGGATTTAAAGCTTTGAGTGCTGACTTAACCAGATTGCCTGAAAATGATTTGGAAATTACGGATGAGGCAACAGCTAAAAAAATTCTTCTTTTGTTAGAAAAATTGGAAGAACATGATGATGTTCAAAATGTTTATTCTAACGTTGATATAGATGATGAATTAGCAGAAAAAATCGGATAATAAATAAGTTTAATAAAAAATAAGAGCCACAGCTTTGAACTAAAACCCTAAAACCGACCTTTTTTACTTTGTCTAGTTTTAGGGTTTTAGTTTAGACGTAATACTCTTTTTACATTTTGTTCTTTTGACGTTATATTGTAAACTTTGTAAATTATTTTTTAATTCAGGCAATTTTGTCGAAGAAAATGTTTTTACATGTATGGAAGTGTTTTACATTTAGTGTGGACAAATTTATCATGGCAAATTTTATTACAGGAGCAATATTTGCGTCCCGAAATTGGGATATGGCGTGCAACGATAACGGTGCACGTATTGCTGTTGCTGCAGGACAAGCTGTTAAGACCACACAAGGCTTGAGTGAAATTGGGTTCAGACCAGCAGAAAATGCTGTAAGTTATATGGAAACTGCTGCAAAAGAGGGTTCTCTTTGGGCAAAAAGTGCTAAATTCTTAGCAAATGCGGTCAATCCTCTTATCGTTGGAGCATCGGTTATTAAAGTGGCGGTAGCTGATGATAAAGAAAAAGCTTTGTGTACCGTTGCTCCGGGAATTGGAGCGATGTTTGCTGGTGAAGCTGCGTTTAAATCTTTTGCAAAAACTGCACCGGCTCAGGAAGTTCTATCAAAAATAGCTTCTGTTGGCGGAAAAGGTGGCAAATGGGGTAAAATTCTGGCTGTTGGAACTGAAGGGTTAGCGTTTGCAACGGCTTCAATCCTAAGTTATGCGGGTGGTGCTGCAGTCGGTGAGTACGCAATTAATAAGGAAAGAGAATTAAAAGCTCAAAATAAAATGAACTATACTGCTTAGTTTATAATGATTTCAATTTCAAAAAATCTGTTCCAAGGAAACTTGTAGCAGATTTTTTGTTGTGAAATTTCCAAGTAATTTTCAATTTGTAAGATGAACTGTTTCATTAAATCAGTTATTAGTTCAATGTTTGGTTCGTTTGAGATTGATTTGATTTTACTTCTGCAATTAGCTTGGTATGCCCAATCATCAGCAAAGCGAATGATTTGAAATTTTTTAAAGTTTTCTGTATTATGTTTCGTCAGATATTTGAATATCCCAGCACAAATTGCACTTCCTAAAGTGTTTGCAGATGTGTTCCACGCTGCGAAACCTAAAAATTTTTCCCAGTCTATTGTATTTGCGAATAGAGCTTCTACAAATTTGTTGTCCGCTCCGTTTGCATAAGCAACATCCGCAATAATAAACGGTTTTGTTGGTAATGTTAATCTGCCGCTAAAAGGTTCTGTCGCAATGTCCATTACCAGTTCACCTTGTTCGTTTTTAAAATTGTTTACAAGTAAAACTATGTCTGCATTTTTTTCATCTGTTGCAAGTTCTGCACCGCAAAGCTCTATTTGTCCTTTTACGGAATTGTAAATTGAGATGTCTTCATATTTAGAAATAAGATTGATTTCAGTAGGTTTTGTAAATTTAGGGAAAATTTTGATTTTATTAGCTTTGTTGTCTGTAAGAGCTTTAGCCATAAGACTTAAGGGGATTTCGTCTGCACCTGTTTTTATCAATGCTTTCAAGTTTTCATTTGAGATAATTTGTTGAAGTTCTTCTGCTTCAGATACATTTACACCAAATTCAGCACAATCATCCTTAGAAAATACTAAATAATTGAATAAGCCTTCTTTTTGCCAATTAAGATATAGTTTGTTTATTTCAAAATTTCTTTTTCGTGTAGCAAAATAATCTTCTAAAATTTCAGTAGGAATAACTTGTCTTATGCAGGAAAATTTAGCGTTGCTATCATAAGATTGAATTTTTTCGGCTTTATGCAGATTATAAGAGTAATCAAATATTTTTTTGCCCCAAAGACTCCAATATTCTTTTTCTTCTTCATTGATGTTGTTATTGGAAATTCTCATTATGCTAGAACAAGCGTATGTTTTTATATTCTTGTTTTGTATTATTTCTTTAAGTCTAATTAATTTTGATTTTATGCTATCAATAGAGTCATTAGTTCTTCTGGACGGAACTAACCCACCATATGCAATTGTATCTAATGCAACAATCAATATGTCTATCGATTGTAAGTTTTCTAACCAATCTAAAATTTTATCAGATTGTGCAGGTTCAATTAGTCCTCCTAATAGCTCTCTAGGCGGAATGAAAAATTCTGTTTCTTCGCAGAACATGTTTATATCTTTTGGCATGTTGTAACAAACAGGTCTATTATCGATAGGTATCATTGCAATCTTTAACATATTTGTATTTTAAGATATGTAATATAAAAATGCAATTTTACTATAATTTCAAAGTTTTTATGATATAAAAAATATAGTAGTTGCGGTTTTGTTATATGTGTAGTTTTGTAAAATTTTGTTACGCATGCCAAATCTATGTAGCAAAGATAAATATTTACAGTGGTTAAACATGACATAGCTAAGTTCATGAATGTGAGGTTAAAATGGTTTCTGCTGTTGGTCCACAGCAAAATATAATAACTAAAACAAGAGATTTTTATTCCACACCTGAGTTAGAAAAAGAGATTAGAGATTCGCATGCTCATGTTGTTTCCGGTAGTCCGTTGAATCAGTCCCGTATTGCAATGGAAAAATTTCAAAATGCAATTACGCTCTATCCGATAAGAGGAATGAAAGGTAGTGTAAACTCTAATTTTTATGAGTTTTTAACAATGGGCATGGTTCCGTATATTATTGGAAGCGGTATGATGATTGCTGTTTTTAATGGTGTGACAAAACATTTTGAACCTAATCAGGCAAAACATGCATCTTCAATAGGGCGTAAAATGGCATTGGGTGTATTATTTTATGGTGCATTGAAATCCTTGTCCAAAAAATTTATTGAAGTTCCTGTTTATCTTAAGACTGGTGTAGATGTAAATATGCCATATAAAGATATGAAAACTCCATTGCCGGAAAAACCGGGAGAAGATGCTCTTGATAAGCGAAATGAGTATCATCAGGTTTTTGAAAGTGTAGATTTCCCTCGTTGGGATTTGCTATATGATATGAAAAAAGGCAAACCAAGAAACTATTACTATGATAAAGTTGCTAAACGAATGGGCTTGGGTAAAGATTTAGCGGATTCAGATCAAGAAGCTAAACCTAAAATAAAAGAAATGATTATTAGAACCAAAACTTGGACAACTTTGTCTTCTTATTTATGGGCAGGGTTAGGTGTTGCGTTAGCTGTTCAAGATGGTTGGGACAAGGCGTTTGTCAAAAATAATTCAGAGGTTAAAATTTTCTCTCGTCAATTTGCTAAAGATTTAAAAGATGGTTTTAAAGAATCTTGTAAGCAATTATGGAATGGCGGAGTTAATAAATCTCCAACAAGAGCAGCCGCAGGTAAAGCATTTGTGTTAGCTGCTGCAACATCAACTGTATTGGGTGCATTTATGTCAACATTTAATTTCTTCAATAAACAAGCAGATTTGAAGGATGGAAAAATAGATTACGATAAAGATTATACGGTGGGCTAAATGAATTTATTAAATATTACATTACAAAAACCGAATATTTTAAATTCACCTCAGGAAAGACAACGTGTTCCTCAGGATTGGAAGCCTATTGCAACAACAAGTTTGATTAAACCGGATAGACCAAATAGGTCATATATTGTTAGAGAGCCTTTTTATATGGCACCTGTAAATTTTGTGACTGATATTAAAGAAAATTTAGTTAATATCAAAAATGGAATTATGGGTAAATCTAATGACCATGATTTGGGCAGAATAAATGATTTTGCAATGAAAGCGGGTGCTTTAGGTTTGGCGGGATATTTGTTTACAAGAGGTAAAACTGCTCAAACTAAGGCTATGGAATTTGTCGGATTTGGAACATTTTTTGCGTCTATGGCATTGTGGCCAAAATTGTTTATACAAGCTCCGATTAAGGCTATGCATGGCCTAGATATTCATCAACGTTACGTTGATAACGAAGGAAGAAAAAAGATGTTTTTCCAAGACCCTCAGTATATTCCTTGGGATTTGTATACTGATGAAGATTTGTCAAAATTAGGCGACAAACTTGGTGTTCCTCGTGATATTCATAACCGCAATGAAGTTATAAAGAAGAAAGCACATAAAATAGCATTACAGGGAAATACGTTGTGGATGTTAACAGCAGGTTTTGCAACACCTCTTATGAGTGCTTTGATGTGTAATGCCGTGGAAAAAATTGTGACTCCTCGCAGTGATAAACATCAGTTCCCTGATAATATTTTTGGGGCAACAGGTGCAGCTATTGAACAAGCTAAAATTGATAGATTTGAAGCTAGACTTAGTAATGTAGGGGCTGAAGTTTCAAATAAATTAGATGATTACAATCCAAAGGGATTAAATGCAGCGTTAGCTCTAGACAAAGATTCTTGTCTAACTCCTGAAAAAGTTGAAAAACTTGCGACAAGACTTGCACACGACCCAAATGATGTTTTGTTAAAAGAATATGTAAAAACACAGTTGGAAGAAATTTTAACTGAGCCTGTAAGAACCGTTAATGATGATTATGCGAAAAAGTTTGGTTCATATCTAAGAAAATTACAAACTGATTTGAATGAGGGTGCACTTAGAAATGGACATAAACCTTTAGATTTAAGTGTTATTACAGATGATGATTTGCAAAAATTGGCAAAACAAAATCTAAGTATTCCAGCGTTTAATAAACGAATAATTGCTCTTGCAAGTAGTAGACTTGGAGAGTCTATGGGGGCAGAACGAGAAGAAATTAACAAAGCTTGTCGTGATTTTGCAGCGGCTAATGGCAAAAAAATGGTGCTTTCTACGGAAAATATTCAGCGAATTAGAAAATTAGATAAAGGACTTTATGAATATTCTGTGAGAAAAGGCTTGTTAGAAGGTTATTATTCAGTTTACTTTAATAATGCTCCTGAAACGGTAGCTGCTAATCGTTGGAACAACTTCTCGATGGAGTTTTTGAAGTCGATTGGTATGACAGCTGAAGAAATTGAGCAAGTTAAAATGGGTGAAAGTTCAGCCAATGAAATTTTGCTTAAAAAACTTGATGTTGTTACTCGTGATGATAAGAGTTATGAGCGTGCTGTCCGTAGAGTTCAGGCTGCAATATTAGAATATGACAAGACTGTTCTTCCAAATACACAAAATGGTGTTTCTCAAGGTGTAAAAAAGACTTTGGAACAGCAGTATCGAACTCTTTATGAGTCAATGGCAGAAAGATTCCGTGCCGATGGTTTTGAAAAAATTAGTGATAGACTTGTAGGTGATAAAGTTACGAGCAATGGAAGCTTGGTTGAAAACTCAATTGATAGGCTTTCTCGTCGCACAAGCGAGCTTCGAAATGGTATGTATAAAGTTTTGCATGTTTTGGATTTCTTCCGCAGAACTTCAAATATAGAAGAGGGAAGTAAATTTGCTCAGGACTACATGAGAGCCTCTGTTTCTCATTCCGGTGTAAATTTGAAACCAACAATGGATACTCTTCGTAAAGATGTCGCTTTGTATAGACAATTATTATTAAATGGTACGATCGCCGATTATACAACTAAAATGGGATATCAAAACCCTCAGTTAGGCTTGTATGACAGATTGATGAAACTTATTTACAG